>JAVFAG010000042.1:0-19856 GCA_034002585.1 Paludibacter sp.
GAAGCGGGGAAAGTGATACCCAACCATCCCGAAACTATTTTGTTATCGCCCACCGGGACTGGTAAAACGCTGGCTTACCTGTTGCCGCTGCTTTCTAAGCTCGATAGCGACTGTCGTGAGGTGCAGCTATTGATTGTGGTGCCATCGCGCGAGCTGGCTATGCAGACCGAGCAGGTGGTGCGGAGTATGGGAGCAGGTTTCAAGGCCAATGCTATCTATGGGGGCCGTGCCGGTTCGCAGGACAAAATCGACCTGAAGCATCGCCCGGCTATATTGATTGGAACTCCCGGACGCATTGCCGACCATCTGCGCAAGCAAAGTTTCACCACCGATTTCATTAAAACGTTGGTACTCGACGAATTCGACAAATCGCTGGAAGTGGGTTTCGAAGCTGAGATGAGCGAAATTATTTCAGCTTTAAAGGAAGTAAAAACGAAAGTGCTCACTTCGGCCACCAAGCCTGCCAGCATACCTTCATTTGCAGGGTTAAAGAAACCTCGTTACATCAATTTCCTGCATGAAAAAACTGAGCAACTAAGCATCAAAACGATTATCTCGCCTACAAAGGATAAAATTGAGACCCTGATTGATGCGCTGAGCCACCTGGGCAACCAGCCCGGTATCATTTTTTGCAATTTCAAGGACAGCATACAATACGTGAGCGAAAGGCTGAATGCTGCCAACATCAGTCATGGCTGTTTCCATGGCGGCATGGAGCAAATCGACAGGGAGCGCACCTTACTGAAGTTTCGCAACGGAACCCATCAGTTGATTATTGCCACCGACCTGGCAGCACGCGGTCTCGACATCCCCGAAATCAAGTTCATCATTCACTACCAACTTCCGGCCAAAGAAGATGAATTTATCCACCGCAACGGGCGAACCGCGCGGATGAACAGTGAAGGAACGGCTTATGTTTTAGCGTATCAGCAGGAAAAGCTGCCTGAATATGTTGGCAAAACACCGGTTGAAAAGATAGCACCCGCTCCCCTGCCCGCTCCGTCGCCCTGGCGTACCTTGTATGTTACAGGCGGTCGTCGCGATAAAATCTCCAAATCCGACATCGCTGGTTTCTTCATGAAACAGGGCAAACTGCAGCCGACCGAACTGGGTGTAATTGAACTAAAACCCGAAGGCACCTTTGTGGCAGTACCTGCAGGTAAAGTAGCCGAATTAATCAAACTGACCAATAACATGCGGCTGAAAACCAAAAAAGTACGGGTGAGCGAGTGTGTTTAAGCATTTTTCAATACACTAACGGAACCAATCGTTTTGTTTGTTTCATATATTCCTTATAATCAGCATAATGAGCAATAAGGAGTTTTTCCTCTACATTCATTTTCACCAGCAAATCGATAAGCACAATTATCAAAACCACAAATCGTAATTGTGTATAGTCGTTGATGAGAAAGGCAACTAACAATAGCAAAACAGCTGTATACATTGGATGCCGGATCACACGGTAAGGGCCTGAAGTGCAAAGCTGTCCGCCCTGACGCACCGAAGGCAAGGCAGTAACCGTATGCAGTTTCATGGCCAGAATAGCCCAACTACCAATCACCACCGAAAGAATCTGGAGCACCAAAACGACAACATTTTGAGGATAGTTATTGCCGGTAATGACAAAAAAAGCGATACCGGCAAACTGAATGGCAACTAAAAGATAATGGCTGAGCATAAAAAGGAATTAATTAAGCTTATAAACAGCCCACATAGAGAAATGTTTAGAAAGCATGGTAAACAAAATCCCCCAACTATCGTTGATAACGATTGTCAGGGGATTTGTTTGTAAATAAGTTAAATCAATAAACTTACATTTAATTTATTTTCAGGCAACGAATAGCACCAAACATGGCAAAGGCATCGGAAGCCAGCTCATCAACCACTACATTTCCATACGGTGGGTTATCGTCGGTACCGGCATAGAAGAACCAGCAATTGTTAGGATCATTATTCCATAAATCGCTCGCCAGCCAGATAGCCCAGGTGCCATAATGGATAGGCCATTCTTCCCAGAAAGTACCTCCAGCTACTGCTGAAAAACCACTAGCGTTTGTTGCACCTGCATTCGCCCAGTAAGGACCGGTTTTACGAATGGCATTATAACGATCGACAGTCTGAAGTGAAATGGCATCACGGAGCACTCTCCACTCAAAATGGTTAGGGATTTTCCATCCTACCGGACATAAATCTTTGTGATTGATGGTTTGGAATTTATATGCAAGACCGGCAATGTCCTTCGTGGCAGGATCGTCGTTGAAATACCGACAAATTGGGGTGGTACGTCGGTCGGGATCGGCAAGAAACTCCGCTTTAGATGCTCTCAGGATGATGTCAGTTCCGTCAGCATATTTGGTTGCTTTCAGGTTCTCGGCCATCCACACCTGATCGCCAATGGTAATCGTTGCATAATGGTTTCCATTTGCATCGGTACAGGGAACAAAATTAAATTCTATCGTTTTATCAGCGGTGATTACATCCGAAACAAGTGTGGTCATTGTGCCTGAAACTCCACGGAAGATAATACGGTCACCGGCAGTATAATTCATTGAAACTCCTGCAACTTCCATTGCACGCGACGGTGAACCTGAATCGCTTTTTGTCATTTCATCAGCAACTATCTTCACAGCACTTCCCGAAAGATTTCTGCTGATAATCTTTGAATTATAGGTAAAACCATTACCACTCACCCTAACAATGGACAAGCCTCCGGGCAGGGTTAAATGATAGCTGTGCAGACCTTCGTTCAAATCGACGGCAATCATAGCAAGACGACGGCCGTCGGGACTGTATAGTTCAACGATTGCAGGGCCTGACTTCAATGCCTGAAAATGAATACTGGCATTGCCATTTCTATCCGACAGCAGCTTCATTGAACCTTCGTTACCATTAACAACACCTTCAACAGTTGTCAAACCATCGGAAAGAATCAACACTTGTCCGGTTGGGACTGTTACTGTTGTACCTTTGGTGATATTATCAACCTGTACACTGGTTACTTCGGTACTGGCACCTTTGCCTGAAAAACTAACGGTGTAATTGAGTGCACCGACATTCATTACAATAAAAGTAAGTGCAAAAAGAGTAATTGTCCGAAGACACGAGATTTTGTAATTTCGTTTCATACTGATTTTCTTTAGTATTTTTTTAAGACATTAGAAAGTTTATTGAGAAAGCAGCTGCGTATACATCTAAAGACACTATAACTCTAAAAATCCCCCATTAAAAATTAACTGAATTTTCAACTAAAATTTTAATACTCCACTAATCGGGCTTCACCAGCCATCACATTTAGTGTCAATTTGTTATTTACAAGAGAAACTGTCTGGCAACCATTATTTTCCCACACTCTGACCTGCGTTACAGAATTTCTAAAATTCAGGGTTACCACAGCATTTTTATCGGGCATCAACGTAGTTATCAACAGTTTTCTTTCGCCTTGTTTCGACTGAAAGCAACCCACCAGATTATCGTCGCCCGCTACAGAAGTAAGATCGCCGAATGTAGTTAATGCCGCGTACATGGGAAATCGATTCCGGGCAGTTTGAATAACTCCCACTGCATCGCATTGCAGTAATATTTTTCCTATACGATTTATGTCAGCATTCAGCTTCTGTACATAACCATACCTTAGCGTTGGTTGACCGTTCTGGCTTATCAGCGCTTCTCCGAATTGCTCCGTACCACTGCCCGGCGACCAATAGGTAAAATATTGTATCCCTTTTGCACCAAAAGCCAGATTTGCCCACACCTGCCAACGGATATCAACTTCGGAGGGTTCGCGCTTATCGGGAACTCCGGGAGTACCTTTAATGCTTAGTGTCTGAATAAATGTCCAGAAGGGAATGCCTTTATCTACAGACTTCGCTCTGACAATATCCAGATTGTAAAAATAATCAGTGATAATTCCTCCGGTCGATAATAGAGGATAACTATCAAACGAGATGTGTCGGGGTTGTTGCGTTTGAAGCCACGAATCGATGTAGTTTGCATAGCTGGGTGCCTGAATCCCTCCGGTTGCGTAGGTTGGAAACAGGTTGATGTGTGCCAGTTTATCCGGAAAACTATGGTTGAAAGCGGAAGTAAAAGCAGCCAGGGCAGTAAACAAATTTTTTCCGGGTTCATCCATCAGCAATTCTCCGGCAAAAGCAGGATGATTGGCGTAGGGTCTTATCCCATCAATAAATTTTGTCAACAATCCGGGATCCGGACTGGCTGCATACTTAGAAATATCACTGGCCACAACAGCCTTATTAGACAAAAATTTCAGTCCATTGTTGCTACAAAAATTAAGAACTTGTTGAATACGAGTGGTTACGTTTTCAGAGTAATGAAATCCGTTTACAAAATTAAACCCTCCATCCTTAATACGTTTGTATTCGTCTTTGGTTTGGTATGCAGCGGGGGGAGTTACCCAAAGTCCGATGGGCAATTCTCCCAACTTCAGCACATCATAACTTGTTTCGCTGTTTTTCACACAACGCACAGCCGTGATAAAATCCTGCGAACTGGAGGCTATTTCGTCGCAAACTATACTTTCTGAAGTTAAGTTA
Source organism: Paludibacter sp. (assembly GCA_034002585.1). Classification (GTDB taxonomy): domain Bacteria; phylum Bacteroidota; class Bacteroidia; order Bacteroidales; family Paludibacteraceae; genus Paludibacter. The sequence goes on from JAVFAG010000042.1 coordinate 4,554, forward strand.
TCATCGGTGGAAGCATAAAAAAACCAATTATCGGTGGAACTTGCATTGAATAAATCATTGGCTAACCATATTGCCCAGGTTTTTTCATGCACATACCACTCGTCCCAAAAGGCACCCGTACCGATGGCCGAAAAACCGCTTGCATTTGTCGCACCTTCTTTTCTCCAGAATTCGTTCTCATAACCGGTTCTACGGATGGAATTAAACCGGGTGGTTCCATCCGAAGCTATAGCATCCCTCAACGTTCTCCATTCATAATGATCAGGCACATGCCAACCCTCGGGACAGACATTCTTGTGCAGAATGGTTTGGTATTTATAAGCCAATCCCGCCTTGTCTTTGGTCGATGGATCGTCGTTAAAGTACCTGTAAATGGGTGTTGTACGCCTGTCGGGATCGGCCATATACTCTTCTTTCGAAGCCCTGAGAAGAATGCTGCTGCCATCGGCATATCTGGTCGTTTTGAGGTTTTCGGCCATCCACACCTGATTGCCAATGGTAATCGTTGTGTAGTGATTTCCATCTGCATCAGCACAGGGCACAAAATTGAATTCAATGGTCTTATCGGCTGTTATCACGTCTGATACGAGGGTACTCATCGTACCGGAATATCCCCGAAAAAGAATGCGATCACCGGGAGCATAGGCCATCGTTACAGCTGAAGATGCCATCACCTTTGCAGGTGCATACATCCCATGTCCATCTGTTGTGATGGCAGAAATCTTTGCAGAACTGCCCGACTGACTCCGGCTGATAACTTTTGAATGATAGTTAAATCCATTCCCACTGACCTTAACAATACACAAACCACCGGGTAGTGAAAGCTGAAACTGATGAATTCCTTCAGATAAAACGTTGTTGAATGTCGCAAGAATTCGTCCATCAAAACTGAATAACCCGATGGAAGTTGCCCCTGCATGTATCACCTGAAATGAAATACAGGCACTGCCATTTCTATCGGAAATCAATTGCATACCATCCTGTGACAGATCACGAACATGTTTAGTGCCGGAAAACCCATCAACAAGGTTTAACTCCTGCCCGGCAGTCAACGTAATTTGGGTTCCCTTAGATACATTTTGAACCAATACACTGGTTACTACGTTGCTGGTTCCCTTGCCTGCGAAGCGAACAGTATAGTTCAGTGCATTAATGGTCAACAGACAGGTTATCAACCCAAATACAATTAACGAAGTGCGTTTTATCATGGTTTTCTTTATAAAAATGTAACAATGGATTACCGTATATTAATTATTTTCGGGCTCTGAACAGATAAGTCCCCTGCGATACCAGTATCGGATCGGCGTTCCTATCTTTCATCTGATTATCAACCGACATAGATACAGAAGAGTATCCTTTAGGAAAAACTACCTGTGCAGTACAATTTGCCGGAATAGTACAACTCATCTCAAAATAATCATCATTCATTTCCCATGACACCTCAATATTACCCCGCGGCGAACGATAATGACCCCGGGCACTGGTGAGATCACCGACCGGAATCGGGCGAATAAGGATTTTATCAGACGCAACAGCATCGGGAGCATCGGAGATTCCCAACACACTGGAATAAAACCATTCCATCAAATGTCCCAGCATCAGGTGATTGTTCGATACTTCCTCAAGTGCAGGCCATGATTCGGTAAGTGCAGTCGCTCCTTTTTTAAGCTGAAACCCATAGCCCGGCACATCATCCCGGTTTATCATTTTGTAAAGTAAATCAGAATATTCGGGGGTACTCAATGCCTCAACCAGAAAGTGGAAGCCAATATCACCGGCAGTAAGCGCATACCCATCGTTTTTCACTGTATTCACCAGCGATTGATATACCGCCTGTCGTTCGTTTTCGTCGGGGAGGTTTAAACAAAGCGGCATAGCCAGGGCGGTCTGACTACCTGTTGCATAGGTTTTTCTAACAGGATCATAAAAACGATTGTTGAATGCTTTGCGAATCGAGTCGGCCTTGCTCTGGTATTTCAGAGCATCCGCTTGTTTGCCCAGCAAGCGGGCTATTTCGGAGACCAGGTATACATCCTTGTAAAAAATTGCAGTAGCCGTAAGCGACACCGGGGTTAATTGTGCAACACCCGGAGGTTGAGGGCCATAATCAAACCAGTCGCCCAGCCCGTGTGATAAAATATGCTGATCGGCCTTTGTGGCAAGATAGGCTGCATAGCGGGTCATCATCGGATAGGCTTCTTCGAGCAATTCGCGATCGCCATACCACTTGTATATCATCCAGGGAAGTATAACACCTGCGCTACCCCACTCCGGTGAATCAACAAAACCATCTGAGAAAACGACGTATTCAGGTGCAATATCGGGGATTAATCCATCTTCGCGCTGAGCGTTCATCATATCCCGGATTTTCTTTCGATACAGCTGATGGACATCGTAATTGTACCTGATCGAATTTCCCATCAGGTAGGATTGTTCAAGCCAACCGAGTTTTTCGCGGTGCGGACAATCGGTAAGAGAACTCTGCATGTTGCTTCGTATTGCCCAGTTAATCAGCGAATAGATCTGGTTCAGCAAGTCCGATGAGCACGTAAAATCACCGGTTGACGGAGCCGAATTGCGAATATGGAGCGATTCGCAGGATAGTAATGTAGGTTTAGACAAATCGGATGTTTGATTCATAGCACTCCCGGCACCTTCAACCGTAAGGTAACGAAAACCATAGTAACTAAACTGTGGCTGCCAGGATTCAACACCATCGCCCTTCAGTATATATTCAAAATAATAGGGGCTGCCAGATGCCTTTTGATTCACCCGCTTGTCGGGTTTCAGCAACTCGCCGGGCCAGAAACGTATGGTATCGCCTCTTTTTCCTTTCACTTTCACAGCAATAATTCCGGATGCATTTTGGCCAAAATCGATTGTAAAGCTATTGGTATCCAACGCATAGTTACGTTGCGGTTGAAAACGCTGCATCACTTTCACCGGATACATCGTTTCCGGTTCCAGCTTACCCGATGGAGCTTCAGCAAGTTGTGCGGTTTTCCAATGAGAATCATTAAAACCGACAGTATTCCAACCTTTTTGTTCCAATCGTGCATCGTAGTTTTCACCTCCATAAATGCTACTGAATGTAATCGCCGAAGGAAAAGTTTTCCAGGTTGAATCGGAAACTATCACCTGAGTACTGTTATCGTCGTGGATGATTTTCAGCATGCAAATCAGTTTGGGATAACCGAATGCAATCATTAATTTGTGGTATCGTTCACTTCCTATATAATGGAACCCATTTCCTACGATAGCTGCAATCACATTCTCACCCTTGTGCAACTGAGACGTGATATCGTAGGTATTAAACAATACTTGCTTGTCGTAATGCGTCCATCCCGGAGCCAAAACCCTGTCGTCGGGTTGCATGCCATTTGCAAATGCAGTATAATGCCCCAATCCGCTCATAAACAAGAGCGCCTGGCGAACCGGCTTTTTCAGTTCAAATTGTTTTCGGAACATTGGAACAACTGTTTCAGGCTTAACACGGATCTGTTGAGAATTCTCGTGCACATGAATTCCCGGGACAAGACGTTGTGCTGCGGGTAAATTTTCATAACTGATCCATCGGGCCCCGGACCAATTATCCGGCACAAAAGGACTTACCCTGTTGTCGTTCAAAACTATCAAATCAGCGCTCTTCGAACCGGCAACGACCGGAAAGATAAAATACAGCACAAAAAGACAGGTAAAAATACAGTTTGCTTTATTCATGGGGATACTTATTTCGGGAGTTCGACCAACACTGCATCACCGGCATTTAACCTAAACTTCAAACCACCGTTGCGGTACTTCATTTTTCGTTCTACAGTACCCTGAGTAACTTTAACAGTTCCCTTTTCGTTTTTAAGCAACACTTCTATCTCAGCACCTTCATCAGGTTGTAGAGGAGTTAAGAGCAGTTGTACATTTTTATTTTCGTCAAAAAAACAGCCTGCAATATGGTCATCTCCCTTCAAGGCCTTAACGGGCCCGAACGATTTCAGTGCCTCGTCGTACAATGAATAAGGTCGGGCAGCCGTTTGGATTACACCCACAGGATCACTCTTTAGCAATTTTCGGCCAATTACCTGTACTTCACTGTTTAATTCTTTTACATATTGATAGCGAACTGTCTCATTTCCATTTCGATCAATCATCGCATCGGTAAACACTTCGGTAGCACTCCCGGGAGTCCAGTAACAAAAATACTGAATGCCTTTAGCTCCCAATGCCAGATTCGACCACACCTGCCAACGAATATCCTCTCTCGAAGGCTCCCGTTTATCGGGAACTCCCGGAGTTTGAGAAATCGACAGAGTTTGAATAAATGTCCAGAAAGGGATGCCTGCCTTCAAAGCTTTACTCCTTACCAAATCAAGATTGAAGTAATAATCATCAATAATTTCTCCGTTCGTAAGCAGGGGATAACTATCGTAAGATAAATAGGGCGGTTTCACTTCAGCCAACCATGTATCAATATAATCGTCGTAGCTATGGGTTTGTATCCCACCGGTAGCATAGGTTGGAAACAGATTGACATGCCACATCTTATCGCTAAAATTAGCTTCAAAGCTACGCACAAATGCCGCAACACTTTTCATCAGCGGTTTACCGGGTTCATCAATCAACAGTTCTCCGGCAAAAGCAGGATGAGTGGCAAAAGGTTTCAGTCCGTTTACAAATTCTTCCGGAACCGATTGCAGCTGATTGTATTTTAAAATTGCATAATGTGTACTTTTCCGGTTTACAAAATACAGGAGATTATGGCGTTCACTCAAATCCAGTGCTTGTACTACCTCATCGGGAGTGTTTTCGTAATGAGCAAACCCATTTACAAAGGTTAAACCACTCTCCGCCATTTTCTTGTACTGAAAATCGGTGCGAAACGAATCGGGAGGTGTGACCCACATTCCAATCGGAAATTTATCAGGATGAAGGATAGTATAACGACCCGACGAAAGCGGTAAGCTTAAAAGAAGCCCACCTAAAAGTAAAAATAAAATTCTCATTGCTAAACCGGTTTAAAATTCAATAAAGACAGCTTCACCTTTCTCAATTGTCAGTTCCAGTTGTTGGTTACTTACCTGCACGGTACCGGACTGAGCATTTCTCCACACTTTAACCTGAGTTGTATTCTGGAGTTGTAGTTTTACCCTTGCACTTTTCTCCGGCATTAAAGGATGAATCAGTAACTTCTTTTTACCATCGGTAGAGGTAAAGCAACCTGTGATGGCATCGTCGCCGGTAACCTCCAACACAGGACCGAAACTGTTTAATGGTGAGTGAAGTTGATAAGGGTTCGCTGCTGTCTGAATAACTCCTTCGGCGTGGCATTCAAGCAATATTTTACCTATTTCTTTGAAATCGGCATTTAATTTTTTAACATAATCGTACCGTACTGTTTTCTTTCCATCCACAGTAATGAGTGCGTCCCCGAACTGTTCGGTGCCTCCACCCGGTGTCCAATAAGTGAAATACTGAATACCTTTTGCCCCGAATGCCAGACTTGCCCAAACCTGCCATCGAATATCGGCCTCTGAGGGTTCGCGCTTGTTTAAGACGCCCGGAGTTCCCTGAATCGACAAGGTCTGAATAAATACCCAAAATGGGATTTTCTTAAACCTGGTTTTTGAACGAATCAGATCGAGGTTGTGATAATAGTCGTTAATAATCTTTCCATCAGTTAACAGCGGATAACTGTCGTATGAAACAAACTTAGGATTCATGTCAACCATCCAGTTATTTATGTAATCAGCATAACTGGGGGCCTGAATTCCACCGGTTGCATACATAGGGAATAAATTAACATGCCAGAGTTTGTCGGGATAGGCTTTTTCGAAGGCCTGTGTGAACTTGGCCAGGGCCGAAAATAACGGTTTTCCCGGTTCGTCAATTAACAATTCTCCGGCAAATGCCGGATGATTCATGTAGGGTTTAATTCCGTCTGTGAACTTCTTCAGCAGGGTTTCATCCGGCTTATTGGCATATTTATGAATATCGTCGGCAACTACTGCCTTATTGGCAAAGTATTTCAGATTATTCTCCCGACAAAAATCGAGCGTTTGCATAATCTTCAGGTTACTGTTTTCAAAATAATGAAAACCATTTACGAAATTCATACCTGCTTCCCGAATACGCGCAAACTCAGCGGTATTCTGAAAACCATTGGGAGGAGTCACCCACAGCCCAACAGGAATCTCCTGAATACCCATTACATCATAACTTTTTTCTTCAGGTTGTGGTTGAGGCTTCTCTTCCGGGTCATCACATGCACCTAACACCACCGCTCCCACACAAAAGGCAATTATAAAAAACTTATTCATTGTATTTCAAATTTACGTGTATTAATATTCAGCAGGCAAATTATAGCCCATTCGTTTCCATCTGTTTTTCAACACTTCCAATGCAACCAGAAAGCGGCTGTATGATTTTTCTTCCTGATTTGTCCATGCTGTCTCTGCATAGGCTGCTATACGTGGAAAAACCTGGTATTCAATATCGCTGCGATTTCTGATCCATTCGGTCCACAACTGACAACCAATGCCGTAAATCTGGTTTTTGTTGTATCCTTCCGGCACAGGATTAAACGCATACGATCGTTTCAGGGAAATCTGATCATAGGAGTAGTTGAGGTAAGTATCGTCGGAATAGGAGTTAACAACTGTGTACGAATTGTCGAGCGCATACTTCAGAATACCCATGTTTCCGGTCCAGAAATGCACTACAGCTTCCTTTGATAACTGATGAGTAGCATCGGGCGTCGCACGCGCCCAGTTGTGAGCATTTATACCTAAAATTTCATTCCACCCCATCATTTTTTTTCCTAAGTCGTTTTCTATATACCTGCATATTTCGTTGGTAAAATGAACCTGTACATCCCGGTAATTTTGCAGGTTGTGCTTCTGCATGTAGTGTTTTACCGATTCGGATTGTTGCCAGGCATCGAATTTCACTTCATCTCCCCCGATGTGAATATACTTACCGGGAAATAACTGACTAACTTCACGAAGAACATCCTTTAAAAACTGCATTACACGGGGCGAGGAAGGATCGTACACTTCGGTCATGACACCAAACCGCACCGGCACTTTTATCGTTGCACCCGTAGTTCCGAGCCAGGGATAAGAAGCTATAGCTGCCGAAGCATGTCCCGGCATACTGATTTCAGGTACAATCTGAATATGACGATCAGCAGCATATTCCACTATTTCACGTATATCCTCCTTTGTATAAAATCCTGCGTGCGGATGAGCGTCGAATTTATTGCTCTGATACCTTCTCAGAAACTCATCGTAGGCAGGATTACCTGTTTCACCGGGTGCCTGAAGGTTAGGATCTGCAATCTGCGTACTGTCACGACGACTTCCAATTTCAGTAAGCAAGGGATAACCCGGTATTTCCAAACGCCATCCGGCATCATCGGTAAGGTGCCAGTGAAAGGTATTCATTTTCAGTCGGGCCATTTCATCCAACAACATCTTCACCGTTTCTTTACCATGGAAATACCTTGCTTCATCCAACATAAAGGCACGCCATCCAAAAGCCGGGCTATCATCGATTCGAACACAAGGCAGTTGTTTATTCTTCATCAACTGTCTGAGAGTCTGTAATGCATAAAAATGTCCGGCAGCTGAATTAGCTGAAATAAGAATTTTATCGGACTGAACATCCAATATATACCCTTCCTTATTCTTAATGTTCTCCGATTTCACAAACGAAACAGGTACTCCGCCCGGATTCTTACCAATTCCTGCCTCCTGTTGCATCATCTCATACAATTGATCAGCTAACAGACCACTTTCTGTTGTGGTTATTCCGGTCGAAAGATCGCAATAACCTTCTTTTGGTTGAATTGTAGAAGGATACGGTATGAGTGCCGGGGTTTGTTTCTTTACAGGAAGACTTCCGGTTAACTTATAAGAACCCGACTCCGCTTCGTAGACTGCATAACCATCCTTCCATCCTGTATAACGAAGGTGACGATTGGCCTGTTGTTGGTGTTTTCGTGCATTATTTTCAACAGATGGAACATAAATAACTGCTTTACTTCCAACAGGCACTGTTATAGTTAATTGAAGTTTATCTGCTGTACGTTTCCAGTCAATTCCGGCTTCACCATAGGGAGTGGTTTTGTAATACGAAGCATATTCCATATCTCCGGCAGGTTGAGGCTTGAATTGAATTTTCCTGTAACCTGCTTCAATAGGCGTCATTCCGGCCAGATTCTGATACAACCAAACTAATCCGCCACCAAACATAGGGTGATTGCGTGAATACTCTCCAATCCATGTCTCCCATGTAGTTGTAGCACCTAACTGAATCCAGTAGCCAAAACCGGGGAAGGTTTTTTTATTCATGGCTTCATAAGCCAATTCATTTAAACCATTGGCTGCCAACGTTTCAAAAAGATAGCGTGTACCAAAAATTCCGGTATCGAGATGCCCGCCCGCTTCCTTCATATCGGTTTCCACGGTTGCAACCACCCGCTGACGGATACTGTCGGGGAGTCCCATTTTGAGCGCAAATATATTGGCTCCGTATTTCCCAAACGTACGTTCTTCGGAAGAATAAAACTGCTTTATAAAGGCATCTCTGGTAGCAGAAGCCTTAGCCAGTAATTGTATTGATTCCGCTGTTTTCCCCAGCACCTGTGCACAGAGACCTGTATTGTAGGTACAAAGCCAATAGTAAAATGTATGTACCAGTTCGGTGGGCGGGAATTTACCCGGCGGACACCAGTCTCCAAGGTTCATCCATTCGTGTGGTTGATTAGCGTCGGGTGCTTTCTGATGCATGATACCTCTTTTATCGACCCATTGGCTCATGTAGTTCAGATATCCTTTCATCCCTTGGTAAGTATACGCCAGAATATCTGTATCGCCATATACCTGATAAAATTCCCAGGGCATAATGGCAATGGCCGCTCCCCATGCAACACCACCTCCACAACCGGGTTGCCAGGGGGCTCCATTCGGAACATATCCGGTAGTCTTATCCTGCGCCCCGGCAATATCTTCAATCCATTTTTTGTAAAATGCTGCTACATCAAAATGATGGGTGACGGTCGACATCACTACCTGTCCGTCGCCGGTATAGGCATTTCGTTCGCGGTGCGGACAATCACTCGCGATGCCACCATGCATATTATCGAGTTGGGTTCGCTTCCAGATTTTATTTATCTTATTAAACAATGGATTTGAACCAGCAAATTCACCAACCGTTCCAACAGCAGTATATACCGCTTCAGCCATCAGGTTATCGCTGGTCAGTTCACCCGGCCAGCCTTCAATTTCCACAGTACGGAAAACAAACCAGGTGAAACGCGCAGCATAACTTTCATTACCTTTACCACTAAGCGTATAACTATTATCCCCATTTAACGATTCGCTCAGGTAACGAATACGAATACGGTGACCAGCCTTGCCATTTATTCCCGACAAGCGTACCCAACCAGCTATTTCTTCTCCGAAATCGACCCGGTAACTGCCATTCGCCAGCCGTTCAATCGATTCTGGTTTAAACTGTTCCATCACTTTATCGGAAAACGACATCTGCGCTTTCATTTTTCCTTCGGGCGCCTTTCTGTAAACAGCATTCTTCCAGTTCGAATCATCAAAACCGGCAGTATTCCAACCCGGATATTCCAGTCGCGCATCGTAATGTTCACCTTCGTACAGCATATCGGATACGATTGGACCCTTCTCAACCTTCCAGCTATCATCGGAGAGAATAGTTTCTGTGGTTCCATCGGTATAGGTAATTTCCAGTTGCGCCAAAAAGCGGGGTGTTCCGAACGACAACACCCATCGGGAAGGAGAATTATAAAAACCATTACCAAGGATAGCTCCTAACGCATTTTTACCCTGTTGAAGTTCGTTGGTCAGATCGTAACACAGATAAAAAACGCGGTATTCAGTAAAATTATCCTTAACCGGAATTCCATAGTTGTGCAAATCCTCCCTTTTTCCCCATAAGGATTGATTTGGAACCAGCACATCGTCGCTCACTTTGTTCCCGTTGCAATAGACTTCAAAATAGCCCAAACCCGTGGTATACAAAAATGCTGATTTTATCTTTTTCGGTACATTGAATTGTTTACGCAGCAACGGAGCAGGATGAGTCAGCGCTTCCACCAGCGGTTTCAGACCGGCCTCGCCCTGCCAGGGCGCACCAATCCACTTCGCTTTCCAGTCGGAAGGTTGAAGCAAACCCATATGCCAACGCGCAGGAGCACTCCATTCCGACCTTCCTCCGCGTACATCCCAAACTCGTACACGCCACCAGCATTCATCACGCGATTGAAGTGCTCTGCCTGCATAGCGAATAAGTGTAGACCGACTGCTTTTCACTTTTCCTGTTTTCCAGAAATCAGCTTTATTAGCACGAAGAAGATCCAACGTACCTGCAACTTGTATTTCGTATGCAACCTGCGACAAACCATTTGTTGGCTCAATAGCCTCGTTTATCCAACTTAAGCGCGGATTCAACACATCCACTACAGTTGGATTGGGCAGGTATTCGCACCTTAATTCAACGGGTTGTAATAAACCAGCTATAAGCGGACTCAGGTGCCCTGTGAACAGGATCGCCAGGATTGGAAGAATGATTTTTCTCATGCGTAATTCATTACTGTTATATCAATTAATATCCGGGATTCTCAATAAGGTTTTTATTCTGACTGATACGTGCTTTTGTAATCGGGAAATAATAGCATCTGGCTGGAAAAGTTGGCCGTTGATCTCCATCGATATCGTCAAAAATTAAAACTTTATATTTTCTCGTCGAATAATCGAGCACGTATTGCACACCACTAAACGAACGGGTAAGGTCGGCCTCAGCTGTGCGCCAGCGACGAAGATCCCAGTACCGGTGATTCTCAAATGCAAGTTCCACTCTGCGTTCGTGTCGAATCTTCTCCATCGTAATCGACGTCAGAGCAGGCACACCAGCCCTACTGCGAATACGATTTACTGCAGTCAGCGCTTCGCTGGTCCGTCCAAGCTCGAAGGCAGCTTCCGCAAAATTCAGAAGCGTTTCTGCAAAGCGGAAAATGGAATAATCAGTACGCGATTCCATGAGCCAAATCATATTATTAGCCGTTGGATCGAGATATTTCATAATGCCAAAACCAGTATTAATAATACCTGTAGAAGCATGAAAAAACGATTGATCGCCTACTGCAGGCATTCCGTTATACGATTCACTGAATGAAGTAAGCATTTTACCATCTGGTTTAATGAGACCACGGTGAAAATTCACAGTATCTTTTCCAAAGTTACTACCCACTGCATCACGCCATGGAGTACCGTTGGTCCAGATGGAAGCATAAAAGCGCGGATCTTTATTAGCCCATAATTCATCCATGGTCCATAATTTCGACTGCACATAGTCACGGTCGAGTTTACCGGGCCGGCCATCAATGTATTCAAACGCCTCCACCAGCTCCAGGTAAGGAGCCTGATAATTGCCCTGCCCCCATACCGATGGGCGTGGTGCCTGACAGATATCCCACGACCAGGTAGTAGTTCCTCCACCCGGATCGAAACTTTGTCCGCCATGTTGCTTGGCCATAATGGTTTCGACATTTCGTTTTACCAAAAAAACATTTTTAAAATTCTGTATACGCGATTTCGGATCATTCCCTTTGATATCAGCCTGATACAGATCGAACGGACCCTGAGTGATAATCTCATTTGCTGCCTCGTAAGCCATTGTGAAATAACTATCTGCCAACTCACCCGGAATACCGGTAAGTCGGTTGGCACTCAGTTCTCCATATTTTGCAACACTTCCTGCATACAATGCGGCACGATTGTGGAGCGAGAGAGCAGCCCAACGGGTTGCACGACCATAATCATCCTGAACCGATGGTAACACCGCTGCAATTTCACGGGTTTCGTTCAGCACAAAATCCCATAACTGCTGCTCGGTTTTACGTGAAGGATACAAAAGACTATCGGGAGAATTCATATCCGGTACCTCAGTCAGCAGGGGTACACCACCATACCGTTTCACCATGGCAAAATAGCAATATGCCCTGAGAAAACGTGCTTCGGCAATACGCGTCTCTTTGATGGCACTTCCAAGAGGAGAACCCGGAACACGTTGTATAAATTCATTCAGGTTGCGAATGGTATAATATGCATTTTCCCACCACTCCATCATACCACCGTCAGGGCTGATACCCCAGGCTTTTTCAGGCACTACATTAGCCCAGGCCCCGGATGTATATTTAGCTTCATCCGAAATTTCAATACTCAGACCCGGTCCAAATGTCTGGGCGCTATTTCCAAACCAGAACCTCAGATTACTGGAACGTGGATCGCGATTCAACGGCGAACCTTCCCAACTGGAAAACATGGTGGTTGCATCGTTTATCATTACAGGAGTGTAGGCATACTGCGAAAGCAGAAACGCATCGATAAGTGCAGGGTCGTCCCATACCACAGCATCCGTGTATCGGTCGAGTGGTTGTTTGTCGAGCAAATCGTCGGTACACGAAACTGAGTTCAATACTACAAGTAGTGAAAATATATAGTTGATCGTTTTCATTTGATAATATGTTTTTTAGTAACTCAACATTAAACCACAACTAATTGTACGTTGCTGAGGATAATAATATGCAGGTGTACCTTCAGGGGCTTCAGGATCGACACCATATTTTGAAAGGCTGCTCAATGTAAGAAGATTAGTTCCTGCCAGATATACCCGCAACTGACTCAATCCGGTTTTTTTAAGCAATTCTTTACCAGCATTATATCCCAGCGACAAGTTTTTAAGTCGTACATACGAAGCATTGTGATTACGGTAATCGGAATACCACCAGTTAGCAATATTTTTACTTCCCGGGCGGGGAACCAACGAATTCGGATTGTTTTCCTTTTCTGTCCAGCGATTTTCATATTTCAGGGCAGTAGGAGCCGATTCCAGATCAATATAGGAAGTATACCCAAAGGCACCCTGCAGCAACATGCTCAAATCGAAGTTCAGGTATTTCATTTGTGTATTGCAACCAAACATCCAGTTGGGCAACGTTCCCTGACCAATTTTCACCTGGTCGCGCCAGTCGATTTTACCATCCTCATTCGTATCAACATACTTAACATCACCCGGACGAATTGACTCATTGCCACCCAGTTCACTATAAGACGGTTGATAATTGGCAATTTCTTCCATCGACGTAAATAATCCATCCGTCACATATCCATACCGTTCATCGGTCCATTTTCCGGTCACTCCGTAAATTCGTTTTTGGTCCTCATCCAAATATTCTGGTTCATCATACGAAACCCACTTATTTCGGGCCCACGAAATGTTTGCTGATACATCGTATACAATTTGTCCTGCTTTACCTTTTGTCCCGAGTTCGAATTCAAAACCACGCGTATCTATACTATTCAGATTTTCAAGAGGAAGTGATGCTCCGAAAGTCGAAGGTAGTGATTGGGTACGATAGCCGGGGATACCATCACGCAAGCGATAAAACGCCTCTATAGTACCATACAGTTTACGTTGCCAGAACGAAAAATCGATACCTCCGTTATATATACTTATACGTTCCCAGGATAGTAATGGATTGGCCAGTCCGGTAGAATAAATACCCTGAAGGATGTTATTTCCTAAAATATAGGACATATCATAGGAATATCCTGCATAATACTGATAATTTCCGATACCATCGTCGCCCGATTGTCCTAAACTGGCTCTCAATTTTAGCAAATCTATACCATTCAGGTTTTTCATAAACTCCTCTTCGTTGACTACCCAACCCAAAGAAACGCTTGGGAAATAACCCCATCTGCCATCTTTCGGAAATTTAGCCGAAGCATCTGCTCTGAATATTGTTTCCACAAGGTAACGGTTTTTGTATCCGTAATTCACCCGACCGACATAACTTGCGCGTGCCATTTCCGACGCAGAACTAGAATTGGAAGCAGTAGTGGGATCACCGGCGAACAGCTGATCGATAACACTTGAAGTAAGATTACCACGCTGTGTATCAAATCCTTCATTCCTGTAATCAATTCTTTCGTGCAACAAAAGTGCAGTGATCCGGTGAACATCATCAAAGGTATTTTCGTAATTCAGGGAATACTGTTGCGTTAAATCATCACTGTATGAAACCCCGTGTGCAAGCATAGTGGGATCCTGTGATTTCCGTTCGAAAAGGTATTCACCAACATCGGCTTTGTACGAGTAGAATTCAGGTTGCTTACGAAACACTTTACTCAAACCATAATAGGTATTATAGTGATAGAAAACCTTCAACCGGAGACCCTTTACCTGTGGAAGGTCATAAGAAAGAGATGCATTCAGACGAAAATTATGGTTGTCGCTTCGGCTATACCCTGCTAATTTGCGACTCGAAACAAAAAGGGCGTTACCATATGAACTGCCGGCATAAGACAGATAGGCCGGGTCGGGCAATTCCAGTGCGTAGCGCGGATCGCTGTCGTACAGTGCATAATAATAGTTAGAACTGGCCAGGTTCATGGAGGTAAAATCGCGTTGTTCCCGAATGTAATTCACACTACTCGACAACGTTAGCCCTTCCAGCAGTTGAGCATCGACAGAAGTTTGAAAATTCAGACGGTTATACCCACCACCATCGTTACGGGAGATGGTTTGCTGATTGTTGTAACCAAGATAGGAGTAAAACTTTAGTTTTGAAGTTCCCCCCGACACCGAAAGATTGTGATTTTGTTGTGGAGCCCAGGGACGAATAGCTGCACTAAACCAATCGGTATTTAAAAACGCGGGGTCGGTACCCTGATAAAATTTTTGAATTTGGGTAAGCGTCCAGGGAATTTGAGATGCCGGCAGATTGGCATTCAGGTGGGCTTCACGCTCCCATTCAGAACGCTGGCCCGAACTTCCCGACTGAATTAAAGTTGTAGAATTTTGAACGGTGATTGACCCATTGGCTGTAACAGTTACCTTTGATTCAGCACCTCTTTTCAATGTAACCAATACTACCCCGTTTCCGGCGCGGGCACCATATATAGATGCTGCACCATCTTTCAGTACTGAAATCGATTCAATCTGAGAGGCATCGATATTGCTGAAACTGGTTTCTACACCATCCACAATCACCAACGGGCTATTAAATCCGCGGATGCTAAGGCGGGAACCATCGGCACCGGGAATCCCCGAAGTTTGTTTTGTTTTCAGACCGGCCAGCTGCCCACCGAGCGCATTGGTGACATTGGTTATAGGCGCAACTGTTAACTTGTCGGATTTTACTGAAGTTATGGAGCCGGTAAGGTTACCCTTACGTTGTGTACCATAACCCACTACTATCACCTCTTCCAACTC
>JAVFAG010000042.1:19956-25803 GCA_034002585.1 Paludibacter sp.
CGTGCACGGGGAGCTCCATTGATTGCAGCTGTTCCTCCAACACCAAACGAAGGAGATAAAGCAGCTCCTGTTCCTGCAGCTCCGGGAATTGCAGAATTTACCCACATTGTTCCATAATTAGCCGTTGCATCCATTGCTCCCTCAACCTCACGGTATCCAGTGTAGGCAAAGAAATTAGACTGTCCGTTATAGGTAAAGTTATGACCTCCCTGAACTGTTTTATCAAAATGGGCATCGCTAATTCCTGCATACGCATCAATGGAAGGCACTCTCCATCCTTCGGGACAAGGATCGTATACCGTTTTTGTACCACCATCATTCACCCACCAGTTTCGAATATCTTCATTACACCAGTCAACCCACTTTGATTTCACAAAGACTAATGGATTGGCAGTAACATAAGCGAGGTCTTTAGGGCCCGCAACAGCTGTGATTGCAGGATTAGCTCCTTTCAAATCGAACAACAACAACTCGGAAGGGGTGCCAAACGATGCCGATGCGGTAAATGGATCTTTACGGCCAAACTGGAACTGTACTCCTACTGCACCAATTTCGCTGATGGTTTTAGAAGTGGCACCAAGATTTCTATCCATCAGGATAGAACCGGAAGGCATGGTAACAGTACCCATATTTTTAGCACTTTGTGTAATCCAGATGTGCCACGACCACTTAATCTGATTGTTTACCTTAACAGCAACTACTGCATTTCCTTCAACATTTCCGGCCATCACTACTACTTTGCCGTCGGCTCCTGCGCCATGAACAAACACGGTATCAATAACATCCATGTTGTCCATCCAGATTAACTCAACCGACAATGCATCGGAAGCTCCAATCTGTGTACCCAATGTAGATTTGTTGGCGCGGGATACCGGAATAACCACTGCTTCTTCAGGAAGCGCCATATAACTATTGGACTCGTTGCGGGCAGCAAGATCAGACGATTTAAAGGTGACAGCACTTCCATACACTGTTTTACCGGCAACTGTTTTAACATACGCTCTTACATAATAGGTTGTTGCCGGTTGAAGTGGCAGCATTTTCAATGCATATTCGCCTTCAACTGCATCAATATCGCTTATCCTTGCATCGTCGGTGGTGGGTTCCTGTGATGTTCCCCAACAAATTCCTCTCTCTGAGATTGGCTCCGTACCAGTAACGGCCCCACCCGATTTAGCACTAAAAGCGGTTACCGAACTGACCGGTTGCGTTGCCACTTGTAGATCGATAGCAGGTTCTTTTTCTTCACAACTAATAGTTGCAATCAGTACTGCTGACAGCAGCATCCATTTCAAATTGATTTTCATAACTCATTAAATTTTAAGATTGTTTTTAAATTATAATTTTTGCATTTGCTTTAAATACAGTAGAATTTCATCGGCTAAGCCATCTTTTATGACAACTCTTTTTTGGGAATCAAGAAGATACATGCAGGGTATGGCTCTTAAATCATACAAAACATTCAATGAATCCGGATGAATCGAATTAACCTTTTTCCAGGTGACGGGAAATTGAACCGACTGCCACATTGTGAGATCACGATCGGCATACACGGTTACAACCTGTACATCGTTTGCTTTAATTGCTGTGTTTAACACCTCACTACCTGCTAACAATTGAGTTGTTTGTTTACAGGCTTCGCAATCGGGATTATTAAAATAGAGCAACACCGGCACTTCGGAAAGCCTGTATAAATCGCTAATCTGACCGTCGCTAAATTGGAATTCAAAATTATTAGCCTGATGTCCCGGCAAATTCTGATTCAACAAACGAATCTGATTCGTAAACCGGTTCCTTGACAAACTGTCTAATCGTGAATCGTTAAGAAGGTACCTGAGCATCATTAAGTATGTAGCATCATTTCTGACCGGGGAACCGGCTTCGTACAGATACTTTTCAATTACATTATCCATCATATATTGAAGAATACTTGTATCAGAACGTACTAACTTTTGCATAAAAGCCTCCACAGCAGCTTCTTTCCCCATTTTGGTGTTCTCAAGCATCATGAAGAAGTTCAATGTTGGTTTCAATAATAACCGCGGATTTAATATCAGACTATCGTTATTCAGGTTCACAGCATCCCAATAACCGGTAATCGACGATTTTTCAGGCTCTGATTCAGGTTCAGGCTGTCCCGCTTTGGCGCATGCAACCAGCACAATAACCGGCAGTACCGTCATGAGTGTCCATCTTCTGATTAATAAAAATAATTCCGGCATTATAAAGTCAGTGTTTTTTGGTAAAAATTTTTATTTTTAAAGACAAAGAAGGCTTTACATTACTTCAAATATGAAACAATGTGACTAGAATTCAATGCCTTAACCTTGGGTAAAATTACTGAGCTACTTCTGTATAAAAATTTTAAAATTGCTCTGTAAACATAGTTGCAGAACCTGTTATTGAGGTGGACTTATTATCATTTTTCCCTGAACTTCCCTGAACCTGAAATTCAACTCTGTCTCGAGTGCCGATAGAATATCAGTAAGCGGTTCATCATACAGAAAAGATGCTGACACAACCTTATTGAAGGCCCTCGAAGATCCTGAAATTTCAATGGGTATATTGTAAATGAAGGACAATTTATGAAGCAAATCGGCAAACTTCAGATTTTGATACGTGTACCTTCCGGTAACCCAGGCTGTATTGAACTGAACATCAGTGGCATATAAATTATACTTACCTGTATTAATCGAGTAGCATAATTCTTCACCAGGCACAAGCAAAGTCTCGAATTCGTTGGCAGAAAACTTTACAGAACCTTCTACCAGGGTTGTTATGATAGTATTTTGATCCTCTTTTACATTGAATCTGGTTCCCAGAACTTTCACTGTTGTACCACCTGCTTCAACAATAAACGGTCGTTGCGCATCGTGCTCCACCACAAAATACGCTTCACCTTTTAGCTGAACATTTCTGGTTTTCTCTCCAAAATTATCACTTATGGTAACAGAACTGTTTTTATTTACTTTCACCCGGCTTCCATCAGCCAGGGTATATTCAAGTGGTTGTTGCTGGGCTGCATAGGTCAGCAAGTGCGAACCATCAGGTTGATATACAAAATAAAGATAGCACGACAGGATAAAAAACAGAGAAGCTGCAACACTTGAAATACGCAATACCATTTTCATCTGCTTGGTTTTACCCGTCGATATTCTTTCTTTATCAGCCAATACCTTCTTCATCAATCTATCTTCAAAATCAGCGCCGGGAACCGTTGAAAGCTGAACGTCAGCGTCCCAGTATTCCTTCAGCTGGTCATACACCAGCTTTTCACCGGAATTAGCCTGCAAGTATTGCCGAAGCTGGTCTTTTTCTTCCGTACTGGCTTCATTGGCAAGAACTTTTGCTACTAAATTTGAATATAGATCGTTCATTTATTTAATTCGAAGTGTGGTTTATACTTAAAGACACGAATAATTCACATTTCCCCCATTCATCTCATTTTTTTCTGGTAGAACGTAGTTTATTTTTTAACTTCTCAATCGCAGATGCTACCTGCTTTTCGAGGGTCTTTACCGAAACACCCAGTATATCAGCCGCATCCTTGTACTTCATTTTATTTTCCCGAACCAGAATAAATGCCATCCTGGTTTTTTGCGGTAACTCATTAATGGCGGAATTCAATTCTTCTACTGTTTCCTGACTAATATAAATCGACTCCGGGTTGGTAGTTGTATTATGGAAAACATCGACATTCAACTCATCCAGGTCGATTGTGGGCTGAAGCGATTTACGCAGGTGATTTAAAGCTTTATTTCGTGCTACAATAAAGATGTAATTATCCAGATTTTCTATTTCGTGCAGACTTTCGCGTTGATTCCAAAGGGTAATAAAAACATCTGAAGCCAGCTCTTCACACTCGCTCTTGCTACCCACAAACAAAGAAATGAATCGAAAAACCTTTTCCTGATAGGAACGGACGATTAGTCTGAAAGCAAATTCCGGATTATCGCTGAATTGGAAATGATTTATAGATTCTTTCATGAGTTCTGTTTACCCGAATAAGTGTGTTTTCATTTTTTGTAAACGTGCAAAGTTAAAATATTATTTTGGCTATCTGCATTGCTATAACAATTTTTTAAAACCTACATAAAAATTCACTTTTACAGGAAGTATTCATAGTACACTCAGAAATCAAACCGGGTATGATTAATTCATTTTCTCTTCCATACGTTTACCTCACAATGAGCTTCTTCACCACTTCTTCGCCATTTTGAAGAGTAAAACGGATCAAATACACATCAGGTTGCAGCTGACTGACTTGAAGAGTGTTATCGTAAGGCATATCGCCACTCATCAGGATTCTGCCCGAAAGGTCGGAAATAGTATACGACTGTATCGTGAGTAATCCTGCCGAAACGGTGATGAAGCTTCGTGCCGGTACCGGGAAAATACTGATAATGTCTGCAGATGGTGTCTCAAGACCTACCAACATTTCCCCCGAAGCTCTCCAGTTTGCGGGGTCGTTGTTGTTGGCATAGAGATCAATAATCTCCAGGTACTTGCCTTTGCCATCTGCCTCTTTCGGCCAGGGGTCGGTGTCGCGGTATTCTACCCGGGTTATTTGGTTGCCAAAACCATCGGTAAGTACCAGGTTTTCAGTATCGTTGCCCAGCTTGCGACTGAACTGCCCAAAGGGCTTCAGACCATGGTGAAGTTCAAAAAAACGGGCGTTCGACGCAAGAAATATCCGCTGACCGGCTTTTAGCGTTGTATTTGCAGGAAACTGATAGGTCATGCCCAGCTCCCTGAAGTACAAACCTGTAAGATTTGCCATTTGAGTTCCGGCATTGGTGATTTCGATGAACTCAAGACTATCGGCGGCAATATAAGCGGCAGGCTGGGGATTGTAATTAATTTTCGAGATGACCAATTGCGGAACGGCCACATTAGCACAGGCCGAATACGAACCGTATTGTTGTGTCATCCAGCTGATACGCGTCTGCAGCCAGGTTTTCATGTTTGCGATATTAGTGGTATGACTGCTTACAGTATTCCATTTGGCTTGTTCGCGGGGAACTGTTTCTGAAATTAAAGCTGCGGTCTGGTCGATTAGTTTTACAATTTCAGAATAGTTCAACACCTGTCCGGGTGCCGTCAATTCGGCCCATCGCTTTGCCAGGTAGCATTTAAAGGTGGAATTGTAATACAGATTTCTCCAGAAAGGCGCTCCTACATTAAAATTTTCGAACTGATGAATATTGGTCCAGCTGCGATCAAATCCCCATTTAAACAAGTCGTTGCCGAGCGTAAGGTTAAAATCCCAGATGGGTCCCGCACGCAGCTTTCCGTTTCTGTCTTTATGAAAAAAGGTGCTGAACTGATAGGCATCCGGATTCGAAAACAACTCGCTAATCACCATAAAATCGACAAAAGAAGGGATATCGATAAAGGATGGAACTCCGTTTGTTAGCGAATTGTTTTTATTGCTTGCTGCGGTATTCAGGTCGGTAAATACTTTCCGGATATAGGTATTCTGTTGCGCACTGACTTCTTCAGGTTTCGGACTATGGTGTATGAATGCAGCATCACCCAGGTACCATGCCACAGGATCATTCCCTGTGGTTTTGTCGCTTTTAGTGATATAGCCGCCGGTAACCATTTCGCCGCTATTGTCGGTTGTCGATAGTGTTGTAATATTCACCCGGTTGTCGTCGACTTTTATCTTTTCGAGCAGAATGTACAATCCCCGGTACTCGCCGTTAATCATCACTTCACAATATTGCCCACGTGGAGAGTAATTACCCATTCGTCGGGAAAGTTCATAAGCCACGTAATCACGCATCAGAGACGGGTCGAAGGCGAGACTATTCAAAACCCAGTCGTTTTCCTTCGGCATACCCA
>JAVFAG010000043.1:0-5316 GCA_034002585.1 Paludibacter sp.
ATTTCAGACTCCAGTTGTTTGTGTACATCCTGAGTACCACAAATAAACCGTACCGACGACATCCCATAACCATGTGTTTCAAGCGCTTCGGCTGCAGCTGCACGTAGTTTGGGGTGATTGGAAAGCCCGAGGTAATTGTTGGCACAGAAGTTCAGCACTTCTTTTCCGTCAGCCACACGGATGGAAGCTCCCTGTGGAGACACAATAATCCGCTCGTTCTTATAAAGACCGGCGGATTCAATTGCAGCCAGCTCACGACTGACATGTGTTTTAAATGTATCGTACATTGCGTAGATGATTTAAGTTTTACTTAAACGCAAAGATACAGTTAATCCACGAAATAAAACAAAATTTAGATGGAAGGTTTCAGTAAATTTCCAACGATTTTTAAATTTGAAAATCGGTCGTTGGAACGATTTTGTCTACCGGTTTCTGGTAGGTCAGTTTGTAAACAAATGGGTAGAGTTTGCATGCCACACAGAAGCCAACTGCTGCTTCCAGCAAAGCACAGACACCAAACACAAGAGTAATAACAAGGGCTACAGTATTCCATCCCGGGAGTGCAGTAATCACCACAAGTACCGAAAACAGCAATCCGACACGCGCTGCAAAAATTTTCGGACCAGCATTAATCAGTTGTGGTCGCACCTTAAAGGCAGCCAGGAGAAACTTCGAAAAACGAGCCAACAGACTGTATTCAGGTTTTTCGAAACCACGGGCCAGAAAATCCAACACGAGAAATACAACAGGAATAAGCGATGAGGTCAGGACATACACTCCTAGAAACACAACCGTGAAGAAACCATTCAGGCGTGCTACATTTTCATCTATTTTTTTATAGGATATTGGGCAGAAAGCGTTCGTTTGCATAACAGTAAGTTTAAAATTTTATTTCTGATTGCAAAGATACAGCCCCTACAGGCACTGGAGAATACCCTTAACTTAGTAAATTCATACCATAAACAGGGGAGTTTAGCGGCTCAGAAATTCAGCCAGGGTACCAGTTTCGGCCACCTTGTACTTTCCTCCCGATTCGGTTACCGTACAGCACTCGGTGTAGGCATCGTGCTCAAAAAACAGCACCTGGTTTTGAGCGATGGCTTCATCGAGCAGTACTTTCTTCTCAGCCATGGAAGTAACCGGATAGGTATCGTAGGACGAAACCCAGGCCAGCGGTACATTCGCAGCAATAGGAATCACATCACCGGTATAAACAAAGGTGCGTTTACCAGTATTGAAATAGGTAACCAGCTGACCTACCGTATGCCCGTCGAAAATCTTCAGGGATACATCCGTAGTAAGGTGGATGGGCTCAGTGACCAGTTTCAGTCGTCCGGCTTCTTGCACAGGAAGCATATTTTCAGGGAAATATGAATCACCCTCGCGGACGTTCGGATTCAGGAAATTGTTCCACTGCGATCCCGAAACCCAGTAATGGGCATTCTTAAAGGTCAATTCCATCTGTTTACCTTCAGCATAGCGCGTACACCCGCCGCAATGATCAAAATGAAGATGTGTTAAAATCACATCGGTTATAGCATCGGTCGTATAGCCGATTTTGGGGAGTTCCACTTCGAAATCAATCAGCTCCTTCATCCCGTAGAGTTTGAAGTAATCGGTTTGTTTGGTACCGGCTCCTGTATCAATTAAAATGCGGCGATCGCCTGTATCAATAAGCAAACAGCGCATGTTGAGACGGCAAAAATTATTCTCGTCGCAGGGATAGCGTTTTTGCCACACCCGCTTGGGAACAACCCCGAAACAAGCACCTCCGTCAGCGTTAAAATATCCTGCTTCCAGTATATATAGTCTCATAATCGTATTATTTTTATTACTTTTGCGGGTTAGTAAAACCAAGCACAAAGTTAAACAAAAAACTTTTCCCGACAACCAGCATGCAGCACGTTCATTTCACAGCCATAGGAGGATCGGTCGTTCTCGACCTTGCCATAGCTGTGAGCAAAAAAAACGACTATAAGGTTACCGTTTCGGGCGAAAACTTTCCGGATACGACTCGTGAACTACTCCGGAAGCATCGCCTGCTACCCGACCGTCCGGGGTGGTTTCCCGAACAAATGAACCGGAATATCACTGCAGTCGTATACGGAGCGGATGCACGCTTCGATAATCCGGAACTGGAACGTGCGCGTGACCTGGGACTGAAAATTTACTCATCGCACGAATATTTATTTGTACAAACCCGCAACAAAACGCGTATCGTCGTGGGGGGCAGTCATGGTAAAACAACTATTACAGCTATGATTCTGTACGCAATGAAACAATTAAAGATGGAAGCTGATTTCCTGATTGGAAACCCCTTGAAAGGATACGATACCACTGTTCGGCTTTCCTACGAATCACGGATTGCTGTGTTTGATGGTGATGAAAATTTTAGTTCATCCATCGATAAACGCCCCCGTTTTCATCAGTATAAACCTCATGTCGCTGTTCTCACAGGTATTTCACGCGATTACAGCACTACCTACCCCGATTTCGAAGAGTATACGCTTCAGTTCGATCAGTTCATCAACCTGATGGAAACCCAGGGCCGGCTCATTTATTACAGTGGCGACCCGGCATTAACACAACTGACAGAAAAGCTGCGACGGGACCTGGTTGCCTTTCCATACACTACTCCGGCTTTTGAAATAGAAAACGGGACCTGGAATATTCGTCACAGGAAAGGGAAAACGGCTCTAAAAGTGACAGGTGAAGCTACCTTGCGTTGCGTTCAGGCAGCTATGCTGGCATGTAAACAAGTAGGAATAAACGAAGATCAGTTTTTTTCAGTTATCGGTGGATTTTCGACCGACCTGATACTTAAAAAAGAAGAATAAATATGGACAATAAACAAAACCTTCTGGATCAGCGTTACATGCGGATGGCCCGTATATGGGCTGAAAATTCCTATTGCGAACGAAGAAAGGTAGGAGCTTTGCTTGTTAAAAATAAGATGATCATTTCCGATGGATACAATGGAACTCCTTCGGGCTTTGAAAACAAGTGTGAGGATGAAAACTTCCAGTCGAAACCCTATGTGCTGCATGCCGAGGCCAACGCTATCTCCAAGGTAGCCCGCTCACATAACAGCAGCGACGGGGCTACCCTTTATGTAACTGCTTCACCTTGTATTGAATGCTCTAAGCTTATCATTCAGGCAGGGATTAAAAGAGTGATTTATGGCGAGGAATACCGCATTATGGATGGAGTCGACCTGTTGAAACGGGCCGGAATTGAAGTTTTACTATTAAAGGACGAATAAAAAATATGAATAAAAAGAATTTTCAACTTGTTTCGATTGTAGTGATTGCTCTGATAGCCGGTTTACTCCTCGGAAACCGCATTGCCAGCCGTCAACTTAACTATCAGCAGAACTCGCTGGGTGGACTGCTGAACAATCTGGTAAATTCGTCGAATAAAATTGACCAGTTATTAAATCTGATTAATACCAACTATGTCGATTCGGTTGAATTGAACGAACTCACCGAAGAGATGGCTATCGACTTAATTGCGAAACTCGATCCTCACTCGGTATATATTCCGGCAAAAGACCTCGAGATTGTAAACGATGAGCTGGAAGGTAGCTTTTCGGGTATCGGAGTGCAGTTTAACATTCAAAACGATACCATTATGGTGATATCGGTCATCAGTGGCGGGCCTTCGGAACGGGCAGGCCTTTTAGCCGGCGACCGCATTGTGCAGGTCGACGATTCGGTGTTTACCGGAAAGACAGTTACCAACGAAAAAGTATTGCGTACGCTTCGGGGAAAGGATAAAACGAAAGTAAAACTGGGCATTCGTCGCCCCGGCACCGAAGAACTGCTGACCTACTCGATTACACGCGATGAAATTCCGGTAACATCGGTCGATATCAGTTATATGGTAGCCCCGAAAACCGGCCTGATAAAAGTTAATAAGTTTGGCGATACTACCTACAAGGAATTCCTCACCGGCATTGCCAATCTGAAAGCGAAAGGAGCTACTAAATTTATCATTGATTTACGTGAAAACAGCGGAGGTTACCTTGAACGGGCCATCGCTATGATCAACGAATTCTTGCCGGCCAAACAGCTTATCGTCTATACCGAAGGAAAATCCTATCCACGATTCGATGCTTTCTCGGACGGAACCGGCAGTTGCATCAACAATCCGGTTGCCATCCTGATTGATGAATTTTCGGCCTCAGCATCTGAAATTTTTGCCGGCGCTATTCAGGATAACGATCGCGGCATGGTGATTGGCCGCCGCTCGTTCGGGAAAGGCCTGGTACAACAACAGTTCGACCTGCGCGATGGGTCAGCCTTACGTCTTACGGTTGCCCGCTACTATACTCCTTCGGGCCGCAGTATCCAGAAACCCTACGAAAAAGGCAAAGGCGATGAATACAACATGGACATCATGAACCGCTATTTACATGGCGAGTTTGATACAGCCGACAGCATACAGAAAAACGATACAGTGGAATATAAAACCAGTAAAGGAAGAACGGTTTACGGTGGAGGAGGCATTATGCCCGATATTTTCATTCCCCGCGACACTACCGAATACACCGAGTATTTTGCCAAGGTAGTAAACTATGCTCATCTTTATCAGTTTGCGTTCGCCTATACTGATCAGCACCGCGACAGGCTTGCTAAGAACAAGGATTGGAAAGCGATGGAAAGCTACCTGGATCAGCAAAACCTGCTTGCAGAATTCACAGCATATGCTGAGAAAAAAGGTGTAAAACCGGTTCCTGCCCAAATTCAGCTGTCCCGCAATATTATCCTGACACGGCTAAAAGCCTTCATCAGCCGGAATATTCTCGGCGACGAAGGCTTCTATCCAATTCTGTTTAAAAATGATCCGGCAGTAAAAAGAGCCATCAGCGAGCTTAATAAATAAAGACTTATCTAAAAAGGGTGCCCATCAACTGAGCACCCTTTCTAAAATCTAACAAACCCTCTGTTAATTGCGGCGTATTACTTTAATAGTTTTAGTACCCGCTTCACCAGCAAGCCTCAACAGGTATACTCCCTCGGGATAAGCACTAAGATCAATCTCCTGAGTTTCGCTCCAGCTACTCATGCGGTGACCCTGCATGCTGAACAGTTCAATATTACGGGATAAACCACTGTTGGTCAGATACACCTTATCACGGGTTAGTGTAGGAAAAATGGCCGTTTCATCATTTAAAGGCACATCCACATTACTCGAAAAATTGATGGGACGATCGGCAAATATTAGCAGCTGACCGGGTTGTAATACAATTGGTTCATTCACATTACCAACAAAACGCTGTTCACCTGTTAACACATTGTACCACACTCCTCCTTT
>JAVFAG010000043.1:5416-20180 GCA_034002585.1 Paludibacter sp.
TACTCGAAAAATTGATGGGACGATCGGCAAATATTAGCAGCTGACCGGGTTGTAATACAATTGGTTCATTCACATTACCAACAAAACGCTGTTCACCTGTTAACACATTGTACCACACTCCTCCTTTGGGGAAAGCAGGAAGCGCCTCGGCAGTTTCACCAGCCTTAAAATTACCCAGCACCAACAGCGCCAAATCTGCATGATTGATCAGAATGCGACGACCACGTGTCCAGTCGCCGGAACCAACATTTGTCTGGTAGTCTCCATTGATAAAGGCATTGGGATACATCCGGCGTAAATTAATCACTTTAGCAGATGCTTCCATAGCTGCTTTTCGGTGTGTCAGGTTGAGCCAACCCCAGGCCGATGGCTTATTGCTGGTACGACCACCCAATGCATCAATCGAATAATCGAAGCCCAGTTCCTGAAACTGCCAGAGCATTTTCGGACCCGGCATCATCACTGTAAAGGCAATGTTAAGGGGAACACGACTGATGCGGTAAATGGAGTCGGTTTTAATAGTTCCAAATCCATACTCACGGGCTTTAAAGAAATTGCGCTCTTCATCGTGACTCTCAGAATAGCCCACCCAGCGACGCGGAGTGGAACTCATGCCACCGAAATCGCTATCGCTCTGGTAGCCCATTGCAGCCTGCGAATATGCATTGTTTATATTGCGCCACAGGTACATACCGCGATTGGCAAGTTCCAGTTCTTCACTGTACTCGCAAAAATGTTCCAGGATAAACATCACATCGGGTTTCACATCGCGGGCAGCGTGGTAATATTCAGTCAGATAATCGATACGATTTTGGTCGTACTGAGAGGCCGTCGACTCGTTGGAACTGCGCTGCGTAAATCCTTTGGTAAGGTCGAGCCGGTAACCATCGATTTTATATTCCTGAATCCAGTATTGAAGTACACGTTTGAAGTACTCACGGGTAGGTGTGTAGGAATGATTAAAGTCGTGAAAAACACTGAAAGGATGCGGTGCTGTCACGTTGAACCAGGGATTATTCGGAGCGGTGAGACCACTTATGGAATTCCAGTACAGGGATGCCATCGGGTTGATACCGGTAGCATGGTTGAAAACCACGTCGAGAATAACCGCTATCCCTCGCTTATGGCATTCATCCACAAAGCGTTTGTACATCTCAGGAGATCCGTATGCTTTATCGGGTGCAAAGAAATGATTGGGATTATAGCCCCAGCTTTCGTTTCCGTCAAATTCATTCACCGGCATCAGCTCGATGGCGGTTACCCCGAGTTGTTTCAGGTAATCGAGTCGTCCAATCGCCGCTTCGAGCGATTTTTCAACAGTAAAGTCACGAAGCAGTAATTCATAAATAACCATATTTTCACGCTGGTGCATCTGGAAATTCGGAACTTCCCACTGATAGGTACTTTTGTTCGTTTGGAAAGTTGCCACGAGACCATCAGTTTTTCCTTCAGGATAGGCTTTGAGATTGGGATAACGCATCGACCGTTCGTTGATCCATTTATCATTCCAGGGATCCAATACCAATTCGGTGTACGGATCGCTGATCCGCACCTGCTGATCTACCAGGTATTGGTAGGCATATAGATGTCCCGGAGTAAGATTATCAAGGGTAATCCACCAAAACTCACCGTCCTTTTTCATCTGGAAAGCATTAGTAGGAGTCCAGTTATTAAATTCGCCAATTACAAACGCATTTTGTTTGTTTGGAGCATGTAATACAAGGGTTACCGATGTTGCACTGTTGTAGTTAATTCCAGCCTTTACTCCTGCCGGACGGGGCTCCTGAACAACGGGACTGTTCACAATCACCATTAGCGTATCGTATACCGTTACACTTCCGGCAGTAGCGGATGCCACCACCTGAATATCACCCGGTGAAGAGAAGGTGTGCGTATAGGCAATGGCTGTGGTTGATGGTATGGATAAAACCTGTGAACCACCAATGCTAAGTGCGAGTGTAGCTTCTACTGTGGAAGAAACCGTAAACGTAACCTCAGTGCCCGGACTAACACTCAGGTTTCCTGTAGGGGCAGTGAACGACACATGTAGCCCAGCCTGATAGACTGGCACAAAAATATCTTTACCTCCTGTATCTTTCCCTTCGAGTGAAGCAGTCCCATTACGGAAAACAAAAGCCAGCTTTTTAACCACCTCGCCGGTAGTCAGGTTGTAATAACCCGCCATATTGGGGGTAATCATCAACTTCCATTTATTGCCGCCCAGTTTCGATAACAGGTATTTTGCACTGTTATCTTTCCAGACAGGAGCATGTTTCCAGTCCGAATCGCTCGTGCTGGCGTTGGTAATCACTCCTGTATGGGCATATACATCGGTACCTGCATAATCCTTCAGGCCACCTGTGCCCAGTGAAGCATCGTAAATAACCTCGATTATACCTGTATAGTCGGAAGTAACGATAGCAGGATTGGTAGTGATAATCTGAGCAGATGCAAGCAGGGCAATGCAAGCACTTAGTAAGAGTAGTAGAATTTTCTTCATGATGGATTTGATACTGTTAGAATTGCAAAAATAAAGGAATGCAATTCCCCTGGGCTATGATTAAGAGCTTTTAACCACGCTTTCAATTGCAAACGTTTGCATATCAGCTGCGAGTTCAGTGGCTTCAAAAACTTCCCGTGCTTCCCTTAAAAGCACTTCCTTGTTGTGGTAGCGTGCTGAAAAATGGCCGATCAGCAACCGTCCTACATCCGCTTTCAGCGCTATTTCGGCAGCTTGTCGGGCTGTGGAGTGGAGAGTTTGACGGGCGCGTTTCAGTTCCGATTCGGCAAACGTGGCTTCGTGGTACAACAAATCAACCTTGCTGATAAGAGGGATAAGTGCTTCATGGTAGGCAGTATCGGAACAATAGGCATACGAAACCACCGGGTTGGGCGGAGAAGTAAGTTTCTCATTCGGGATCAGTTCACCTTCTGAGGTTACAAAATCAGCTCCGTTACGAATATTATGAAGCTGAGCGACAGGAATTTTATAATAATCTATCCATTCGCGCAACAAATGTCTCGAACCTGGTTTTTCCCTGAATAGAAATCCGGCACAGGGAACCCGGTGTTTCAACGGTAAAGTGGTAACCGTAAGCGCACGATCCTCGAATATCACTTCAGAATGCCGGGCATCAAATTCAACAAAACGAACCTGAAAAGGAGATTCCTCACAAAAGAACTTTAACTGAGGCTCAAATAATTCGCGGATCCCAACGGGACCGTGAACATACAACTCGGCAGTACGGTTGAGCATGCCCAGCGAGGAAATAAGCCCGATGAGTCCGAAACAGTGATCGCCATGCAGGTGGGAAATGAAAATATGCCCCAATCGATTAATTTTAAGACCCATCTGTCGCAACCGTATCTGTGTGCCTTCGCCACAATCAATCAGAAATTGCTTTTCCCGCATATCCAACAGCTGGGCCGTCGGGAAATTGTCGCGGGTAGGCAGGGCCGAACCGGAACCTAATATGGTCAATGTAGGAGTCATTCGGCAAGCGTTTGATCGATACAGGTCATAATGTCATCTATGGCATCGGGGTGAAACCAGCGAATGTCGGTATCGCGGTTGTACCAAGTGAGTTGTCGCTTGGCATACCTGCGTGAATTCTGTTTGATCATCTGAATAGCAAAATCGAGTGGCCAGTTGCCATCGAAATACTCAAACAACTCCTTGTATCCAACTGTATTGAGTGAATTCAGATGGCGCAGGGGATACACCGATTGAGCTTCCTCAAGCAAACCCTGCTCCATCATCTGGTCCACCCTCAGGTTGATGCGTTCGTACAGTTCAGCGCGGGGTCGGTTGAGGCCGATTTTCAGAATCTGAAACGAACGGGGCTTTACAACTCCGGTACGTAATTCCGAAAATGGCTTTCCGGTTTGTGTGCATACTTCCAGTGCATGCATTACCCGCTTATAATTTTTCAAATCGACCTCTTCATAGTGAACAGGATCCAGTCGCTGCAGTTCATGTTGTAAAAATTCCAGACCATTAGTGTCAAGTTGCTGCTGCCAAAAGGCACGTATTTCCAGTTGAATGGATGGAATATCGTCGAGCCCTTTACACACCGCATCCACATACATCATCGAACCACCCGACAGAATTGCTACCTGTTGGAACGGAAAGATTTCTTCTGCGAGCAGACGTAACACATCCAGTTCGTACTGACCAGCACTGTACTGATCGGTCAGGGTATGGGTAGCAATAAAATAATGGGGAACCTGTACCATTTCGTCTGCTGTGGGAGCAGCGGTACCAATGGGTATTTCACGATAAATCTGACGGGAATCGGAGGAGACTACAGAAGCCTGGTATCGTTTTGCAAGGGACAAACTTACAGCAGTTTTTCCAACGCCAGTGGGTCCCAGCAAAACAACAAGCAAGGGAGAATGAGGCCTGTTTTGTTCAGAAGCGTTCGTCATTAAACAAACTGCTGTCGTCAAAATTCATGTCACCAAATCCTTCTTCATCAAGCTCGTCAAGATCAAAATCTTCATCCCCGTAGAAATTCTCATCTATGGTAAGTTTGGAAGCAGCAACAATGTCTTCCTCATCCATGGTTTGCCGGGGTGCCTCACCTTTAGCACTAATGCATTCTGC
Organism: Paludibacter sp.; assembly: GCA_034002585.1. GTDB lineage: Bacteria > Bacteroidota > Bacteroidia > Bacteroidales > Paludibacteraceae > Paludibacter. Next base: position 10,023 of record JAVFAG010000043.1, read on the forward strand.
TTTACTCACACTGATACCCGGTACAATTTCGGTAAGTTCCATAAAGAAAGCACGTTCCGACATCATATCAAAAACAAAAAGCAGTTTTTGTCTTTCGTCGGTCAACAAATCCTCCAGTTTGGTATCTTCCATCACCAGATTGTCGTATTCCGAGCTCGATTCCATCTCCAGCAATGTCACTTCCTGCCCTTTTTCCCAGTTATCTTCGCAAATAAAAAAGGTAGTCATCAGATTCTTTTCATAGCTGACAGAATCCAGAATGGCAGTGTGTAAATCTAAAAAGGTAGCTTCCGGGTCAATGGTTATGACACGTACAAAATTATCAACCTCGTCGGATAAAAGGGTAAATTTATAAACCATAGTGTTCCGTTTTATTTTCGGATGTAAAAGTACGTAATTTTTTTTAATTACGCTTTGAGTTTTTCCTCAATTTGTTTTACACTTAAACGGAAACTTTTGTCGATTTCCATTAAATCGGTTACTATTTTACAGGCATGCAGCACGGTAGCATGATCGCGCTGACCAATTAAATCGCCAATCGACGACAACGAGTTTTTAGTATGATTTTTTGAGAGATACATGGCAATCTGGCGGGCCTGCACCACTTCTCGTTTACGGCTGCGGGTAGAGATGGCCTCCACCGATAGTGAAAAATGATCGCATACGAGATCGCGTATCTGCTCAACCGTAGTGGCACGTGGGCGTATTTTCACTATTCGTCCTACCACCTTTTCGGCCAGTTGCAGGTCGAGTGGCATATTGGCCAGCGTGGAATGAGCCAGCAAGGATGCCAGCGTACCTTCCAGATCTCGTACGTTATCAGTTACATGTTTGGCAATATATTCAACAACTTCCTCAGGAATATCCAATCCATCACGGTAAATCTTATCCTGAAGAATTGCTTTGCGCAGGTCATAATCGGGCTTTTCAATTTCTGCCGATAATCCCCATTTAAAACGGGTCAGCAGACGTTGCTCCATACCTGCAAGTACCAGTGGAGAGCGGTCGGAAGTAAGCACGAGCTGCTTACCGTTTTGATGCAGGTAATTGAATAAATGGAAGAAGGTATTTTGCGTTCCGGTTTTGCCGACCAGCTCATGAATATCCTCCAGGATCAGCACATCGATGGTTTGGTAGAAGTTCAGAAAATCGTTGCCCGAGTTGCGGCGCACCGCATCGGTATATTGAATCTGGAAGGTATTGGCAGAGACATACAACACCCTTTTTTCAGGATGCAGCTGCTTGGTCATCACTCCGATTGAATTTGCAAGGTGTGTTTTTCCAACTCCCGACTCGCCATATACAAACAAAGGATTGAAGATCGTTTTGCCCGGGTCGCTTGCGATACTCATACCGGCAGTACGTGCCAGCTTATTACTTTTACCTTCAACAAGGTTATTGAAATTGTATTTTCGGTTTAACTGAGGATCAATATCGGGAAGTTGTTGCTTTTGATAAGGATCAACGTAGCGGGGAGCCGATGGTTCAACCGAACTTACAGCCTTTGGTTTGGGGTGGTTACCTTCACTGGGAATCCGGGTGCCCTGACCACTTGCCTGATCGATTAAAACACGGTATTCGAGCATAGTACCCGGACCGGCAACACGGTAAATTGTTTCCCGTAAAAGATCAATGTATTTTTCCTCAATATATTCAACAAAAAACTGGCTGGGCACCTGTAAAACAAGCACGTTGTTTTCGTATTGCAGGGGCACTATAGGTACAAACCATGTATTAAACGATGCTTCACTTAAATTATCTTTGATAACTTCCAGGCATTTGCTCCACAATTTTTCTGGTAAATGAGACATCATTTCAACAATACAGGATGAATGGATTAGACAATTTTTTGATTATTAAACACAAGGTACTGCAAAAGAACATAGCCAACAATTTTACAGGTGGCGACTTGCAGGGGTACAAATTTCAGAAAGATTTTCGGATTAAAAAAGCCTGTCAATTTTTCACGATTTTTCACATTTAAATTTAGCTTAATTTTCAAGCACTTACATGTAAACTTTGATTATCAGACACTTAAAAACTTCGTCATTGTTAAACAATGTAATAATCAGTGATTTATGTGATTTGCATAAATAGATACTGATTTCATGTTTCAATCATGATAAACCGCTATTACATTACTGTGTCAGACAGATTAACAAAGTGAGGGCGCGATCGCAAAAAAAAATATATTTTAGAATCAATATAAATAGCGGCTTACTTATTCTTACTCCCGAAAAGTGAAAAATGAACGTATCTTTTGGGATTGGACTGAAGGTCGATAAGTAGTTTATCTGCACTATTGGCGGTATTATTCAGATTCTGGTACAGCTGTGGATCGTTGAGTAACAATCCAAGGCTACCCTGACCGTTTGAGATGCCGTTTGAAATAGTGCGTAAATCGCGAATGGTAAGGTCGACCTGTTGCACAGTAGCTGCAAAGTCAATCGATTTCAGATTGGTACTGATACTTCGGAAATCAACCGTAAGTGCGTTGACATTACGCAGTACCGATGGCACTTCATTGTTCATCATACGTTTTAATGCAGCCGAAGATGAGGCCAAATCGGCAGTAGTGGTTTCAAGCGATGCCAGGCTGTTTTGTACCGATTGGCCATCGATAAGCAGGCGTACCGATCGTAACAGCGAGTCGGCCTGTGTTGCAATGGTTTCAATTTTAGGTATCAGGCTTCCTGAGAGTTCAGTAAGAAGTCCGCCACCCAGTGAGCTCACCAGGATATCGCCCGATTTGTGCATGGCTGTTGAGGCCGAAAAGGGCTCGTAAACAAGTTGTATCGCCTTACCCCCCATTAGTCCGTCGTCGAATAATTCGATGCGGGTACCCAACGGAAGATGGATGTCGCGGTTAACTGAAATCTTTACCTTAAATGAGGTTGCCTTCGAAAAATCGTATTCAACTGCCTCTACCTGGCCCACCTTGAGCCCTTTTACATACACCGGTGCTGAGGGAACCAGCCCATCGATATGTTCATAGACTCCGTAATAGGTATTCACAGCCTTAAAAATGTCGACTCCTTTCAGGAAGTTAAGACCGAAATACAACACAAAAACAGCCGTTACAGCCAGGAGTCCCACCCGGAACTCACGTGATATTTTTACCTTAGTCATATTTATTATTCACAAAAATGATGAAATTCTGATTTAAATAAGCATGGAACAGTTTCCGAAAAAAATTATGGTTTGATTTTTTGAGCTTCACTTATGGATATTTTTTTATCTTCCAGAAAAGCAATAACAAAAGCGTCGGCAAATTTCTTTCTTACTTCATTTTTCAATTGGTTAGCCTTATTAAAGTCCGTTTCAGCTCCGACTGTATATTTGTAGAGACCACCTTCCTGATAGTAACTTGCATCCTTAACTCCTTTGAAAACAGAGGAACCTGGTTTCAGTACTGTGGGCGAAGATAAAAACTGCACCTTGTATACAGGAAGAGTTGAAGTGGCAAGTGGATGCTGAACAGATGAGGATGGCAGAGTAGTAGAAGCTGCAGGTGGAGTGGAGGATGTGGAAGGAGCCGAAGGTTCAGGTGTACCATTCCGTTGGGCAGGACTGCTTCCGTTTCCTGATTTACGATCGTAGTTACGTTTGTATTTTAAAAAAGCATTGTAAATGGACTGTGCCAACTCCTGCTGGCCCTTTTCGCTGGCCATGTATAGTTCTTCCTGACGATTGGAGATGAAACCCAGTTCTACTAAAACACTCGGGCAGGCCGACCGGTGCAACACCCAAAAACCAGCCTGGCGCACACCACGGTCGTGCCGGTTTGAGTTAGTGGTAAGTTGATGCTGCACATCGGTAGCAAACGAAATGCTGTTATCAAGATAAGTATCCATCATAAACTCAAACATGATGTAGGAATCGACCGACGATGGATCAAAACCCTGATAGCGTGTTTTATAATCATCCTCGAGCATCATTACCGAGTTTTCGGCCATGGCAACAGCGAGGTTAGCCTGGGTTTTTGCCAAACCAAGGGTATAGGTCTCAGCACCATAGGCCGATGTGCTTTTAGCAGCATTGGTATGTACCGAGATAAACATATCGGCATGGTGATTATTGGCGATATTAGCCCTTTCCTCCAACGGTACAAAAACATCCGTTTTACGGGTATACACCACTTTCACATCCGGCATGTTTTGTTCAACCATGGATCCTACCTTTTTAACAACAGAGAGAGTGATGTTTTTTTCCTGTGAGATCTTACCCACTGCACCCGGGTCGCGTCCACCATGACCTGCATCAAGCACAAGTACAAAATTTCTCTTCTGAGCGTTCAGTTCTTCCACCGATACGCCTGTCATCGCAACCATCATCAACAAAAACAAAATGAGTTGTAGGGAGTTGCGGGAAGCTATTCGTTTCATTCGGCAGTAATTTGGTTATTTACAGTTGTTTGAAATTCACAGGCAACGAATACCGGAGATTAGCCTGTAAAAATACGGTAGTTCTGTTTTTTTAATGAAATTAAGTACAAAAGTACGCTTTTATCCCATGAAAACATGCTGCATGCTGAGTAATTTTTCCAATTTAAATAAAAAAAACGTTATTAAGACATTTGACTGCTATTTTTTCACTAATTTTGCGGGTCAATATAATTGTGCCAAACAGCCTGATGTCATTATATAAAACTCTTTCTTTCAGACGGTTAACCATAGCCATTGTCCTAATCACGGCAATGACTTTTTCGTTTTCTGTTCATTCTCAGGGACGTTTGGTTCAGGCAGGAGGTTCGGGCGACAGGCAGAACCCCGTGAAAACAACTGCTGAAGCCGACACTACACGCCGTTCAGCAGCCGTTCAACCTACCGGAAATACAGGCGGAATTGAGGCAGAAGTTAACTATAAATCAAACGATTCCATCATACTCTATGCCAACGGCACGGCTTATCTATTTGGAAGCACCGAGCTAAAGTATCAGAATATCACTCTGGAAGCTGATTTTGTACGGGTGAAAATCGACAGCAGTCTTATTTTTTCGAAAGGAACAAAGGGACCGGACGGTAAGATGATTGGAGAACCAGTGTTCAGTGAAGGTGAATCGAGTTACAATTCCAGGGAGCTAAGCTACAATCTGAAAACGAAAAAAGGATTTATACGGCATGTGGTAACGCAGGAAGGAGAAGCGTATATTATCAGCGAACAAACAAAAAAACTGGCTGATAACACGCTCAGCATGGCTGGTGCCAAGTATACCACCTGCGATAATCACGATCATCCGCATTTTTACCTGGATATTTCGAAAGGAAAAATTAAACCCGGCGATTACATTGTTACCGGGCCTGCACATTTGGTGGTAGCTGATGTACCATTGCCTGTAGCTTTACCTTTTGGATTTTTCCCATTTCCCAGCGAATATTCATCCGGAGTGTTGATGCCTAACTTTACCGATGAACTCACACGTGGTTTCGGATTAAGCAATGGCGGTTACTACTTTGCCATCAACGATTACCTCGACCTTGAACTTACCGGCGAGATTTACACCAAGGGCACATGGGCGCTTTCGGCAACTACCAATTACACTAAAAGATACAAGTACAGAGGTAGTTTTAACTTCAGCTACCGCGAAGATGTGACCGGCGAAAAGGGTCTACCCGATTATAACAAGGCCAACAACCTGAGTGTCCGCTGGTCTCATTCGCAGGATTCGAAGGCTAATCCCAACTTTAATTTCTCATCAAGTGTAAATTTTGCTACCAGTGGGTACAACCGAAGCAATATCAATACTTATCACCGGCCTGAAATTAACTCCGAAAACACCAAGAGTTCGAGTATCTCGTTCACTCAGCGTTTCCCGGAAATTCCTTCCTTAAACCTGTCGGGAAGTGTACTTATTAATCAACGTACAAAAGACTCCACGATCAACCTTAGCTTACCAAACATCAATCTTTCCTACAGCCGTTTCTTTCCTTTCAAGAGAAAGAATGCTGTTGGTAACGAACGTTGGTATGAAAAAATCAGCATGTCGTATTCAGGTGCTTTCGCCAATAGTATCGATACGAAGGAAAGTTTATTGTTAAAATCGTCGTTTACCCGCGACTGGCGCAACGGGATGCGACATGCCATTCCTGTTTCAGCCACTTTCAATCTGTTTAAGTTCATTAATATCTCACCCAGTTTCAACTACAACGAACGTTGGTATTTTAAGGCCATTGACCGTAGCTGGAACAACGAACTCCAACGGGTGGAAAACGATACTACCGATGGTTTTTACCGCGTTTACGACTTCAACCTGGGAATATCGGCATCGACCAAACTGTATGCTTTTTACATTCCATCGAGGGCCATTTTCGGTGATAAAATTGATCGTATCCGCCACGTCATTACTCCCAGTCTGGGATTCGGATATACGCCCGACTTTGGCGATCCCAACTGGGGGTATTATAACTCCTATACTCAAACCCGTATTAATCCGCAGAATCCTTCGGAGATGGTACGTTCGGAAGTAGAGTATTCCCGTTTTGAGGGTTCCCTTTATGGCACACCGGGCAAAGGTAAATCGGGAAACATCAACTTCTCGTTGGGAAATAATATTGAAATGAAAGTCAAAAACGAGAAGGATACAACCGAGAAAGAAGCTTTCAGGAAAATCAGTTTAATTGATAACCTGAATATTGGCGGAAGTTACAATATGGTAGCCGACTCAATGCGCTGGTCGAATTTTTCAACTAACCTGCGTCTTAAATTCAGCGACAATTACTCGCTGAGTTTGAGTACCAGCTTCGATCCCTATATGTTTGCACTTAATGAAAGCGGCCGACCGGTACGGGTGAATCAACTGAGATGGGCCAATGGCCGGTTTCCCCGTTTCATGGGTACCAGCACCTCCTACAGTTATACTTTCAACAACGAAACGATAAAAAAGCTATTTGGGAAAGATAAAAAAGATGCTCCGGGAGTAAATTCCGAAGCGGGTACCAGTGGAGGCAATGAGCCGAATACAACCGGGAATACATCAGGAACCAATAATCTTTCGGGAAATACTAGTGCAGGAAGCGCTGGAAACTCTGAATCTGAGGTAGGCGACGATGGTTACGAAAAAGTTACCATTCCCTGGAGCTTAAGTGTCAATTACTCAATACGCTATGGCGACAGCAATATTTTCGACACCGATAAAATGGAATTCGAACGTGAATTCACGCACAACCTGAGTATTAACGGAAGTTTAGAACTTACGAAAAACTGGAAAATCAGCGGAAACTCATCCTACGATTTTGCAAGCAAACAATTTACGTATACCAGTATATCGGTCAACCGCAGCCTACATTGCTGGAACATGACTGCCAGCATTGTTCCTTTCGGGATGTATAAATCGTATAACTTCCGGATTGGTGTCAATGCCAGTATGTTATCAGATCTGAAATACGATAAGCGAAGCGACTCGGGAATGAACAAAATCACCTGGTATTAAGTTATAGTAGTTCGGTAAATCAACAACAAATCAATCACAATAAATTATAGTAGCAAACAATGAAAATTACAGCAAACAAATCAGTATCAGCAGAATACGAACTTTTTGTTGACGGTGACAACGAAGGTGAACTGGAATTAATGGAAAAAGCAACTCCCCAGCAACCTTTGAGTTTTATTTACGGTATCGGCATGATGTTACCTAAATTTGAGGAACATCTTTTCGGACTGGCAACCGGTGATAAATTCGACTTTACAATAAATGTAGAAGATGCGTATGGAGAATACGAAGATGCCAACGTAATCGATCTGGATCGTTCCATTTTCGAAATCGATGGCAAACTTGATGATAAAGTGATCTTTGCAGGCAATGTGGTTCCCCTGATGGATTCGGAAGGCAACCGCCTCAATGCACAGGTGGTGGAAGTGACCGACAGCATGGTTAAGGTTGACCTGAATCATCCACTGGCAGGGGAGAATCTTCATTTCAAAGGCTCGGTACTAGAGGTACGTGAAGCTACCGAAGAGGAACTGAACGCTCTGATGGGCGGTGGTGGCTGTGGCTGCGGAAGTGGTGGTTGCGGCTGCGACGACGAAGGTTGCGGTTGCGATGACGGCGATGACAAGGGTCACAAGCATGGCGGTGGCGGTTGCGGCTGTCATTAAGTTCTTTCAAAATTGAATTTCTCACAGTCCCCGGCGGAAGGAATTCTTCCGGGGCTGTTCACTTTTAAACTTCGCACGATGTCGAATACAATTGGCAAGCTCTTTACTTTTACTTCGTTTGGCGAATCACATGGTGTTGGAATTGGTGGCATAGTGGATGGCTGTCCTGCCGGAATTGACTTCGACGAGTCGTTTATTCAGCAGGAACTCGACCGCCGCAAGCCCGGCCAGTCGAAAATTGCTACTCCACGAAAAGAAGATGATAAGGTTGAGTTTTTCTCTGGAATTTTCGAAGGAAAAACAACGGGTACACCTATCGCCTACATTATACGGAATCAGAATCAGCATAGCAAGGACTACGATCACCTTAAGGAAGTGTACCGTCCGTCGCATGCCGACTACACCTATCAGCAAAAGTACGGCGTACGCGATTACCGTGGAGGTGGACGTAGCTCGGCACGTGAAACAGCATCGAGAGTTGTGGCAGGTGCCATTGCTAAACTGGTACTCCGGAAGCTGGGAGTGGATATCCAGGCCTATACCTCACAGGTGGGGCCTATCCGCATGAAAGCGCATGCTACGGAAGCAGATTTATCGGCTGTCGAGAATAATATTGTTCGTTGTCCGGAGGTCGACACTGCCGAAGCGATGATCGATTACATCTCAGAACTTAAAAAATCGGGAGATTCCACCGGAGGAACGATAACCTGTGTAATCAAAGGAGTTCCCACCGGCTGGGGCGAACCTGTTTTTGACAAATTACAGGCACGACTGGCATTTTCTATGCTGAGTATCAATGCATCGCATGGTTTTGACTATGGAACCGGTTTCGATGGAGTAGCCATGAAAGGATCTGAACTTAACGATCCTTTTACGGTGAACGAAGGAAAGGTGAGTACCACCACCAATAATTCCGGGGGCATTCAGGGTGGCATCAGTAACGGTCAGGACATCTATTTCCGTGTATTATTCAAACCTGTAGCCACTATCTCCAAAAAGCAGGATACTATCGACAGCAACCTGCAGGAAACAGAACTACAGGCAAGAGGCCGGCACGATCCCTGTGTGTTGCCCCGGGCTGTACCCATTGTTGAAGCTATGGCAGCCATCACGCTGCTCGACAGCTATCTGAGTCAGTCTAACCCTATTTGACATCCTTTTAATACATAAGCATGGGCACCAACGAAACGTGGGCCGTAATTATCAACCTTAAATCCGGCAAAAAGAATTTTCGCAGGCAGATGTTGTACCTTTTTCATCAGTTGAAAAAGGCAGGTATTGTCTATGAACATCAGTTTACAGATTTTGCAGGTCATGCGGTACTTATTGCACGCAAGTTTGCACGCAAAGGCTTCCGGAATTTTTTGGTTGTGGGGGGAGACGGAACCGTAAGTGAGGTTATTAATGGCATTTTCAGTTCCGGTGCCGACACATCGAATGTACAACTGGCCCTGATACCCCGAGGCACCGGCAACGACTGGGCACGATTCTGGGGTCTGGGACGCGATTACAAACATTCGGTAGCAATATTTATTCAACAAAAAAAACAACTCATCGATATTGGTACTATACAATATCGGCTTGAAGATGAAAACTACACACATTATTTCATTAATTCGGTAGGTTTTGGTCTTGACGCAGCGGTTGTAAAAATCACTCACCGACTGAAACGCTATCTGGGCAGCCACTCTTTCATGTATTTTATCGCTTTATTAACAGCTGTTTTCCAGTTCAAATCGTTTCGTTTTCACATGAAAACCAAAGAAAAAGAAATTCAGGATCTACTTTTCACTATGAATATTGCTAATGGCTGTTACAGCGGTGGAGGAATGAAGCAAAATCCCGATGCCCTTCCCTACGACGGAATTTTCCACGCGATGTTGGTAAGAAAACCCTCTTACAGGGACATACTGACTGCTTTACCTCTTCTTTTTAATGGCCGTATTCAACACCATCCTGCGCTCGAAAACCTGGTAACAGAGGAACTGGAACTCAATTACCACAACGGAGGCTATTTTGAAGCCGACGGTATTATTGTGAATTGTGACCCGCCGCTTACTATAT
>JAVFAG010000043.1:20280-25694 GCA_034002585.1 Paludibacter sp.
GGCCGTATTCAACACCATCCTGCGCTCGAAAACCTGGTAACAGAGGAACTGGAACTCAATTACCACAACGGAGGCTATTTTGAAGCCGACGGTATTATTGTGAATTGTGACCCGCCGCTTACTATATCAGTTCTTAAAAACGCTATACACATGATAATACCTTAAAAACTAATTGTTTGTATATGGAATTCAGAAAAATTACAGAAGAGCCGTCGTTGCACGAACGTTTGGACGAAAAAAGTGTGGAAGAGTTGCTTCATGAAATGAACGAAGAGGACCGGAAAGTGGCTGTTGCTGTTTCTGCGGTAATACCGACACTCAACAATCTGGTTACCAAAATTGTAGAACGAATGAAGCGAGGTGGCCGCATTTTCTACCTGGGTGCCGGCACCAGTGGCCGACTGGGAGTACTCGATGCGTCGGAAATTCCACCTACCTTTGGTATGCCTCCCGAACTTGTTGTTGGACTTATTGCCGGAGGTGATACGGCCTTGCGCAATCCTGTTGAAAATGCCGAGGATAATTTCGACAAAGGATGGGAAGAGCTGGTTCAGCGAAATATTAATCAGGAAGATACAGTCATCGGAATTGCTGCATCGGGCACCACGCCCTACGTTATTGGTGCTCTTCGAAATGCCCGCAGCCGTGGCATTCTTACTGCTTCTATTACCTGTAATCCCGGTTCGCCCGTCGCAATGGAAGCCGAAATTCCCATCGAAGTAATTGTAGGTCCTGAATTTGTGACTGGCAGCACCCGACTAAAATCAGGCACTGCCCAAAAAATGGTGCTCAATATGATTACCACCACCACCATGATTAAGCTGGGGCGGGTGAAAGGAAATCGTATGGTGAACATGCAACTTACCAATGCAAAGCTAATCGATCGCGGTACCCGCATGATAATCGACGAACTGAAACTGGAATATGAGCAAGCCCGCAACCTGTTACTCATTCATGGGTCAGTAAAAAAAGCCATTGATAGTTATCACCTCCAGAAAAAATAAGCGCAACCATGGAAAAATCGCAGCGACTACTGGCACTCGATGTCCTGAGGGGCATCACCATTGCCGGAATGATTATGGTGAACAACCCCGGCAGCTGGGGCTTTGTGTATACCCCATTGCAACATGCATCGTGGAATGGACTGACACCTACCGATCTGGTATTTCCGTTTTTCATGTTTATTATGGGCATATCAGTGTACCTTTCCTACCAGAAATTTGATTTTCAATTTTCAGGAGCCACCTTTTTCAAACTGTTGCGCAGGTCGGTTTTGCTTTTTCTTATTGGGATTGGTCTCGGCTGGCTGAGCCTGTCGATGCGGCAATGGAATTCGTTGCGCACCGAAGAGCTCGACTTCTTCAGCCGGTTGCTGCAATCGGTTTCTGCCTTTGATCAGATTCGAATTCTGGGAGTGCTTCAACGATTAGCACTGGTTTCGTTTTTCGGAACCCTTATCGTGCTTACCGTAAAGCAAAAATTAATTCCCTGGTTAGTGGCTTTGTTACTTTTTGGTTACTGGGCACTTATCGCTTTTACAGGAAGCTACGAGATGAGTCCGGATAGTATTGTAGCCATTATCGACCGTGCTTTACTCGGCGAATCGCACATGTACCGTGACACGATGGCCGATGGAACGCGCATCGCCTTTGATCCGGAAGGAGTGTTGAGCACAATCCCCGGTATAGCCCATGTATTGCTGGGTTTTCTTACCGGCAAACTGATGACTGGTCAAAAAGAAGTCAAAGACAAACTGGTAGCCCTTTTTGCAGCAGGAGCATTGATGATGTTTGCCGGTATGTTGATGCACTATGGTTTTCCTATCAACAAAAAGATATGGAGCAGCAGCTTTGTATTAACGACCTGTGGTATGGGAGCCTTGTTGCTGGGCCTTCTGGTGTATGTAATTGATATGAAAAGCCATAAACGGTGGAGTGTGCTTTTCGAATCCTTTGGCATCAATCCAATGATACTATATGTAACCGGTTCGTTGCTGGGCATCCTGCTTGGAAATATCGGATTTATGTATGCCAATGAATGGATAAGCCTTAAATCTTTCGCTTACACTCATTTTTATCAGGCCTACCTGGGTGATTATCCCGGTTCACTGGCCTTCGCACTTACCCTTGTGGGTATCTGCTGGCTGTTGGCACACTACCTTTATAAAAAAAGAATATTTATAAAACTTTAAAAAATGCTTTTCAGCTGGTTTATTTAAATATTTTATTTACATTTGTGGACTTTGTAAAATTTTTAATTTTGCATCATGAAAGGACACAAATTGACATACAAACTGCTGATTATATGCTTTTTAACTCTTAGCACACTGGTTTCAGCCAAAGGAGTAAAGACCGGCGTAGAGGTACTTCAGGCTCAAAACTTCCGGATTCTGGAAGGAAAACGGGTGGGATTAATCACAAATCCCACAGGTGTCAACTCTGCTTTTCAATCGACAATTGATATTCTGCACGCAGCTCCCAATGTGGAACTGGTTGCTTTGTTTGGCCCTGAGCATGGTGTACGTGGCGATGTACATGCCGGTGATAAGGTGGATAATCTAACGGATAAAAGGACAGGGTTGCCGGTGTATTCACTGTACGGAGCTACACGCAAACCCACTCCCGAAATGCTGAAAGGGATTGATGTTCTGGTGTACGACATTCAGGACAATGGCTGTCGTTCGTTTACCTACATCAGCACAATGGGACTGGCCATGGAAGCAGCCGGAGAGCAAGGCATTGAGTTTGTGGTACTCGACCGTCCTAATCCACTGGGAGGTAAAAAGATTGAAGGCAACCGCACCGAACCTGCATTTACCTCTTTTGTTAGTCAGTTTCCGATACCGTATATATATGGTATGACCTGCGGCGAGCTCGCACAGATGATTAATGCACAAAAGATGATTGCATCCACCTGCAAGCTTACCGTAGTAAAAATGAAAGGATGGAAACGAAACATGACCTGGGAAAAAACCGGTCTGCCGTGGATAGTTGCATCGCCACATATTCCACACAAGCACAGCTCGTACTTTTATCCTGTTACCGGAATATTGGGAGAGCTGGGGTACCTTTCGATTGGCGTTGGCTACACACTTCCTTTCGAACTGGTGGGAAGTCCGTGGATCAATGCTGAAGTAGTAAGCACAGCACTCAACAATCTTAAATTGAAAGGTGTTCATTTTCGCCCCATTCATTTTAAACCATTTTACGCCACCTTTAAAGGGGAACAATGTCAGGGCGTGCAAATCCATTTTACCGATTATGCTGCGGCACGACTTACCGAGATTCAGTTTTATATCATGCAGGAAGTGAGCCGGCTGTATCCCGATAAAGCCATTTTCGATCTGGCGAATCCCTCCCGTTTTGACATGTTCGACAAAGTATGTGGCAGCGACCAGATTCGGCTTCGATTTTCTGAGAAACATCAGGTAGCGTCCATTCTCGATTATTTCAGAAAAGATGAGGAGAATTTCCGCAAGGCTTCACGTCCATTTTATTTGTACCGCTAATGTATTCACTTCCCGACACCCTTCAGCAGAAACAGTTTATGGAGGATCTCCGCCGGCTGATCCCCAAAGGATTGTTATACACCGATGCCACACGCCGGTTGGCATGGGGTACTGATGCAGGAATTTACAGGATGATTCCGCAGGTGGTAGTGCAATCGAGAACCGAAGAACAAATTGCAGGACTGATGCAACTGGCCCGAAAATATGGCAAAACCCTTACTTTTCGTGCTGCGGGAACCAGCCTTTCGGGACAAGCCATCAGCGATTCGATATTAGTTATTGCGGGGCAACACTGGGAAAAATACAGTATATCACCCGATGCAACGAGCATTGCGATGCAGCCCGGAATTGTAGGACAACACGTTAACTACCTTCTCAAACCTTTTGGACGGAAGTTTCCACCCGACCCTGCATCGTTGAAATCGGCCATGGTGGGAGGTATCATTCAGAATAATGCATCGGGCATGAGTTGTGGTACCCATGAAAACAGCTACCGGATGCTGCAAACGGCACGATTGATACTACCCGATGGTACCTTGTTGGATACTGGTGATGAAGCAAGCAAATCAACCTTCAGGAAAACGCATCCGGAATTTCTGCGAACACTGGAAACCATCCGCGACCGGGTGAGAGCCGATGAAGCTTTAAGCCAACGCATCCGAAAAAAATATTCGATCAAAAATGTTACAGGTCTATCAATCAATGCCCTGCTCGATTTTAATGATCCTTTTGAGATTATAACGCATCTGATGGCAGGCTCGGAAGGTACACTGGCCTTTTTAGCAGAAGCAACAATGCAAACCGTTATTGACAAGCCCTTTGCTGCCAGCGCCATGCTCTATTTCCCTACCCTGCGAAGCGCATGCGAAGCTGTGGTAGCTCTTAAGCCCTGTCCGGTAGCTGCGGTTGAACTATTCGACCGTGCCGCTATTCGCTCGGTAGAAGATAAACCAGACGCTTTGCCGGAACTGAAACAACTGCCGGAAGATGGAGCGGTGGCATTGATTAAAGCTGAAGGTTTGACTGCGGAAGAGCTTCAGGAAAAAATTGTGGCTATAGGTCAGGTGCTTAAAAAGCTACCTACCCTTTCAGTACCTTATTTCACCGATAAAGAAGAAGAATATACTCCCTACTGGACCATGCGTTCAGGAATTTTCCCGACAGTGGGCAGCACACGTCCCACCGGCACCACCTGTATTATTGAGGATGTGGCCTTCCAACTTCAGGATTTACCTCAGGCTATTGCCGATTTGCGGGAAGTGCTGGCTGAACATGGGTATGGCGATGCTATTCTGTACGGACATGCGCTCGAAGGGAATTTCCATTTTATTCTGAATCAGTTTTTCGACACACAGGATGAAATTGAACGCTACGACAGATTGATGAAAGCCGTGGCCGATCTTGTTGTTGACCGTTACGATGGCTCGCTGAAGGCGGAGCACGGAACAGGGCGGAACATGGCACCTTTTGTACAAAAAGAATGGGGCGATACGGCCTGGCAAGTGATGAAAGAACTCAAACATCTTTTTGATCCGGATGGATTGATGAATCCAGGTGTGATTTTTAACGATGACCCCGATTGTCACCTGAAAAACCTGAAAGCATTACCGGCAACGCATCCATTGATTGACAAATGTATTGAATGTGGATTTTGTGAAATCAACTGTGTAAGTTCAGGATTTACCTTATCGGCCCGACAACGCATTGTGGTGCAGCGGGAAATTGAACGATTGAAACAAACCCATGAAGACGATGCCACACTTCAGGTGCTGATAAAAGAGTACGATTATGCCGGCGATCGCACCTGTGCAGGAGACGGATTGTGTGCCGTAGCCTGTCCTGTAGGGATAAATACAGGAGACTACATCCATGTGGTTCGTCACGAAAAAGTACGCAACAGTCGTGC
>JAVFAG010000044.1:0-25574 GCA_034002585.1 Paludibacter sp.
CAAAAAAGAATTCCGACGTAACAGCCGGAACTCTTATCCATTATTTTCGTAAAACTTTATGCAAATATAGAGCTTTTTTCCGAAGAAAAAAAATATTTTTCAAGTATTTAATATGTTTTGCAACAGTGTTTTAGTATTTCCGATTGAAAATTTCGGAATATACAAATGCCCGTTTGGCATCATCGGCCGACTCAAGCTCTATTTCTAAATCGGTTAGATCCACGGTCGTATTCACTTCATCGTACACAGGATTGCTGCGTGAAGGCTTTACTGATTTTTTTGCCCGCAGCTTCATGTAATCCGCTACTGTTTCATAACTCAACGGGGTCTGATCTATTTTGCGTTCCAGTGGTTTATAAACCTCTGTATTTCTTGCAGGCGTAGTTACAGGAGCCGTATCCATCCGGGGCAGAAAATCATCATCATCTTCAGTTAGTACATCATCCAAATCAGGCATGTGGTTTTCATCACGGCCGGATTGCTCTTCAGGTTTACGTCGCTTTTTCAGCAAACTGCTTAAACCTGCAATAACAATTGCTATTAAATAAATATAATCTCCTAAATCGTCCATGGGGAAGTTTGTTTTGTATAGTCCGACAAATATACACATTGAAATCCAATTGCCCAACCAGCTAATGAAGAAAATCAGATAAAAAAACAATGGGTAACTTCACAGCCACCCATTGCACATTTTAACCTAAACCTTAACTATGAAAAATTTATCTGTTTGTTTACTCTGCAAAGATATGTTATCCTGTAATACGAACCAAACATTTCTGCGAATATTTTACTCAAAACGTAAATATTTAACAGTCTTAAATAATTTACAATTTGCACAACACTTACTATCAATTAATTAGCTTTTTCAAGTTGGTGTTTTTTAAGAAATGGAATCATTTCATTACAGGCATGAATCCTGTTTTATTATATGAATGGAAAGAATTATCTTTGCAAAGTAACAGTTAAACAGAGAAATATTTTATGGATTCAAAAGTTAGCACTGTCGCTTCACCGGACTCAAAATCCGTGCTGAACGACAAGAAGCTGTTTATTGAAACCTACGGATGTCAGATGAACGTGGCCGACAGTGAAGTCGTGGCCTCGATCATGGAGATGGATGGGTTTGAATTAACAGAGCAAATCACCGAAGCCGACGCTATTTTCGTTAATACCTGCTCGGTGCGTGACAATGCAGAACAAAAAATTTACAACCGGCTTCAGTACTATAATTCCCTGAAACGGAAAAAGAAAAACATGATTGTTGGCGTAATCGGCTGCATGGCCGAGCGGGTCAAAGACGATTTAATCGACAATCATGGCGTGAATGTGGTAGTAGGGCCCGATGCATACCTCGACATCCCGAATCTTATCAATTCGGTAGAACAGGGTGAAAAGGCAATCAATGTAGAGCTTTCGAAAACCGAAACCTACAAGGATGTGATGCCTACGCGTATAGGCGCTTCTATTTCAGGTTTTGTATCGATTATGAGGGGATGTGATAAATTCTGCACCTATTGCATCGTTCCTTATACCCGTGGACGTGAGCGAAGTCGTGATGTGGAAAGTATCCTGAAAGAAATTAGAGATTTACAGGATAAAAATTACAAGGAAGTTACCTTGCTGGGACAAACAGTAAATTCCTATAAGTTTGAGAAAGATGGTCGTACGGTTTTATTTCCGGAATTACTGAGTATTGTAGCCGAAGCCGCACCCGAAATGCGGTTCCGCTTTACATCACCTCATCCCAGAGATATGGACGACGCCACATTGGAAGTAATTGCAAAGTACCCCAACATCTGCAAGTTTATTCACCTGCCGGTGCAGTCGGGAAGCAATGAGGTTCTTAAACGGATGAACCGTAAATACACCCGTGAATGGTACCTCGACCGTGTGGAAGCAATACGCCGGATTATTCCCGGATGTGCCATTGGTACGGATATTTTCAGTGGATTTTGTGGTGAAACCGAAGAAGATCATCAATTATCGCTGGACCTGATGCGACAGGTACAGTTCGATCAGGCATTCATGTTCAAGTATTCGGAACGTCCGGGAACACTGGCTGCAAAACGGATGAAGGACGATGTTCCCGAAGAAGTGAAGGTGCGCCGTTTGAACGATATTATTGCCCTCCAGAACGAATGTTCGGCCGCAAGTAACCAACGCGATATAG
Organism: Paludibacter sp.; assembly: GCA_034002585.1. Classification (GTDB taxonomy): domain Bacteria; phylum Bacteroidota; class Bacteroidia; order Bacteroidales; family Paludibacteraceae; genus Paludibacter. The sequence goes on from JAVFAG010000044.1 coordinate 2,171, forward strand.
GTCAGGAATACGAAGTATTGGTAGAAGGATTTTCGAAACGTTCTAAGGAACAGTTGTTTGGGCGTACATCTCAGAATAAGGTGGTGATCTTCCCCAGAGAAGGAAGGCATATCGGAGAATTCATTCGTGTACGTATTACATCAGCCTCTTCAGCTACCTTATTTGGAGATGTTATTAATTAAAGAATTTTTTCTTTAATCCATTGTTTCTTTCGGGTAAAATGAGTACTTTTGTGAACTTTTTTAAAGCGCCTGTAAACTATCAGGATTGAAAATTTAACAAATTGACTATTAAATAATTATAAACTAAAACAAAAATCTATGTGGTTAATTGATTCCTCCATCGGGAGAAAGCTGATCATGGGGATATCTGGTGTAATGCTGGTATTATTCCTCCTGTTTCACAGTATCATGAATTTTGTTGCCATCATTAATCCCGAAGGTTATGATGCCATCAGCGCGTTTCTGGGTGCCAACTGGTATGCGCTTATCGCTACTATGGGACTTGCGTTGGGCTTCATCATTCACATCCTGTATGCATTTTACCTGACAGTTCAAAACAGCATTGCCCGTGGTAAAGACCGCTATGCGGTGACTTCCAAACAGGAAGGTGTTAGCTGGGCATCACAGAATATGCTGGTACTGGGTGTTGTCATTCTGGGTTTCCTTGTATTACACCTGTTTCAGTTCTGGAGTAAAATGCAGTTGGTGGAAGTGCTTCACATGATGGGTGTTCACACTCCCGAAGAAGAGTTGATGCTTGCTACCAAAGGTGCACACTGGGTAAAATATTATTTCAGCAATCCTGTGTATGCAGTTTTGTACATTGTATGGCTGGTAGCGTTGTGGTATCATCTCACTCATGGTGTATGGAGCTCGCTTCAATCACTGGGGTTGAATAACAAGACCTGGTATCCGCGGGTAAAAAAGATTTCTAACGTTGTAGCAACCATTATCGTTTTGTTATTTATCTCTATCCCCGTAGCCGGACTGCTTGAGATTGGTCCGCTTTTCAGTGTAACATCTACCTATCACTCACTTCCAACACTTTAAATTATGGCACAGAATAAAGCAACTTCTTCTGAAGCACCACTTATTGATGCTAAAATCCCTGCCGGACCGTTAGCCGAAAAGTGGACACAGTATAAAGCAACTCAGAAACTGGTAAACCCCGCCAACAAACGCCGTTTGGACATTATTGTTGTTGGTACCGGTCTGGCCGGAGCATCGGCTGCAGCATCACTCGCTGAACTCGGCTTCAATGTATTAAATTTCTGTATTCAGGATTCACCCCGACGTGCGCACTCCATTGCAGCTCAGGGAGGTATCAATGCAGCTAAAAATTACCAAAACGACGGTGACTCGGTATACCGTTTGTTCTACGACACGTTAAAAGGTGGCGACTACCGTGCCCGTGAAGCCAATGTGTATCGTCTGGCTGAAGTTTCAAACAGCATTATTGATCAGTGTGTGGCTCAGGGCGTTCCCTTTGCACGCGAATACGGTGGTCTGCTCGACAACCGTTCGTTTGGTGGTGCGCAGGTTTCACGTACGTTCTACGCCCGTGGCCAAACCGGACAGCAACTTTTATTGGGTGCTTACTCAGCTCTCAGCCGTCAGGTTGGTAAAGGCAGTGTAAAATTGTATGCCCGCTACGAAATGCTTGATGTAGTATTGGTGAATGGCCGTGCCCGTGGTATTCTGGCCCGCAACCTGGTTACCGGAAAGGTGGAACGTTTCTCGGCTCATGCCGTGGTTGTGGCAACCGGTGGATATGGCAATGCCTTCTTCCTGTCGACCAATGCAATGACTTCCAATGGCTCAGCTGCCATTCAGATCTATAAAAAAGGTGCATATTTTGCCAATCCTGCTTTCGCACAGATTCACCCGACCTGTATTCCCGTTCACGGTGAATTCCAGTCTAAATTGACATTAATGTCCGAATCGCTGCGTAACGACGGTCGCATTTGGGTTCCGAAGAAAAAAGAAGATGCCGAAGCCATTCGTGCAGGCAAGAAAAAACCAACCGATTTGAAAGATGAAGAGCGCGATTATTTCTTAGAAAGACGTTATCCTGCTTTTGGCAACTTAGTTCCCCGCGACGTAGCCTCGCGTGCTGCGAAAGAACGTTGCGACGCGGGTTACGGTGTAGGCGCAACTGGCTTAGCCGTTTACCTCGATTTCGAAGATTCGATTAAACGTTTGGGCGAGAATGTGGTTAAAGCCCGTTACGGCAATCTTTTCGAAATGTATGAAAAAATTGTGGATGACAATCCTTACCGCACTCCAATGATGATATACCCGGCCATTCACTATACCATGGGAGGTGTATGGGTGGATTACGAACTCCAGACATCCATCAAGGGATTGTTCTGTATTGGTGAAGCCAACTTCTCCGACCATGGTGCAAACCGCCTTGGAGCTTCGGCTTTGATGCAGGGATTGGCCGACGGATATTTCGTATTGCCTTATACCATACAGAATTACTTAGCAGATCAGATTCAGGTTCCACGCATCTCAACCGATTTGCCTGAGTTTGCTGAAGCTGAAAAAGCCATCAGCGATAAAATTCAGAAACTGATGTCGATTCAGGGAAAACGTACAGCAGATTCGCTGCACCGTGAACTGGGATTGGTGATGTGGGATTTTGTGGGCATGGGGCGTAATAAAGCAGGTCTGGAACATGCTTTGCAACGTATTCAGGAAATTCGTAAGGAATTCTGGTCGAATATTTTCATCCCGGGTAGAGCAGAAGACATGAATCCTGAGTTGGAAAAAGCACTCCGTGTAGCCGATTTCATCGAAATCGGAGAACTGATGGCCCGCGATGCATTGGTTCGAGAAGAATCCTGTGGGGGACATTTCCGTGAAGAATACCAGACCGAGGAAGGAGAAGCCCTTCGCGACGATGAGAACTTTGCATTTGCATCGCTCTGGAAATTCAACGGCGAAGGCGAGGCTCCTGAATTGCTGAAAGAGATGCTCGAATATGAGTTCGTTAAACGTCAACAACGTAACTACAAAGCTTAATCACACAATGGAAAAAACAATCAATATAACGCTGAAAGTATGGCGTCAGGCAGGTCCGAACGTAAAAGGTAAGTTTGAGACCTACAAATTAGATAAAGTTTCCACCGACAGTTCGTTCCTCGAAATGATGGACATCCTGAACGAGAAACTGTTGAGCGAGCGGAAAGAGCCCGTAGTATTCGATCACGACTGTCGCGAAGGAATTTGCGGTATGTGTAGCCTTTACATCAACGGACATCCGCACGGAATGGACGCAGCTACCACTACCTGTCAGTTGCACATGCGTCGGTTTAAAGATGGTGAAACCATAACAGTAGAACCCTGGCGTTCGGCTGGTTTCCCGGTTATTAAGGATTTGATGGTGGACCGCAGCGCATTCGACAAGATTATTCAGGCCGGAGGTTATGTATCGGTGAACACTGGTGGTATCCCCGACGGAAATGCTATCCCAATTCCGAAGGACAATGCCGATGAAGCCATGGATGCTGCTTCCTGTATCGGATGTGGAGCTTGTGTGGCAGCTTGTAAAAACGGATCAGCTATGCTGTTCGTGGCTGCCAAGGTAAGTCAGCTGGCATTGTTGCCACAGGGGCGCGTTGAAGGTGCCCGCCGGGCCAAAGCCATGGTTTCCAAAATGGACGAACTGGGTTTTGGAAACTGCTCCAACACCGGTGCCTGCGAAGCCGAATGTCCAAAATCGATTTCACTGTCGCATATTTCCAGGTTGAACCGCGAGTTTTTGTCGGCAAAGATAAAAGACTAAGAAACCGGTTAAGGTCAATTTACTCAAAAGCAGGAGGTAAACTAGTCAGGTTTACTTCCTGCTTTTTTTTTAATCAGATTCAACAAGTGAATTAGAAGAGATTGAAATTGTTACATCAAAAATAACTTGTGTTACAAATTTCATCTTTCTGTAATGTTTTCTTATATACCTTTGCAACTGTAATGTGTTAACTATAATCTCCATTCAAAAATAAAATTATGCACTTGAAACAATCCAGAATGACCTGTCACATCCCTATAGATTATTCTACTATATTCAAATCATCGTTGACTATGGTAATTATGTCCGGTATTCAGGTTGAACTTTTGGCGAATGTTAATAAAGCACAGAGCAAACCTAATTTTATAATTATGTTTGTTGATGACCTGGGATATAATGACATTGGCATCCGAAATCCATCATTTCAAACGCCCAACATTGATAAACTGGCAGTCTCATCGTTCAATTTTGAAAATGCATATGTTGCATCCCCGACATCCAGTCCTTCCCGGGTAGGATTACTCACAGGTAGACATCCCATGAAAGTTGGATTCACCCGGCATGTTGATAAAGAAAGTCGCGATCTTTATGGAAATGGAGAGTGGACTGTATTAGATACCGATCCCGGACGCCGACCGAATCGTTCCTTTCTGCCGCTGTCAGAAATAACTTTAGCAGAGGTATTAAAAGAGGCCGGTTATACAACCTACCATATTGGGAAATGGCATCTGGGGCCACGTGAATATTACCCGGACAAACAAGGATTCGATTTTATGTTCGGGGAATCTAATGCAGGTCTACCAGTCAATTATTTTCCACCATATTTTCAGCGCAAAAAGACGCAAAATGAAGGTGTTTATCTGAATGATTACCTTACAAATAAGGCGGTTGACTGGATTTCAAATCATGACTACAACCAGTCGCCACTGATGATGTATTTTGCACATTATGCAGTACATTCTCCTTTTATCGCTCAACATGAAAAGGTTGATAAATACATTGCAAGAGGAATGGAGCGATCCTATGCCATATATCATGCAATGGTTGAATCAATGGATGAATCAGTGGGGAAAGTTTTACAAGCAATGGAAGATGCGCAAATAGCCGACAATACGGTTTTTATTTTCATCTCGGATCAGGGAGGATATTTTACCAATGCTCCCTTAAGAGGAGGAAAAATGGAAGGTCAGCATTACGATGGCGGAGCTAAGGTACCCTTCTTTATTCGGTATAAAGACAGCGGTGCAGCCACAGTTCAACAACGAATTTCAACATTGGATGTATTCCCGACAATTATTGAAATGGCAGGAGGCAAACCAAAAGAACATCGGCAATTAGATGGACTGTCACTATTTCCTCTTTTAAATGGAGGAAAGCGCAAACAACAACCGATATACATTTATCGAAGTTACGATGATACCCCGGCATCGTTGATTCTGGGAGATAAAAAATATATTGTTAGCAGAAGCGGTAAGGATGAGTTTTATAATCTGAAGAACGATCCCGGAGAACAAAATAATCTCATCAACAATTCCGCTGATGCCAAAGGTGTGAAGAAGATAAAACAAATGATATACAGCTATCTAAAGAGATACGAGATGCCAGAGGTTAAATAGTTCCGATGTAACATAAAAACAGGAAGTAAGCTAATTGTTTACTTCCTGTTTTTTTAAATATATAATCACGTTAATGAAAGAGGATCAGCTATTCAAAGAATCCATTGAAAATGATTGTGTATTTACTTCTGGCATACTAACCGAATTAACCATCCAATCTTCACCCGGACCTTCGGGTGGATTAGAATACAAAACCAGCGATATAGTAGTATCGATTACAATATGTTCTACAGTGGGTGACATATAAGTCTTCATACGATTTAATTATTTATTTTAAAGAATTGGTTAATTAAGTATTATTCTTTTGGTGTAATTATTCAGTTTTACAATATAAACCCCGGCACTAAGAACGGAACTTTTTACTTCATTAGTTTGATTGGCTATTCCTTTTACAATGCAAACTCCCGAGATAGTATAAATTGAATAGTCAGTATCCCGGAAAGCTTTAATAACAATTTGTTTTTGATCGTTTACACTTATATTAGCCATACTGTCATTCAGGTTGTAACCTCCGTTAACAATACCGGCAGAGCGGAAAATAATAGTAAAGCGCCCGGTAGTTGTATTTGCAGGTGCGAAATTATAAGCAGCAGTGCCATCCGTTACATCTGTTTCCGATTGAGTGAAATTGTCTTTCAATATCACGTTGACACCTTCCGGGATGTTAGTTATTTCATTGGCTCTGATAGTAAACGTTGTAGCATTACCTTGAACAAAACCAAGCTGTATAGGAGTTTCCAATTGTATTGAATTCATTCCATTGATAACTAATTTTTCGGCTCCTGCAAAGCTGTACAATTGAGTAACTGTACTTGCAACCGGATATTTTGGTGAGTCGTAAGCATCGTAAAAATCGGATGCTGCTGTATCGAAATAAATCAAAGCTTCATCGGTGGTTGTACCGTTGAATACTTCTAAACGTACCCGTTGACGATTGGTGTTGTTTGCAGTGGGAACTTTTAAGGGATTAGTAGTCTCGTGCGATTTTGCTAAATCACTGTTTAAAACAAGATTCCCCGCTGCAACTGCTTTCACCCAAAATGCCTGCATTGGAGGTATAATATTGGTTGTACCAAGAGGCGAAGCTTCGCCGGTACTTGCGTTAATGGTTTTAAACGACCAGGCTGCATCTCCACCACTGTTCACCGAGCCTGTATTTGTACGATACCAGATTGTTGGTTCAATTAACGATGCTTTGCTATCGACATACGCTTTTGTCCATGTTAAATGACTGGGATAAGGATTTCCAATCAAATTAAAACCATTGCCCGATTTGCTTAAAGGAATAGTTATATCGCCAGTATTCATAGTTCCCGAAAAAGACACAGAAGCACCGGCAGCGCTTGGTAAAACAATATAGCCTTTTCCGGCTGTCATTGTGTGACCGGGATTATACCCTTTCCAATACGCTGTAGAACCTTCTACCAATAAATCTGCATTATTTCCGGCTTCCACATATTCATAATAACGCGAAATATTGGTTGTTGACGAAACTGTACTCTGTACAGGCGACGAAATGTACCAGTTTCGTGTAGTGCCAAGATATTGATTCGCATTCAGCGTGGTAACATTCGAAGTTCCGTTGTCAATGTAAGTACCCGTTCCATCGGCTGCATTGCTGTTAATTGTTAATACAGGAGTATTTAAGGTACTTGCGTTCGTTACCATACCTCCGGCAGCAATTGTCAAACTATTGATTGTGGTTGATTGATTTATAGTTAACAAGGCATCGTTACTTACTTCCACATCGCTCACAGGAGTTAATGTTAAAGATGAAATATAGGTAGAAGATGAAACAGGAATAATATTGGCTGTAGCGCTTGGAGTTACCGAACCAGATGCAGTACTGGCACTTCCGGTTCCTCTGATATTCGTAGCAGTTACAGTAAATGTATAGGCAGTTTCGTTGCTAAGACCACTAACTGTAAGTGGACTTGCAGCACCAGTGGCAGTAATATCGCCCGGCGACGAAGTCACAGTGTAAGAAGTGATATCAGCACCACCATCACTTGCAGGAGCGGTAAATGCAACCGAAGCTTTCGCATTACCAGCAGTGGCAACTACCGCTGTTGGAGCGCCCGGAAGCGACGGATAGTATTTAACAGCTTCGTTTAAAGCATTCGGTGAAGATATCCAACCGCGAGGCAAGTACGTACTACTTAAAGGTCCTGTTTTGGATGTTGCGGCATAAATTAACGAAATGTAATTATCAACCGCAGGGGTGTAAGATACCTCCACAGTAAGAGAAGCACCTGTTACATCTATCTCAGTACATTTTATTCGATCAAAATTGGTTCCTTCACCTGTTGTTCCTTTTAGTTGCATCAATACATTTCCGTTTAAAGGAAATTTTGTGCCCGTAGCAGATGGCGTTAAATTGATAATACCGTATCCACTTGCTCCGTTTGAATAATCGCCCGGAGAGAGAGTACTACCGGCAGCTGTTACCAATGTATTGGCTGCAAAAGTGCAGGATCCATTGATGGTTGCACCGCTGTTGTTGCTTACAATAACATTATTTGCAGCTGCAGTTGTACCCGCAGCAACACCATAATTGAAATTCAGTATCCCACCTGAGTTATTATTAAGAGTTGGGAATGATCCAGCGGTTGCACCACTGTTTATATTTCCTTTGGTAATGGTAATGGTACCGGTATTCTGAAATGTTCCACTCGCAGATGCGGGCAGAGAAATTGCAGTAGTGTTTGAATTTATCGTAATTGTGCCACTATTAGTAAGTGTACTTGTGATATTAGCACTGGACATATTAATAGCGGTAGTTACATTAGCCTGGATGCTTAATGTACCTGTGTTATTAAGTGTACCGTTACGAGCTGTTCCTGCAGTACCATTATAAATAATTGGAGCACTTAGTTCTGAAACATTGAAAGTTCCGTTATTTGTAAAGGTCGCAGTAGTAGAGTTTACTGTGTTATATATTATAAGTGCGCGTCCACTGGCATTTGTGCCTTTAAATACATTTATTGTACCATTGTTAACGGCAGATGAACTGTTACTCATGTAAAAACCATTTCCATAAACAGGACCAGTAATGAAATCTACATATAAGTTCAAAGTTGTTCCACTATCAATAGTAAGACTGCACCCAGCAGCCGTAAGATTAAAAATTGAGTATAAAGCTCCTGCAGTGGAATTTCCAATGGTGAACCCGTTTCCTGAAATGGTAGCTGATGCACTGGCACTTGAAGTAAAAAGATTTTTACCACTTACAGATGAAATATTATTTGTTCCATTAAATGTCAGGAGGTTTCCTGTACCATTATAGTTTACAACAGCAACTGCTGTAACCTGGCTGGCATTGTTTAATGTCAAAGTACCTGAATTGGTAAATGTATTACTTCCTGACATATACAAAGCATTTCCCGTCTCAGATGTTGGGGTTATAGTTAAGGTTCCATTGTTTACGAGACTTGATGAGGAAGCCATTTCAACTCGTTGAACGGTAACAGTTGTTTCAGCTGAGATTATTACCATCTCTGAAGCATTAATGTACGCAACATCTGATGATGTTGGCACTGAACCTGTACTCCAGTTTGATCCTGTAGCCCAATCGTTGTTAGTAGCACCGGTAAAATTTATTACTGCGGCTTGTAATGAATTAAAAATAAAAATACATACTAACAAGAATACTGTTTTCAGAGAGGATAAAATTAAATGTTTCATGTTTTTGTAATTGAAATTTAAAGTACATTTTAAAATCAACTGACTATCAATTTGATGTCGGCAAAGATATACTACACAAATTATCATTCTGATTTTAAACGTAACAACTATTGTTGAACATGTAACAATAGTAATTATTGAATAAAAGAAAAAGAGTTTAATGCCTTGAGACACTAAACTCTGTAACTTAAAAATAGTCAAAAAAAGTCAGATGCTTTTTTTAAAGTTTAAACTTCTTCCGGTTTCTAATTATATCCGAGGGATTTTCATCGAACATTTTCTGAAAAGTCTGAGTAAAGTTATACAAACTGGAGAGCCCGACTTCGTACATTGTTTCAGAAATATTCATATCCGTTGTTTCCAGCAATTTGTAGGCATGTTCAAACCGAATCTTTTTAATATACTCCGATGTGGTTAGTCCAAGTATCGACATCATTTTACGATGAAGCTGCATGCGGTTTGTACCCAGCCTTTTACATACATATTCGATATTAAAGTCGGGATTAATCATTTCGTCCCTTATTATCTTTGTTAATTCGTCGACAAACTTTTGCTCTCTTTCACTCAGTTCCAGCTGTGCTTTACTATCCTGTTCCTTGTCTTTCACCTGTTGCGACAACCGAATCAAATTAGCTATTTTCAATTTCAACACTTCAGGATTAAATGGCTTAACCAGGTAGTCTTCAGCACCGGTATGCAATCCTTCCATCACTTCTTCTTCCGACGATCGGGCTGAAATAAGAATGACTGGTATATGGCTGGTTCGAATATCGCTTTTAAGTGTTTGTGTTAATTGTATCCCATCCATACCCTCTACCATTATATCCGAAAGAATAATATCAGGAGTATGTACCAGAGCCAGTTCAAGCCCTTTCGACCCGTTAATAGTATGGTATATACGGTACTGATTACTCAGGCTACTTATCATATAATCAGCCATATCCTGGTTATCTTCAACAATTAAAATAATTGGAGCATCAGTAGGACTGACCTCATCCTGCATTTCCAGTTCATGCTCTCTGATGAGGGTACTGAAAAACTGAACCGGTCGTTCAGGGGCATTAGTATCCAATTCGTCTTCGCTAAATGCATCTTTCACAACGGGAAGCTGAACAACAAATGTACTTCCCTTCCCTATTTCACTTTCAACTGAAATAGAGCCGTGATGAATTTCGGCCAGCTGTTTGGCAAGCGACAATCCAATACCAGTACCACCTTTGGTATTTACAACCTGATAATAACGCGAGAAGATATTGGACAAATTTTCAGTTGCTATACCACATCCTGTATCTTCGACAATTATTTGAGCATTACTGTCATCTTGTTCCAAAAACACGAATATTGAACCATCTTTTGGTGTAAATTTGAAGGCATTTGCTATAATATTCATGATAATTTTTGACAATTTCTCTTCATCATACCAACTATTAAATGAATCTTGTTCACAAATATACTGATAGTTAATTCCTTTAATTTTAGCCTGTTCAGAGAAAAGGTTGAATGTATTTTCGACAGTCATCCGTAGATTACCTTCCGTAACCCGTAAAGGATAATTCATGGTTACAGCCTTTCGAAAATCCAGGAATTGATTCACCAGCCGGGTTAAAACATCGGTATTACGAGCGATGGTTTGAATATGTTTTTGTATCTGATTATCTTTAATTTTGAGTTGCAACAATTCATACAGCGGAGCTGCAATGAGTGCTAAGGGAGTACGTATTTCATGGGTAATATTCGTATGAAACCGAAGCTTGGCTTCGTTAATTTCCCGGTCTGAATCATGCTTCATTTGCTCTCTTTCCAGCTGTAATTTCAGTTCCCGTTTACCGGTATAATACCTGTATATCAGTATGATGATGAAAATGAAAACCAGTGAATAAATCAGATATGCCCACCAACTCAGCCAGGGAGCGGGTTTAACACGGATATTCATTCTAAGCGATTTCTTTGTCCAAACACCATCGTTGTTAGCACCTTTAATTTCAAGGATATAATTACCCGATGGCAAATTATTATAACTGATTATCCGGTTACGGGTTTCAATCCAGTCTTTGTCAATTCCAGATAGTTTATATGCAATTTTATTTTTCAAAGGATTCGAATAATGTATCGGTGCCACCTCTAATTGGAAATTATTCTCATTATGCCGCAATGTTAAGTGCTTGGTTTCAAGCAGTGAACGGGTAAGAATGATGTGATTATTAAAGGGGATATTCGGCTGTATGGTAACATTAAATATCCGAAGCTCTCTTAACACCAGATTAGGTTCAAATTGATTATACGTTAATGCTTCCGGATTAAAATAATTCAATCCGGAAATGGAGCTAATCCAAATCTGGCCCTGCTTGTCGATATAAGCAACTTCCGATAAACTATTACTCAACAATCCGTCCGAAAAATCGAATTCAAGATAATTACCATTCAGGGTATTAAAGGAAAAAAGCCCCTGGCTGGTTGTAAACCATAAGTTATTTTTTTTATCCATTGTGATAGCCATCACCTTTGCATTACGAATAGGCTCATCGGAAGAAACCGGTGTAACTTCAACTTGATTTTCCTTCCGGAGAAACCGATTCACTCCCACATCGGTTCCCACCCAACTAACAGAATCATTCTCTACCGTCAAACACCATACGTGATTGCTGGTCAATCCATTATTAGTATTATATAGTTCAAGCTTTTCCTTTTTAATATCATATCGATACAAACCTTCTTCCTTCGTACAGCAAAATATTGCATCGTTGAATTCATCGTAATAGATATTTAGTGATAGATTTGCCGACGATGTATATTCATTAGCCGGAAATGGGATGTAATCAATTTTTCTTTTATGAAAATCAACTCTGGCGATTGCCCGGGAGGTGCCTACCCATACTATTCCCCGTTTGTCTTCACAGGCGGACATATGACCACCCATTCCTGCATCAAAACCAGTGAATGTATTGAGGGTCGTTATTGAATTCCCGGGCATAAGTATATACATTTGTCGGCTAAAGAACCAAAGATTAGTTCGGCTATCTTCCATCAATACAGTAACCGTATTTCCACTGAACGAAACATTAAACTTATCCGACCCGGGCGATAATTCGGTCAGCATTCCATAGTCCTTTACTCCAATTGTTTTTCTTCCATCACGGCGGATTATCATCGATTTGACGTAGAGGTCTTTGTCGGGAAGGGGAAACTCACTGAATTTTGCCGGACTCAGATCGACATGAGCAACCCCTTTGTTGCGGGATGAAATCCAAAGGTTATTACCTGTTCCGATAATGATCTCTTGCAATAAATTATTTTGAAAAAAATCAACATTTGCTTTGAAAAGCATTTCCGGAGTCTCCATCTGCTTCCATCTGAATACAGTATGCAGGGTTGCAATCAGCCAATCATCACCATTCCTTACCATCCCCACAATGGTTTCTCTGGGGAAAGCCCTCTTTTGAGAAGTACGTAATTTATACTGGCCGTCGGTTAAGGAATAAAAGTCAATTCCTCCTACACCATAAATGGCATATTCACTTTCACTCAATTTTGCAACACCATACACAAAACGGTTAGATTGATCACGAAACAATTGGATTAAACTGTTTTTATCGGTTAATGCTACTTTATAAACTCCTGTCTGTGTACCCACCCAAATCATTTCATCCTCTAAAGTCAGATTTCTGACTCTTACATTGGGCATCAAAAAACTCACATTCGGAGTCTCAGAAGTATACTCTGAAATGAGCATTAATCCGAGTGTACTCCCCAACAGCAGACGACCATTGGGAATTTCCTTTATACTATATATACTACCACATTTCCCGGGGCTTAGCAATGGATGTGATATTCTGCTGAAAGTATCGGCAGAAGGATCAAAATAAAGCAAACCACTTCCTTCGGTTCCAATCCAGATAATTCCGTTTGAACTCTCAAAGAGGGCAGTAATCCGGTTATCAGCAAGGGTATTCGGCAGGTGAGGATCGTGTCTGAACGTTTCTATATTATAGCCATCAAACCGGTTCAGACCGTCGTATGTGCCAAACCACATAAATCCATAATGATCCTGCATCATTGTTTCAACATCCTGTTGGGACAGGCCTTTGTTGACTGAAATATGATTCAATTTTAATTTGGCTGCCCCCGGAAATAGCCCAAGAGAAAACACGAGGATAAGCGATACTATCGTTTTCATGGAGAGATGAAGTTTTAAGAAACACAAAAAAATCTTTCGATATCCGTTACAAAAATAAGTTTAATCTTTTATATTTTGGATTCATAATGTATGTTTTGTATAGATTGTTACATTGACAGTTTTTATTGTTACATTCGCCACAACTTCACCAAAATAAATATTTCATCTTTGCAATATCAAAATCAACCTATTTAAATGCTATATATTTCATGAAACAAAACAACTCCCTGACCAGAGCAACACTGATCATTATTTCGCTTACGATGTCCCTTATTTCAATCGGACAAATAAATGTTACAGGAACAGTAGTATCAGCAAGTGACAAGGAATCGCTTATTGGTGTATCTGTAATTGAAATGGGCACTTCCAATGGTGTAATTACCGATTTAAGCGGAAAGTTCAAGATGAATGTTAAATCGGAAAATTCCATACTTGTCTTTTCATACGTTGGTATGCAAAGCTATTCGGTACAAGTAGGGAAAACGCGAAACTTTCAGGTAACTTTACAGTCAACAACCACTGAACTCGATGAATTAGTGGTAGTTGGTTATGGTCTGGTTCGCAAGAAAGACCTTACGGGCTCCATGTCATCAATAAAAGATGACGAACTGCAAAAAACAAAAACCACCTCGTTTTTGGAAGCTATGCAGGGAAAAATGACGGGTGTACAGGTTACATCCAGTTCTGGCGAACCGGGCGCCGCTGTTAACATCACCATCAGGGGTGGAAACTCAATCAATGCCGGAACAGCTCCTTTATACGTTATCGATGGTCTTCAGATTGACATTAATAACAATGAAATTGCTTCAAGTGATTACACCAGCAGAAACATGAAGAGTAATCCGCTGGCAGGTATTAATCCTTCCGATATTGTTTCGATTGAGGTATTAAAAGATGCATCTGCCACTGCCATTTATGGTTCACGAGGCGCTAACGGTGTAATTCTGGTAACCACCAAAAGCGGTGGTGGAGACAAAATCAGGGTTGATCTGGATGTATATGGTGGTATTTCATCTCCCAATAAATATATAGATGTATTACAGGGACAGGATTATGCAAATTACAGATTTGCAGCGAATCCCTCAGGTGAATTCGGGGTAACAGTAGATGGCATCCGTCAGCCCGTCGACTTTGCATCACTTGGCAAAGAAAGTCAGAACTGGCAAAAAGAAGTATTACAACAAGCGTTTACTCAAAGTTATAATCTTTCCATTAACAGCGGAGGAAAATCATCAACCCGCCTGGCCAGTTCATTTGGATATTACCGGCAGGAAGGTATCATTATTAATAACTTGTATGAACGCTATAACGCCCGCATGAAAGCCGATTGGGATTTATCTAAAAAAATGACCATCGGATCAAATATCAATTTCTCCCACCAAAAAGCTTCCGGAGCTGCAACTTCATCGGGTGGAGGATCCTATAACGGGCTGATTCAGACCATGGCATTGTACCGTCCCTATTTTGTAACTGAAAAAGATCTGGATGCAGGAAATCCTGACAACGGAGGACTCTCCAATCCCGTCGATTTCATGAATAAGGCGTTAAAAGAGATACCTACCACACGTATTATGATTGATGGTTACGGTCAGTACCGAATATCGGAAAGATTAGTGATGCGGGCATCGGGAGGTGCTATGCTTTCCAGGTCGAAAAGCGATGAATGGTATCCATCCACTACTTCATGGGGTTACACTCCAAACGGACTAGCTATTGTGGACCGCACCGATGTTAATTCGTGGCAAACATCCAACACCCTAACCTATGCAAGAAGTTTTAAAAGTGGTATATATGTTAATGCGATGGTCGGATTTGAATTCAGTGAATACCATTATTCAAATCTGTCCACACGGGCGGAAGGCTTTTTAAATCAAAGTTACAAAGGTATTTACGATGTAAGTCAGGCAGGCACTTTCCCGGATAAAGTGAGCACCATGAAGGAAAAACAAAGCCGCGAATCGGAATTTGGCAGATTAAATCTGACCATCAAAGATAAATACCTGTTTACTTCCACCTTGCGTCGCGATGGTTCTTCAAAATTCGGAAAAAATAACAAATATGCCTATTTCCCATCAGCAGCATTGGCATGGAAAGTTAACAATGAGAATTTTCTGAAAAATATTCAGGAAATCAATGAATTAAAATTAAGATTAAGCTTTGGAACAACCGGGAATGACCGTATTCCAACTTACCGGTCATTATCAAGAATGGACAAAGCATATTACCCGGGAATTTACATTGGAACAACCGGCACCCAGGGTTATATTGCCGAACTGGGACTTGCCCCTGCCGAAATATCAAATCCGGATCTAAAATGGGAGAGTACCTATCAGTACAATTCAGGTCTCGATTTGAAGATGTTTAATAATCGATTCAATTTAGGACTGGACCTGTACTATAAGAAAACGGTTGATATGCTTTTACAGGCAGACGTCCCCAGTCAATCGGGCTCCTATCGTCAGTGGCAAAATTTAGGTCAGGTTGACAACAAAGGTCTGGAACTCTCCATTGGTGGAACCATAATCAAGACCAAGAACTTCGAGTGGAATTCAACCATCAACTTCAACACAAATCAAAACCTTATTGTATCGTTAGGTTCTGTAAATTATGTTCCGGTTAATGTTGCCGGAGGGCACATCATTGAGGTAGGACGTGCGATTGTCGGTCAGTCGATTGGTACAGGCTGGGGGTATGTGTTTGATGGCATTTATCAGGAAGACGATTTTACCGACAATACGTTTTCAACACTTAAACCAGGGGTTGTAGCCTTTGCAGGACAAGCAGTAAAACCGGGCGATATGAAGTTTAAGAACCTGGATAACGACCCGGATAATCTGATTACCCCTGAAGGCGATAAAACAGTGATTTCCAACAGCCAACCAAAACATTTTGGTGGTTTAAACAATACATTCAGTTACAAGAACTTCGATGCAAGCCTCTTTTTCCAATGGAGTTATGGTAATCAGATTATGAATGTGGGCCGGTACCGGTATGAAGGCTACATTCCTTACTTCAATATTAGAAGGGATTACTGGAATGGTCGCTGGACAGCTGAAAATCCAACCAACCTTTACCCACGTATCCAGGGAGCCGGCACAACACAGGCATCATCCTACTATGTGGAAGATGGATCGTATCTGCGACTTAAAAACATAGTGATGGGCTATAATATATCTAAAAAAAAGGCTCAAAAACTGGACATCACCAGCCTACGATTTTACGTTAGTGCCGACAATGTGTTGACATTTACAAAGTATAGCGGCTACGATCCTGAGGTTTCGTTTTGGAATCCATTACTTACCGGACTCGATTACACCTCTTATCCCCGATCAAGGGTTGTGACTGTGGGTATGAATTTAAAATTCTAACAATCAATAATACACTAATCGATGAAAACATCTATTTTCAACTATACAATCCTGTTTACAATCCTTTTGCTAAGCGCTTCAGCATGTACCGAATTCCTGGAAGAAGATCCCTACTCCTTTGTTTCTGGCGAGAACTTCTACACTTCAGCCGAAAATGCCGAACTTGGTCTAACCGGGGTTTATAATGTTATGAACACAGGAAGCATTCAAAATCAATCCAATCAGCCTTTATGGGGAAGAGGGATTCATTATTTGCTCATGCACGGGGATGAGATAATTGGTAACCTTCCCGACATGTCTAATGCCAGTCATAAAGACATTGCTAGTATGACGTATAATTCGGAGTCTTCTTTCGTATCTGATGCATGGTTTGCATTGTATGTAGGTGTGAACCGGGCAAATTATCTGATAAAGTATGTTCCGGAAATTATTATGGATCCGGCAAGGAAACAAGAAATGATAGCCGAAGCGAGATTTTTCAGGGCTTTCTATCAATTGTATCTTACCTGGTTATTTGGTGCCATTCCACTTCCAATAGATCCAACCGGCGACACCTACATCGAACGTAGTCCATTGAATGAGGTTTATGCATCAATACTTAACGATCTTGACCATGCCTACAAGACGCTTCCGGAAAGGAATAGCCGGCCGGGAAGAGTCAACAAATGGACAGCAGCCGGATTTATGGTCAAAGCATACACCTACCTGGCATCAGCAAAGAACAACCAGTTAGGAACCGATTTGAACTTTGAACTTAACAGTTTCAATTGGGTAGATGCAGCTGATTACTATCGAAAAGCCGAAACGGTTGCAAAAGATATTTACACGAACGCGGGATATCAACTACAAAATCCGGTTTATAAAGCTTTTCTGGCCGATACAAAAACCGACCAGAAGAAAGAATGCCTGATGGTGGTACAATCGGGCCCCGAAGCATCAAACAACTATTATCTTTTTTCCTATTTAACCGGTCCTCAGGGCAACGTTGGATTGAATGGAGGCAACTATGGCTGGATGAGACCATTGGGCGAACTTGCCGAAAAATACAATATGCAGGATTCACGATTCTTCTGGAATATCCAGGGGAATCTGAATGCATCATCTACTACATCAATTAATGGTGCTAAATATTTCAATACTAATGCAGTTAGTGCCACAGGGAACAATATGTGTCTGACCAAGTTCCGACAATCCGACCCTGCACTTCGCACAGCAATCGGGATGCCTACCTGGGCAAGTAATATCGACTTTCCGGTTTTACGTTTATCCGATATTATGCTACTACTGGCCGAAGCAATGTATATGAACGGTGATGAAACAGGTGCACGAGCGATGATCCTAGAGGTTAGAAAAAGAGCCTGTACAAACGGAAACAATGTGGATCAGGCTACTTTAAACACACTGAATTCAGTTTATTACAAAGCTGATTTTATGCAGGAATTGATGGATGAACGTTCAAGAGAGTTGTGCGGAGAAAGCTGGCGAAGAATTGATTTAATCAGAATGGGAACATTTGTCTCTACCATTAAAAACCTCAAACGTCAGGCCGATCCAGGTTCACCCTATTATTTCTTCAATCGTTCGGCAGGTACACTTGCCGACAACCTGGGAAATGCTGAACACAAAATCTGGTACCCTATACCCAAACGTGAAATCGCCGTAAATCCCAGTCTGAAACAAAATCCGGGATACGGTAACTAATTAAACAAAATTAAAAAATGAAACAGATAATAACAACATTAATTTTATTAGTCATCAATTTTTCAATTGCAGTATCGCAGTTAACACCTATAAAACCCTTGCTGGATGCTCAGAAGAACAATTCAGTCATTAATATTCCACAAGGGAAATACCTGATGGATATTCAGAACGGAGGCGGATATACTTTTACTAACCTCACTAATGTGACTATCAATCTAAATGGGTCAGAAATTATTTGTAACAAAGGAGGCAATGCTTTTACTTTCAGTAATTGTACGAATGTCACTATTAATGGCTTTTCTCTTGATTTTGACCCTTTGCTTTTTACACAGGGAGTAATTACAGCTGTAGATGCAGGAAAAATGTGGTTAGAATTTGTAGTGGACGAAGGATATCCGACAACTGAAATTACAAATAAAAAGATCCAGTTTTATGATCCCATTACCAGAGAATTGAAAAGGAACTCCACTTCAATCTACGAAGGCGCATTCAATGTAAGCATTGTAAACGAAGCCAGCAGAAAATTCAGGATCACTAAAAATTATTACTGGGATGTAACTGAAAAATTGGGCGATTTACTGGTACTGCACAGTGGAGCTGCCGGTCATGCATTTTACATGTACAAATGTAAGGACATGAGGGTAGAAGATGTGACACTTTATGGTGCGGGCACATTTGCCTATTTTGAAAATGAAACCGAAAATTCACTTTATCTCAAATGTAAACTTACAACAAAAAAGAACGAACCAGAGCGCCCATCTGCCAGATTAAGGTCGGGTAATGCCGATGGCATTCATAGTAAAAACGCCTATAAAGGTCCCACAATTGAAAATTGTGAAATTATGTATGGCGGAGATGACTGTATTGCCATCAATGGAGCCATGTATCCAGTCTATTCCGTTGATGCAGCAACCAGAACTATTTCATTTCTTGCCTCAAACACTTCAACCTATCTTGTTTCAGGCGACACGGCACAATTCGTTTCCTATGCAGGCAAAAAATTAGATGTTGCCAAAGTTGAAATTGTCCGGGCAAGTACTCCAACATCGAACGACATTAGTAATTTCCTTACAAAATATCCATCGTTACAAGATAAAGAAGATTATACCAAAGGATTTCAGATAAGGGTAAATAAAGTTCCCGAAGGCCTGGTTGCAGGTGATGTATTATACTCGAGGGACAGAATCGGGTCGGGCTTTGTAATTAAGAACAATAAGGTCGGCCATATTCGTTCGAGAGCTATACTCATTAAGGCTTCCGACGGTATCATTACCGGAAATACTGTCAGCGATTGTGAAATGGGTGGTATTGTTATTTCTCCGGAATACAACTGGATGGAAGCTGGATTTTCTTCGAATCTGGAGATCAGCAACAACACAATTACAAACTGCATGTTTGGACGTTCATCAGCTACCGGAAAACCCGGTGCTATAAGTATCATGTGTTTGGGTGGAAACAGAGCAATAGCCCCGGTTGGAGGTTTTAGCAATATCCGTGTTTTTAACAACACCATTACCCAATGTCCGAGGCCGTTGGTAGTTATTACTTCAGTTGACGGACTTCGTTATTACAACAATACCGTGGAACCGGATTTGAATACAGTAAGAACGCATGGTCAGAATTATAATGTCCCCAACAATGTAGATTACTGGACTAGAAACGTGTCGATGATAACCAGCATTGAACAAACCAACTCATTTGAGCATGAAAATATCAGGATTAATGGTGCAAATATTACAGGTCTGACCGACTACATTGGTGGAACTATCAAACTTTATAGTGTTGGTGGATCGTTAAAATTGAACAAACTTATCCAAAGCGACGAAATTAGTATTGATGCACTGCAGGCCGACAGCGGATTATACATCGTATCGGTAACCAACTCTCAAAGCACTATCAACAAAAAAATTCTAATTAATTAAGCAATTTACTTAAAAAACACAGTACTAGTATGAAACACTTAATTTTACTTTTTCTTATGATGGTATCTGTTGCAACGAATGCAACAATATTGTATGTAAATGCCAATCACCCTGCTGCTAACGACAGCAACTGGGGAGATACTCCCGAAAGTCCCTGGCTTACACTCAATGTGGCAAGCTGGAACGAAAACGATACCATCATGGTGGCCAATGGTATCTACACTTTATCTGCAAGAGCCTTTGTAAACAAGAATGTTACGGTAATAGGTCAATCAAAAGCCGGCGTTATCATTCAGGGACAAGATGATATGTCGTACAATTTCAACATGACCACCAGTCGTTTCTTCTCCATTGGGACAGGAGTTGTGGCCAACCTGCGAAATCTGACTATTAAGAATATGCTTTACGACTGGGGAAATGACGGTGATGATGAAACCAATCACAGTTATGGTGGTGCCTTTGAATTGACAACTATTTCGACGCTGAATCTGAAGAATATCCACATTAAAAATATTAAGATATACGGAAACGGAGGCAATGCCTGGGGTGGTGCTGTAATGAATAGGGGAATGTTGAATGCCGATAGTACCATTTTTGAAAATTGTTATGCAACACAAGGCGGAGCTATATACGTTTCGCCAGGTGCTACCGCAAATCTTACCAATTGTAATTTCATCAATAATGGTAATCCCGAGGTTATCGATTATGAAACCTTTCGATTTGGAGGAGCAATTTGCATGACCGGATCAGCGACTGTGATAGCCGACAAATGCTATTTCGAAAACAATCATACGGAAAAAAACGGCTGGGGTGGTGTTGTGATGGTACGCTATGATGCTGATAAAAAAACCACACTTCATTTTACGAATACTACTTTCAGCAATAACAAATCGTCAAACGCAGGAAGTGTATTACATTGCGCGGCAAACACAGCAGCCACTGTCGACACCGAACTCGACATAGCATTCAAAAACTGCGTTTTCTACAAAAACATTGGCAATTTGGTGAATTCACAATTCAACAACACTGTGAGTCTGCCCGGCAAAGCAAACTATACAGGAAAAGGGCAATTTGTATTCGTAAACAACTCGCTGTATGGTAATTTCAATCCAACCAGAACCAATGTGAGGAGCGTCTATATGGGCGATGTGAAAATGAATTATTACATTATCAATAATTTCATGAATGATAATGAAACCGATGAAGGAACACCCCAGACAGGCACTTTTGGATTTATTTTAGAAGGCAGTTACAATTTACCACCGGTAAATGTTTCTACAATGGTTATTTTAGGAAACGTGTTCAATGCAACCGGTGGATCATTCAGTCCAATTAACTTTCCGCATTTGAATAACACGGAGCATCCTGAAATGAAAAACTTAACGGGTCAAAGGCTTATCAGAACGCAGATGCAGATCACACTTAAACAGCCGCAAGTTTCGGGTGTGCCCTATATCGATTTTACCAGCTCGGCCGATAGTGTTTCCGTTGCGTTAAATAATGGTGTGAATGAGTATCTGTTGGGGGATGTAAATATTGTTCCTCAAACCGACATACTTGGCAACCTCATCTCCGATGGCAGCCGGGATGCAGGAGCGTGGGAAATGCAAGCCACCGCAACTTCTTTATTTAAAATGGGAATTAAACAACTAATTGCCTATCCAACACCATTTAGCACTGATCTCTACTTCACCAACAATCCTGATCAGGTAGAAATTATCTCTACTGATGGAAAAAGCGTTATAAAGCAAGTTCATCCGGAAGGCAAAATGGATGTTTCAGCTCTTCAAAAAGGAATATACCTCATCAAAACAACCAAAGACGGAATTTCAGGCATTCAACAATCGTTTAAAAAATAAGCATCATGAAAAGTATATTTATTACAATATTATTGTCATTAATGACAATAAGCACTTTCGCAGTAGGTACAATCGTTTATGTGAATCAGAACAGCACTGCTGCATCCGACGACAATGCAGGAACAAGTATGGAAAGCCCCTGGCTTACCCTGAATCCGTCCAAATGGACCGATAACATGACCATTCATATAGCTAACGGAACATACACAATTTCCGAGAGAATTGCTATTCTCAATGACAATATTACGATGATCGGGGAATCTCGTTCGGGAGTTATTCTCCAATCGATGGACGATGTTGCTTTTGCAGCTGAAACAACCGGGAACACCCTGTTTCAGTTAAGTGGGAAAACGGTATCTTTCAGCACGATGACAATCAAAAACGTACGAAATAATATTCTGAAATTAGGAGGTGCATTTGATGTGATTGCAGGAGGTAATCTCACCCTGAATGATGTTACACTGACCAATCTGATCACAGCCCAGGGTACCTGGGAAGGTGGTGGAGCCATCATTGTAAGAGGGGGCACTCTGAATGTTGAGAATTGTACGTTTGAAGGCTGTCAGTCGAATTTTGGAGGTGCTATCATGTCTTTTACTAACGCTACAATGAGCGCCAACACTGTAAACATCTCTAAATCCCGTTTTATCAACAATTTGAATCCTAAACTGGCCTTTTTTACCGGAACACATTATGGAGGAGCAATCAACTTAACGGGCGAAGGTACATTCAATATTGACCAATGTTATTTTGAAGGAAACCAATCGAAAGTAAATACATCAAACACCGGAACTGCAACCGGCGGTGCCATTATGGTCCGGTTAAATCCTAATGTAACGAGTACACTTAACGTTACCAATTCCGTATTTTACCGAAACGAATCGGATGGAGCAGGTTCGGTATTGGCTATTGGAGGTAATGGATTGAATACTTCATCCGTATTTAATCTGAAATTAAGCAATAACGTGTTTTATCAAAACAAAGGAAATGTATATTCCGGCACAGCAGCTAACACACTGGCTCTTAACAGTGCAGGTGTGATGTACACAGGCAACTTCATCCTTGCCAACAACACTTTCTTTCAGAACTACAATACAGACAGAGCCACCTCGGCAAGTATTGTTTTACAAGCCATGCCTGTTTCAGCCTATTTTGTTAATAACCTGATGAATGATAATGAAGTTACAGGAGTGACTCTTTATGGCTTATCCTGTCTTGCGGTTACCAATAGTGCAACCTTACGCAGGTTCAAGGGCAACATTTTCAATCACATCGGAGGTGCATTATC
>JAVFAG010000045.1:0-24690 GCA_034002585.1 Paludibacter sp.
AAATTTATAGATGTCGCAAGTTTGGATTTGACCATAAAGTGATGCGTATCGCATGCGGCTTACATAATTTTTTAAATTCATCATTGAATGCTAACGCTATAGCAATCTAATTTATATAATGTCTATTGAAAAAATCAGGGCGATAAAATTACATTGACTGGTGAGATATCAGAATTTATGACTCAAAATTCGTGGGTTAAAGTTAATGGAAATCCATCCCCAGTCCTGCCAGGTTGTGTGATCGCCTCCCTTGACCCTATCCATGGAGGATGTGCCCAGCATGGTTGAATAACCACACGACAACCGAACGTCGTTGCGTAGGTTCCAGTCGAGTTGCAAATCGATTTCGGAGCCCAGCCCCTTTTTTAGTAAAGGGTCGGTGCCCGATGTGTTATTGATGTCGGAGGTGATTGCAAAATAGTGATAAACAGCCGATAAGGAGAGTTTTTTTGATGGTTTCAGGCCGATGCCAAAGTAGCTGTCCCACAAACCCGGGTTCAGATTTCCATTGAATTGGGAAGCATAGAAATAGTCCATAGAGCCGTAAAACTTGTGATGCGTACCATACAGTGGATTAAAAGCGTTGTAAGTAGTGTTGTTGTTTACATTTTCTTCCCCACTCAGAAAGTCGGAACCTGCTGTTAGTGTCAGTTTTGAGTTGAGTGCCCAGTTTCCCTGTAATGCCATCATCCAGGCAGAGATTGTTTCACCTGATTTGGCTTTTCCTGTTTGATAATAAGCCGACAGGGCAATTCCTGTTTCCTTCGACGGTTTACCAACGATATGAGTGCCCAGTGTTTGCATATAAGCCAGTTCAGAGTGCCGAAAGGTCGAATTTCCATTTTCAATTCCCAGGTTCATGAATAATAAGGAAGGTTTGAATTTCTCTGAACCTGTAAATTGATACCAAATTGTTTGCATGGTCTTATAGGGTTGTGCTCCTGCGCTGTAATACGTACCCCCGTTGATGTTTTCCGTATTCTGATTGTAAGCCAGCATCAAATGAAGTTTATGTTCTTTATTTTCAAAACCTGTTTTTACACCGTCATGACTTCTTCCTGCGGTGTTCCAATCGAGTGCACCCAGAATCCGTTCGTCATCATATGCCAATACCTGTCGTCCTGCTTTCAGGAAATATCCGGTTGAATTGGATAACTGGGCCCATGCTTCGTAAATACTAACGTTTGCAGTGCGCGACACCTGCGCTTCTTGTCCCCATACGCCTGCATTTTGTGCCGACAGCCCCATGGAAAGCCCTTTGGTAACATAAGTTAGAGAAAGCCGCGTACGATTATTAATAAATGCAGCAGCTTCATCATCTGACGAACGGGGAATGAGGGCTCCATTGCGGTATTCAGCTCGCGGTCGCA
Organism: Paludibacter sp.; assembly: GCA_034002585.1. Classification (GTDB taxonomy): domain Bacteria; phylum Bacteroidota; class Bacteroidia; order Bacteroidales; family Paludibacteraceae; genus Paludibacter. The sequence continues at coordinate 1,371 of JAVFAG010000045.1, forward strand.
TCTGCAGATTCATCACAAGTTGATTCTCCTGTTCGTTGTTTTGGGCTTTTGAAGGGGGAAAGAGCAATATTAGCCCGATTAGAAAAGACCATGCTGTTTTCATTATTTACATTGATTTAAGGTGAATGAGCCGATTTTCTTTATGCTAAAAAAGCCATCGGTCCGGTTAAGGACAAATGGCTTTCAGTTTCTTTTTGATAAAAGATTAGTTGCGTGGCAACGCTTCTTTCAGTACCATCGGACGGCCATCGAATTCAGCACCGTTCAGTTCAGCTATCACTTTGCGTGCAGCTTCGTCATCGGGCATTTCAACAAAACCGAAACCTTTCGAACGACGGGTGTCGCGGTCGGTGATAATTTTGCATGAGTCAACCTGACCGTACTCTTCAATAACTTCCCGAAGGTCGTTTTCTCTCACTTTGTAACTTAAGTTACCTACGTAAATGTTCATAAAAAATCCTGTAAATTAATTGATTAATTTGAAAAGAGAAGTGTAATTAACGTAGGTAATTCATAGCCGGTTCGAAAACGGAGAAGAAATTAATCTGACGAAATAGTACCCATATCTTTCGGCAACAAAGGAAAGCAAAAAATGGGTGCAAAACATAAATTCTTCTTTATTATGCACATAATATAACAAAATAACACATATAATAACGTATATTAACTGTATTCTATGTGTTACTCTGTCACTGATCCTTGTGAAAGTATAAAGGTGGTTGGTTACCAGATGAATACTACTCTGAAATACATAGTTTCAGGAGGATCGGAAATAAAATCGTTATTAGTAACATAAAATTGAATGTCGGTACGCGAATAATCAAAATCAACGGTGCGGGTCCATTTCGCTCCGTTTGCATTTTCCATATGTCGCGAATAAGGAAGGACTTGTTGGTAACCGTCAAATTCAATGTAGGCATTTACAGCTCCATTGTTGTACATGTAATCGGAGATACCACTAAGGCTGAATTTGCTACGGTAATACAAATTCAATCCGGCCTGATCGGTGTAGGGCTTCCAGTCGGATGCTTTGACCTCGAAATTAAATACTTGTTTGGTGGTTAAGTCTTCAGGCGCTGAATAAGTGCCTTCGCACGATGCCATTGTGATTACGGCAATTGTAAGAAATAAAATTGTACGCATAACTAAATAATTTTAATGATTAGGAAATGAGTCGCTAAGCAAAAAGCAAACAGCGGTGGCGTTAACAAACATCTTGCCGGAAATTAGTCGAAACAAATTTTTTATAATGATGATTTAATTTTCTCAATCATTTCCAGGTATTCCTGCTCACTCAGATATACTTTTTGAGGATTCATTTCTATCACGCCTCCGTAATTGTAGCCATCGGTATACTTGGGAACCAGATGAAAATGGAGGTGGGAGAGTTTATCAGAAAATGCACCATAGTTGATTTTTGCAGGCTGAAAAACCTTTTGCATCGCCCTGGCAACCTGAACTACATCGTTCATAAAGGCATTACGTTCTTCCTCGCTAAGTTCATACAACTCTATTCCATGGTCTTTGTATACCACATTGCATCTTCCGGGATGCGATTGTTCTTTAAACAAGTACAATTCTGAAACCTTCAAATCGGTAATTTTTATCATTAATTCATTGAGAACAGGTAATTTGCTGCAATAAAGACATTCGGAAACTGGTGTTGGCATAATTGTAATGTTGAAGTTAATAAATTGGCATTTTATAATTCCAGGAGTGGTTGTTAGTCTGCTCCGGCGGTAAAGATATCAAAAATTAATCACATTATGATAACATTGAAAATCTCTTAACATAGCAAATTTAAACAAATTAAATGTATCTTTGTTTAATTTATAGAATAGTTATTTTGATTAAACATTGAACAACTATGAAGCCAGGTGTATTTTTCTATTTATCCCTGTTGTTGGTGTTTTATTTAACAGCAGGATGCGATAAATTGTTTCCCGACGATGAGGATCCGGATACTGAGGATCCGATTGACCCGGATGACCCCGTGGGCGACCTTTCATCGCTAAAAACCATTAAGTTCCCAAGTGGCAAGTCGGCACGTCTGCTGGTTATTAATACAAAGGACAGCTGGACAGTAAACTCTGATGGCGATTGGCTTCAGTTTACACAAACAACCGGAAAAGGTAAAACTGGAGTGCTTATTGGTGCGCAAAAAAATCCTGTTCTTCAACGCAGGGCTACTATTACAATTACTTCAGGAACCCGAAATCATTCAATAGCTGTTGTGCAGGATGGCGCTTCAGAGGTGACTGTTCAAGTTGGCACTGAAAGCATTGATTTGGTGTTGGTTGAAGGTGCGTCCTTTACTCAAAAAGAGTATGGCAGTTATTATTCAAATGAAGTTAAAGTAGATAGTTTTTATATCGCTACTATCGAGACCACTAACGCTATCTGGAAAGCGGTTACCGGTGGGCTACCCTATGATTCGATGGATGTTACGATCCGGAATTCGCCAACACTTACATCGCCCGAACTTCCTGTAAGTTATATTTCGTATCATGATATTGTGCTGCGGTTTCTTCCTGCCCTGAATGAAAAAACGAAGTTCGGTTTCAGACTGCCTACCGAAGCTGAGTGGGAGTTTGCGGCCAGAGGTGGTAAGCTCTCGAAAGGAACCATTTACTCCGGAGGTAATTCAATTGATGAAGTAGCCTGGTCGTATTCAAATGCCAATTCACGTAAACACAAGGGAGCCCAATTACAATCCAATGAGCTGGGACTCTACGACATGAGTGGTAACCTGAATGAATGGTGCAGTGATTGGTACGAACCCTATCCATCAGGAAATCAGGTAAATCCAAAAGGGCCTGCGACCGGTACTCTAAAAGTAATCCGGGGCGGCAACTACCATAGTAGCGGTCTGTTTGGTGAAACAAACGAGTGCAGAGTGAATTACCGGTATTACCTGGTTCCTTCCTGTTACCAGGTTACTAACCCCGGTACCGAATACGAGAATACTTACTATCGCTGCGAAACGGTTGGTTTCCGACTGGTGATGGTAGTACCCGACTAAAAATGCTTAAAATTGTCTCCCATGAAAACGATAGTTGCTTTTCTGATAGTACTCTTTTCCCTGGCTCAGCTCAGCGCTCAAACCGTTGTCCGTATGCGGATGCCTGAGCAGGCGGAACAGGCACTCGAAGTTATTACCTTGTTTTCCGATGGATTGCCAACAGGTTTTCCAATTGTATTGGGAACTCTTGGTTTCGATGTAAATGGTGGAACGGCTCCGCTCACCTTCGAATGGATGAAAAATAATACCGTAATAGCCACCGGCGATATTGCTGTTATTACTCCGGTGGCAGGTAGTACCTATTCCTTAAGGGTAAGCGATAAGGCCGGATGTTATTTTGAAGAAGTTCTACGAATTGATACTCAGTCGAAAGCTGGCAGCGAATATATTGAATCGTTATTCAAGGTAAGTCCCACAATTGTGGCAAATGAATTAACAGTTGAATCGAATAGCTTTTTCCCGATTCAGGCCCGCATACGGGTATATAACACATCTGGTTTGTTGATGCTGGACAATGAGTTTGCCGGTAGTTTTCAGGCTAATATGAATTGGCCCGATGGGATATATTTCGTTGTTATCAGTGCCGGAGGTCATCATAAGGTTACAAAAATCAGTGTAAAAAAATAAGAAGCCATGCAACGCATCATTTTATATATTCTCGGCTGGCTGCTTACGGTGGTTCAGGTCGATGCGCAACATATTACCCGAACTCCACAGCTTTTCAACGTTCCGGGATATTCAAAAGCAAAAGAGCCTGCCAACAGGTCAGCGTCAACAAGCCCACAAACACTTACTGATGAGGTAAAATCGGTTGCAATGAACTTTTTTACAGGGTTGGCCGGTCAACAACAACGCATATCAGCAAAAGAAAGACCAGTTGAATTGGTTTATAGTTCGGCCAAAACGGTAGAAAAGCCTGTGTATGTGCTTCAGCAGCCGGGAAATGGTTTTGTGCTGATTCAATCGGATGGTACAGAAAACCACATTGTAGGGTATTCCCGTAATCAACAGCTTTCATCAGGTCAGTTTCCGCCTTCGTTTAAAGCTTTGTTGCGGTATTACGAGGAAATGGACAAAAAGCTTCCGGATTCCTTAGTTAATCTTTCAACTCAACAAGAGCTTTTTGTTACTGAAGAGGTGGTAAAAGCACAAGCTGTGGTTGCGCCTATGCTGAATACGGCTGGTATTCATTTGAATCAATTTAATCACACAGAGGTGGGCGAATGTCCTTCAGGATGTGTAGCAACAGCTTTGGTACAAATAATGGCTTTCCATAAATATCCTGAAAACGGGAAAGGATCGCACTGTTATTCTACTTCAAACTATGGTCAGCAATGTGCCGATTTCGAAAATACAACCTATAATTGGAACCAGACTGATAACGAATTCTATCAAATGGTATCGAAGCATGTGGGAGTAGCTACAGATATGCGTTATTGTTACGATAAAGATGGCAGTTCACCCGGTGCCCAGAATTATATTCAACAGTTCAGCGATTATTTCAGGTATCATGTTATGGTAATTGGTTCGCCGAAAAATGAATATGTATATATGGAACTCGATCAGGGAAGGCCCATCTATCTTGAAGTATGGGGTGATCCGGGTCATGCGTTGGTGATTGATGGGTATGATTCGAATGGATTTCTGCATCTTAATTTTGGGTGGGGCGGATCGGCTGATGGCTATTACATGATGAATACTAATTCGCGAATCGAAGGTACCGGTTTTGGAACAAATATGGCAAGAATAGCGATGTTGTCGACTACTCCGTTTACAATTTCCGAAGCTGATTCGCTGGCGCTGAAAGCCTTGAATCAGAAACTTAACAAGCGATGGGATGAACAAACAGCAATGACCAACTGGAAAGGCTTACGTTTTGTTGCAGGTCGACTCGTGGAAATGGATATGACGGGTACCAATCATCTCAATGGTCCGGTACCTGAAGAGATCGGGCAATTGTCGCAGCTTTTCTCGCTTCAAATTGCCGGAAATCTTACCGGTCAGTTGCCTCAATCCTTGTTTAACCTGAAGCAGTTACGCCTGCTTAAAATCAATAGCTACGAGGAATATCTTAATACACCTATTCCAGCTTCTATCGGAGAAATGACTCACCTGGAAGAACTTGAAATGACAAAATGTGTAAAGGGAAATCTTCCTGATGACATTGGAAATCTAACGAAATTGCGCTATCTCAAACTCTGGAGTAACAAGCTTACCGGTACATTTCCTCAGGATGTATCGAAGCTAAAAAAGTTGATTACTCTCGAGGTAGCCAACAACGAGTTTACTGGCTCTATTCCCGCATCGCTGGGTAATCTGGACAAGTTAATCCTGTTGAACATGTCGAAAAACAAACTGGAAGGTGCCATTCCCGATTGTTTTAGCAAGATGAAAAGCCTGAGTGAATTTGATTTGTCTGAAAATGAACTTACAGGGAACCTGCCGCAGTCGGTTAGTCAACTTACTTCACTTACTAAACTTGCTCTTTCAAAAAATAAGTTATCAGGACCTCTACCTGCTGTTTTCGACAGCCTTGCTGCATTGAAAACTATTGAGTTGAATGATAATATGTTTAGCGCTTTGCCAGCCAATATTGGATTCCTGAAGAGCCTGATTACCCTGGATATCAGTCGAAATCAAATCAGCGAATTGCCTTCGTCGCTTGGCAATTGTGCCGAACTCAGGATACTCAGACTGTATGGAAATAAAGTTGCTGATTTACCTTCATCCTTGTCGCGACTGGGCAATATGACCGAACTCAATCTGGGAGCAAACGGATTGAAAACCATTCCTATGTCGCTGCTCAATTTTTCAAATCTCAATGCGCTGGATTTAAGTCATAACGAATTTACCGCTATTCCCGAGGTGCTTAGTGCTATAACTCCAAAAGAACTTTATCTCAACGATAACCGCATGCGGGGAGCCATTCCCGTGGAGCTGTTGTCCCGTTCCTTCACCAGTTTTAGTTTGAAAAATAATCATTTTATCTACAAGGATATTCCGAAGTCCGATTTAATTATAAATCCTGTGAACGAGCAGCGGGTGGTACCATTGGTAGCCGATTCTTTTGGGTTAATCCCGGGAGATACTCTTCGGTTGTATGCACGAAAAGTGATTAGCGTCACCAGTCCCAACGATGTGTTTAACTGGTATTCCTACGACCCGGCCGATACGATTTCTAAAGCAAAGCTGGAGATGACCGATTCGGTACTGGTGTTGCCCGGGACGGAGCAATTGTTTAAAAAGCGCTTTTACTGTGTTATTAAAAATGCAGAGGAACCTACCTATAGGTTTATGGGGTATGTAAAAATTAGTAGTCTGCCTCAGCTAAATACCGATACATTCCACATTTATCCATGGACGGAACGGGAGTACCTGAACGATGCCTATTCAACCCGGGTTTTAGTATCCGAGGAAGTAGGTTCAGCCCCTCTTTCCGATCGCTTTGTTACTCTTATATCGCCCTGGAAAGTTCGTGGACAACAGGTTTGGCAGGGTTCCACCGATAAACAAAGCTGGTATGATTTGAAAAAGGATATGACGCAGCAGGAACTTAAAAACAACCTGGAATCGGTACAGGAAAAAGAGCTGGTGTTGTTTCCCAAAACCACTGCATACTACCGTAATGCACTGCTCGAATCACGATGTGTGCCCCGTTACAGCGATACGATAAAAGTAGCTCCTTTGGGCGATGTTATTTGTGATACAACGATTCAGGTTAATGACGATTCAAAAACAATTGGACTCGATAGCCTTGAGATTACGATTCCCAAAGGATTAATCAACGGAACTATTCGTCTTTCGGTCATTGAATCCGATCAGTTTCCGGCAATGCCTTCGGGTGTTATCAGTCATGGCAGCATGTATGAAGTGCACATCGACCAGGCTTCTAAATTCGACATTCCACTGACTATCCGATTTAAAAATATTCACAAGCCAACTTTCGATGCAAAGAAAATAGATAATTACAGGGCCGCATATTTTGATGAACGCCTGAAGGAATGGGTATTCTTTGATCAGTCGGTAGTTGATTTAAAGGATACCAGTATAGTGTTTCATACCGATCACCTCACCAAACTGGGTATGTTTGAACTGGCTCATGCCGGCTATACCCATATTTACACAATTCCGAGGGTGAATGTGATTTATGATAACAATGCATTTTACATGAGTGCTGTTGCTATTTACGACAGAATGGCTGTCAGTAATCTGAATTCCTGGAATACTCCGGATACCGATCCCGACGGATGGGGAGCTCCATATCTTATTCAGGATGTTGCTAATTACACGCGTCAGATAATTCAGGATTTTGAACGAAAAGGTATTTCAACACCTTCCCTTAGGTTTAATGTTTACCTGAAGTCGCTCTCCAATGCTGCCGGCAAGGTCGATATTGGAACCTATCTGGCTGGACGGGGGTATATCTACCTTGACCCCCATCTTGCATTGGCTGCAAAGGATGACTTAAAGGGTAAAAGAGAATACGTGAAAACAGTGATTGCACATGAATATATGCACTTTACTCAGGATTACTACATGACGGTAGCCCTGGGTAACTCCTTCTGGATGGAAGCTACAGCGCCCTTAGCGGGACAGGTGGTATGGCCTTTACCGGCTGATCTGGAAGTTCCCGAACCGGAAATTTTACTTTCCGAAGCTTTAAATACTAACCCTGCTGAAAGTTCAATTTTCGATGTATTGGCCAAACAATGGTACAACAGTTATAATGTCCCGGTAGTTTCGAAGCTGGCCAGTAGTGGTGCTACAGATGAAATGAACCTGGCCAGTGTTTTCCTTCATTATATGAGCACCTATCGACCCGGGAAAAGATTGAATGCGTTGGATTTGCTGAAGAATACTCCGTATTTCAGTTCCTGGGTGGGATATCTAAGCGATTTTGTTCGTGAACATCTTTCCGATGGTGGTGAGACAGCTGAGTTGGGAAAGGAATATGATAATTTCGTACGTTTCCTGTATGAAGGCAGCAAAGCTCACTTCAATGTGTTTAATGAAAATAAGAATCCGGATGAAGACCCGTTGAAGTACCTCAAGGCAAATTATAAATCGTTCGTTAATAAGTATATTCGCTTCAAGGATAACGAAACCCAGATGAAAGATCAGTTCAGCATTTCAATGGGAAATCTTTCTTCGAAAATGGTTCAGATTTACAACCTGAACAACCATCAGTTAATGCTAATAAAGTATTACCGCAAATCGAAGCCTGAAAATGTGTCGGTGTACACCGGTAAATATAATGGTAAAACCAATCTGATGGAGTGGACCGATGTAAGCAAAAAAGATACAATCAGCATTCTGGCAGGTGCTTACGATCCTTCGGAACCGGCAAACAATGAACACATGACTTACCTTTTGTTTGTTAATAAAAGTACGGGTGATATACTCAATACCTCCATCAGCGACGAACTGGAGTACTTTCTGCTGCCGGATTTGAAGTTTTTTGATGGCATTGCATTTTTCCGCCCTTATAGTACATTGCCTTTACCTATTCATGTGATTGAAGAAAGTCCGGACCTGCGGGTGTTGTTTATGGGAGAAGAAGGTCAGGATTACTTTGGGCCGGCTGTTTTCAGAGTATTTGCAACTTCGTATGGAACATCTGTCGATTTTGCTCAACAGATTACCGACTCTACCATAATGGTTGATGCTCATTCTACGGTAGTCGATCAGCATATCGTTTATAATTTTATACGCGATAAACTCACCATTAATCACAGTATGGACTATGAATACACTGACTCAAAGACACGTTTTGAGGATTCGTTTTTCGGTAGTTTTGACAATGTAATCATTCGGGCTAATGGTTTAAACAGGTGGAATGCAAATCGTTATCATTTTATAACCAACAATAGTGCAGAAACACAGGCCAGTATTAAAACCCTTCAATTTAATACTAAGAAAACACAAAAGGGTGTGGATGAAAATGGGAAACCGACTGAAACAGTTACAACACAAACCTATGTTTCAACCACCTATCCTTTCGGGGACATCAAGATGTATTTATTCTTTTATTGAGCGTGTTACAAACGTAACGGCAACGAAAGTGTAAATACGGAGCCCGTGCCGGGTTCACTTTCCACAACGAGGGTCCCGCCATGTCGCTCGGTAAACTCCTTACAGAGAACCAACCCCAGTCCGGTGCCTTCTTCTTCGTTGGTACCCAATGTTGTTTCGTTGCTATCGATACGGAACAGTCGTTCGATACGATTTGCTGAAATCCCGATTCCTGTATCGGTTACCTGTATAATAACTGAATGTTCGGCGCGTGAGGCCTGAACAGTCACTGAACCACCCGAAGGAGTAAATTTTACAGCATTTGAAACAAGATTTCGCATTATTGTACTAAGCATCTGCCGATCGGCATAAACAACAATATTTGTTGACAATTCTTTGTTGATAGTTATTGATTTATGCCCGGCCATATTTGCAAGAATAAAAGCAGTTTCATCCACTACCTCCTTCAATTCAAAATATTCGGGATTGAAACTGATTCTGCCCGTCTGACTACGGGCCCATTCCAGCAGGTTCATTAATAAATCCAGTGTTTTTTTCGACGATTTCAGGATCATCTCCACATATTCCTCAACTCCCTCGTAATCCTTTGATTCGAGACGTTGAGCCAGCAATTCACTAAAGCCGACAATAGCTGTAAACGGACTTCGAAGATCGTGTGCAATGATGGAAAAGAATTTATCCTTTTGTGCATTCAGTTCACGGAGCATGTCTTCGCTGTGTCGTAGTTCCGATTCAGCAAGCTTCCGATCGGTAATATCGGTAATGAAGCCTTCCAGGATTTTTTGATTGGTGAGTTCGTCATACGTTACATATCCTCTTTCCCATATCCAGCGAATTTCTCCATTGGCATTTTTAATTCGGTATTCATGCTCGAAATGGGAATTATGAATGGTTGCTATTTCCCATTTTTGATGAATTTTCTGCAATTCTTCAGGTAAAATTAGTGATGAAAAAGGAATTTTATTATTGTTGATGAAGTCGGATGGCTGATAACCAGTGATTGCATAACAACCCTCACTAATTAGTTGCATAGTATAGTATGGATCATCACAGCATCGGTAAACAAATCCGGGAAGGTTTGAAATTAAATTGTTAAGTTGTTGCTCACTACTTCTTAGCTTTACTTCTGCCTGTTTTCTGTGGGAAATTTCATCTTCCTGTTGTTCGCTAAGCTTAATTAACTCTTTCTGACTCAGTTGTAGGCGTTGATTTAACTGGCGGAGCTGATAATTCCAGATGAATCCGATTGATATAAGTACAATGAGTACAATTGAAAGCTGTATAATGGGTGCATAGTTAAAGTTATCAACTACTTTTATTGTTACATGATTATTGATAGCGTTGCGCACATCGGTTTCGTCGAGGGTAAGAATCGCTTTGTTCAGAATGGTGCGCAATAAAGGATGCGATTGGGACACCCCGATTTTAAACTCATTAGTAAAATCATGTAACTGTCCAGCAATTTTCAGATTAAACCAACCCTGAGATTTGATATGGTGGGCTGCCATAGTCAACGATCGAATTGTCATATCTGCTTTGCGGTCGTTTACTGCTTTGAATGCTTCCTCTTCATTGTTAAAAAGGATAATTTTCAGGTTCGGATAATTTTTTCTGATACGCTCTTCAATACTGGTGCCACTTGGTAACGCTATCGTGTTTCCTCTCATACGGGAAAGTTTCGTGATATCGTCGTGTTCTTCCCGGGTTATTAATACATTATGATCCGAAAAATAGGTATTGGTAAACAATAACCACTTATTACGCTCAACAGTTTGGTTCAGACAAGCGAGTATCATGCATTCATCCTGTTGCGATTTTTGAAGACTTTCTTCCCAGGAGGCAGTAGGAATAAGTTTAAATTCGATGCCGGTACGTTGCGAAATAAGGTTGATTAAGTCGGCTGCAATGCCTGAATAATTTCCTTTCTGGTCGATGTATTCAAGGGGACGCCAGTCAGGATCGACGCACATCGTTACAGGGCCCAGTTGCTTTAAGTATTCTTCTTCGGCTTCGGTGGGTTGGAATGCAGGATGATGGGCAAAGACCGTCGGAGCGCAATGAACCAATAGGAGTAGTCCAATACACCTGATCAACGAAATGGCATTTTGTAAATGACTTTTTTTTGTGTCTGAATGTGCTTTCATGGTATTCATACGCGATGAAAATCAGCACAAAAGTACGAAAAGTCATGAGATATTCAACGTTAATTCAGGCTTGCAACCAATATTTTTTAGCTTGGCATGTTAAAAGTGTTTAATTGGCGAATGGGTGGTCGTGAATCACAGGTAAGGTGATACGTATCAATTTTTGAATATCTTTCAGAAAAGCTCGTTCGTCTGCAGCACAAAAGGAAATGGCTTTACCCTCGAGACCTGCCCGTCCTGTACGACCAATGCGATGCACATAGGTTTCAGGGATGTTGGGAATTTCATAATTGATAACCAGGTTGAGCTCGTCAATATCAATCCCGCGGGCAGCGATGTCGGTAGCTACCAACACGCGCGTAGTGCGTTCCTTGAAATTGGTCAGTGCTCGTTGACGGGCGTTTTGAGATTTATTACCGTGAATGGCCTCAGCCTTAATACCTCCTTTGGTAAGAAAACGCTGTACCTTATCGGCTCCGTGCTTGGTGCGGGTAAACACGAGGGCTGTTTCAATCGATTTATCCTGAAGTAGATGAATCAATAAATCGCGTTTGGCCGGGGCATCGACAAAATAAATAGCCTGTTCGATGGTTTCAGCCGTCGACGATACAGGAGTGACATGCACTTCCTTCGGGTTACGAAGAATGCTGGCAGCCAGTTTGCGAATAGGATCGGGCATGGTTGCCGAGAAAAATAATGTCTGACGTTTTTCAGGAATCAGTTTGATTATTCGTTTTACATCGTGAATAAAACCCATATCAAGCATGCGGTCGGCCTCATCGAGTACAAATACTTCGAGATGTCTAAGGCTGATCTGCCCTTGCTGTTGTAAGTCAAGCAAACGTCCGGGTGTAGCAATCAGGATATCAACCCCCGCTTTCAGTTGTTGTATTTGCGGATTCTGATTTACACCACCAAAAATAACCGCGTGCCGAAAAGGCAGGTTACGCCCGTAGGCTCCAAAACTTTCGTCAATCTGGATGGCCAGTTCACGTGTTGGGGTCACAATCAGCACTTTTATAGTTCGGTGCTGTTTCTCGTTCGAATATTTTTTGGCCAGATTTTGCAGGATAGGAATGGCAAAAGCAGCTGTTTTACCAGTACCGGTTTGAGCACATCCGAGCAAGTCGTGTTGGTTAAGAACTACAGGAATAGCAGCTTCCTGGATAGGGGTGGGGGTATGGTAACCCTCGTATTGCAAAGCGTTTAAAATCGGCTCTGCCAGATTCAGTTGTTGAAATGTCATAAAGGAAAATGGTCGTTTACATCCCGGAGTTGTCGTTTCGGAAGTATGACCAGCATACAACAGCCCGGATACGAAAAATGGAAGGATAAAAAATTTAAGCTGCAAAGGTACGCAGTTAAAATGAATAAAAGCGAACGATTATGTTTTTTTGTGAATCAAAGCTTGCTGTGTATGTGCCGGTTTTGCTTATCTTTGTGAATTAATTCAATTATATGTACAGTAAAGAAAACAAAAAGAACAAAGACCAGAAAAAGTCGGAAAAACAAAAGAAAAAAGAAATTCGTCGCCAAACTGCAGGAACCCGCTCCTTTGAGGATATGATAGCCTATGTCGACGAGAACGGGAACCTTACCGACACACCCATCGACCCTAAGACCAAAACTGTGATTGAACTGGAGCACATCGAGATTTCGACTCCCAAAAAAGAAGAGGTAGAAGAAGTACCCTTCAATGGCCGTGTAGAATATTACAATACCGAAAAGAAATTTGGTTTTATCAAGGATGTGAAATCGGTAAACAAGTATTTCTTCCACATTAATCAGGCTCCTGCGAATATTGCCGAAGGTCAAAGTGTGGAATTTGAAGTGGAAAAAGGATTCAAGGGACTGAATGCTGTAAATATCAAGATTTTGAAATAACGGCAGTTCGTATATATGACTGCATAATTTATAGTGCCATGTTATCTATACAATTTCTAAGGTCATTTCTCATTATTAGTTTCATTTCTGTAAACGTTAGTTCGGCCAGGAGCCAGGTTCCTAAAACTGTAGTTCTTGAGGAACTGACTCTCGAAGAACTCCAAAACGGATATCCCTCTGTTACACTTCCCATGGGCTTTGTGGAGCATCTTCCGGTAGGAATCTCCTTTTTCGGAGCAGCCTGGAGTGAGCCCCTTCTCATTGAGATTGCCTGTGGTTTTGAAAATGCCACCAAAGCGAGAAGGGCGCCTGAGTTGTTAGATTGAATATGTCGATTTGTCGGCTTTTACATGTTTGCATGTAATCCTGGCAGTTACTATCGCTTTGGTATCTGCTTTGACTGTGCAATCTGAAAAATTCAGACTATATGGAATCATTTCAGCAAATAATTAACGGCGACAAGCCGGTATTAATCGATTTTTACGCCACCTGGTGCGGACCATGTAAAGCAATGAGCCCCATTGTAGAGGCCATCGGTAAAGAAGTGCAGGGCCAGGCCCGCGTATTGAAAATCGACGTCGATCGCAACCAGGCCCTGGCAGCTCAATACAACATCAGGGCAGTACCCACCTTCATGATATTTAAAAATGGAAAGGTGGTTTGGCACCAGCCCGGAGGAGCCGATAAGATGACGATTAAGAACGAATTGCTGCGGCATGTGAACTAATCAATCTACAATTAGCCCCGTATTGTTTGAAATTCATTCCGTTGTATTATCTTTGTACCGATTTTTATCAAGGGAATGGATCTTCCCTGTTAGTAAACCGCTGATCAAGCTGCTGATAGTTCCTGTTTTTACTGTGATCTCCGGATTGCGGTGTGCAGAGTTGTAAACTATTTGGGTGTTTTTCGGTGGTTTATTATTTTTATACCTTTTTTAAATGTTGATTTTATGCTCACAAGTCTGGCTTACATATTTCTTACAGCACTGCTCCTTGGGTATGTTTTTACAAAATTAAGACTTCCCACCTTACTGGGTATGCTCATTGCAGGCATCCTGCTGGGGCCTTATGCACTGAACATTATTGATGATTCTCTGCTTTCCATTTCAACTGAATTACGTCAGATCGCATTGGTAATCATATTATTGCGTGCCGGACTTGCACTGGATATCCGCGATTTGAAAAAAGTGGGTCGACCTGCCATCCTGATGAGTTTTGTGCCTGCCCTTTTTGAAATTGGTGGAATGATGCTGCTTGCGCCACCTCTGCTGGGTGTAAGTCTCCTCGAAGCTGCCATTATGGGTTCGGTCGTTGCCGCTGTTTCTCCTGCAGTAATTGTTCCCAAAATGCTTTACCTGATGGATCAGAAAATTGGAACGAAAAAAGGGATTCCACAACTAATTATGGCTGCCGGTTCGGTGGATGATGTATTTGTTATCGTTTTATTTACCGCTTTCACTACGCTGGCATTGGGAGGCGAGGTGACTACCCTGGGGTTTATGCAAATTCCGGTTTCTATTCTTACCGGCCTGGCACTGGGTGTTCTTGTGGGTTGGGCACTTACTCTGTATTTTAAGAACTACCACATGCGCGATTCTATCAAGCTGTTGATACTGATGTGTTGTTCTTTCTTATTCCTTTCTGTTGAATCGTGGCTGAAGGGATGGGTACCCTTGTCCGGTTTACTGGCAGTTATGGCCATGGGAGCCACCATCCTATTAACCTATCCGCTGTTGGCACATCGCATTTCACCCAAATTTTCAAAACTGTGGGTAGCTGCCGAAATCATGCTTTTTGTGTTGGTAGGTGCAACCGTCGATATTCAGTTTGCATTGAAAGCAGGACCCCTGATGATTGCGCTCTTACTGATGGTATTGCTGTTCAGAATGGCGGGGGTGTATTTCTCAACTTTCCGTACTCAACTAAACTCCAAAGAACGTATCTTCAGCATGATTGCCTATATTCCAAAAGCCACCGTTCAGGCAGCGATCGGTTCTTTGCCACTGGCTATGGGGCTTCCCTGTGGCACAATTGTTCTTACCGCCGCCGTGTTGGCTATTCTGATAACGGCACCGCTGGGCGCTTTCGCTATCGATGCCAGTTATGAGAAGTTGTTGTTGCCAGAAGGGGGAGAGAAGGAGATAGATCATATACCTTCCGATTCGATAGGCGTTTTTGGCGGGAATCAAAAGGATGAATAGAGGAAAGATAGCCTTATATAGTTAAATATGTTTAGATAATCGAGATAATGTCGATTATCTAAACAATATTTGCTATATTTGTCTACTATATTTATCTACTGATCCATGAAAGAGCTATTGAAATACGGAATTGTACCCATTGAGTACGATGTGTTGCTAGCCGGATTGAGCAATTATCAATCACCTGGTGACAGGATTTCTCTTTTAGAAAAGAAAGGAATAATTCTTCGTTTAAAAAAAGGATTGTATGTTGTTTCAACAGATCTAAGTCAGCAAAAGCTTTCCCGTGAATTAACAGCTAATCACCTTTACAGTCCATCATACGTTTCACTCGAAAGTGCTTTGTCGTATTACAGTCTGATTCCCGAGAAAGTATATTCTGTGCGTTCTGTAACTACTAAGCGGGCTAAGTGGTACAATACACCACTTGGTTATTACGATTATAGTAAAGTTCCGGAGAATTATTTCTCAATAGGAATACGTCAGGAGATTATAAACGACAGCTATAGCTTCCTGATGGCTACTCCTGAGAAAGCCATCATGGATATGATTGTAACCACCCGAAATTTCCGAATTCAGTCGGTAAAGGCAATGCGGCACTTTTTAGAAGATGATTTGAGAATTGAGTTGTCGGCTATTGAGTCATTCAATACAGATATAATAAATCGCTGTATAGAAACGAATACAAAGAAACTGGAGCTTCAAATTCTTTTAAAATTAGTTGAGCAACTATGACCACAATATTCGATCAGATGCTTAATCGGTATGAGATACACACTAATGACGATTATAATAATGCCTTACATGAAGTAATGCAGCTAATCGCTTTAGCCGGATTATACCGGGGTGGTTTTTTTAAAAATGCAGCATTTTACGGTGGTACATGCCTCCGTATTTTCTATGATGTACAACGGTTTTCTTATCCAAAGTAAAATATTATCCAAAGCAATTTTTCTTATCTCCACATAATCAAACGATTACTGCATACACTTTACTCTACTACTTTGGATAATAATAGTGTCACTTTCCAAGACCTTTAAGCCATTCTTTCAACTCTGAACTTTTTTCCCACGAACGAATTTCGTTTGATGCAGGAATTACATCTAAATAGGCTGCTTCAAGTGCTTCTCGCTTCTGTTTTGAGTCTGCACGAGCATATATTTCGGTTGTTTGAATCGATACATGACCAAGCATATCTCTAATGTACACAAGATTTACACCGGCTTGTAATAAGTGCATCGCTTTACTGTGACGCAAACTATGAGGGCTTATTCTCTCTGGTATAATTTCAGGATTTATAATTCGGGCATTATTGGAGTAGTGTTTCAGAATGTAGGTTATACCTGCATTTGTCAACTTTTCTCCTCGATTATTTTGGAATAGAGGGCGTTGATTACAGGCGAGCTTGTCTAATCCATTTTCCGCCATGAATTCTTTTAGCAAAACGATTTGCTGCTCAATCAAAGGCACTAGCCGTCTTTTTCTCCCCTTTCCAAACAGAGTTATATAATAAGGTTTATCCAAGTGGATAGAAGATGGAGTCAGGTCAATCAGCTCTTGAACTCTGGCTCCGCTATCATATAACAGGGCTATCATTGCCAAATCCCGTCTTCCTGTTTTAGTTGACCGTGGTATTTGTTCCAACAATAACTTTACAGCATCTATTGAAAGATAGTTAACGCCGTATCTCTCCGTCTTCTTTATCTTGATTGACATAACACTCTGCCATTGCTGCAGATGCATGACATCTTCATATTGCATATATTTGCAGAAGGCGTGTATTGCGGCAAGCCTTTGGTTACGGGTGGAGTTGCCATTTTTTCTGTTATCTTGCAACCATTCCAAAAAACCGAGAATTTTATCTCTTGTGAGATGTTCCAATCTTATTTTCTCGGCATTCACAAGAGCAACTTCATCCATGTAGTTTAGAAACAGCGTGAAAGTATTGCTGTATGACCTTATGGTATTATGGCTGACACCCCTTTCTCCAGAAAGAAACTCAGTAAAAAATGATGTGAGATATTTAGCAAAGTCATTTTTCATAATCGATTGTTATTTGAAGGTTTGAGGGGAAGACAAATGAAGATATGGATTGTTCCATTTTTATAATATCCGGAAACATTTCCTGTGTAAGTCTTACATAGTGCTCTGTTCCCGCAAGAGTTCTGTGTCCCAGAAAAACGGACAATATGGGAAGTACGCAATAGATATCAGCTCCGGTTTTCACCTGTTCTCTTAATGAATGAACTGCACATGTGTGACGTAAATCATGCACCCGGGGGCCACGATTCTTTCCAACGTGCGGTATTCCACACTGTTTCAATACAATCTTAAACCAAAAATACACACTGTTTTTGCTCAATGGACGACCGATAGGAGAAATGAAAAAATAGGAGTCCGGAGCTTTTGTATTCACCAAGGGAAGTCTGTTCCGGGCTTCCTGATATTGGCGCAAAACTATCTGCAATGAGTTATTGATTGGAATAAAACGTTGTTGTTGATTCTTTGTTTTTTTAACTACAATCCGACTTCTTTCAAGTTCAACATCATTGTTCTTCAGAGAAATTGCCTCACTCACACGTAATCCGGCACTATATAGTAGTCGCAACAGTGCGGGTATCGCAAAAAGTTTACTTTCCATATTTCTATATGACATAATAATGGAATCGCTAACCTTGAAAATATTAAGGATTTGTTCGTCAGAGAACACATAAGGAATGAAGTCCTCAAAGTTTCTTTTAGGCAGACGAGGCACATAGCATGGAAAACCAAGATGGTTCAGGTACTTTGCAAACTGGGAGATGATGGAGTATTTGTCATAAATAGTCCTGTTGCTATCGTTAACACGTGTCGCCCTCCATTTTACAATCAGGGATTGCGTGATAAAGGGTTCATCAACCTTTTCTGCAATAAAGAATTGGTCAAACTCTTTAAATATTACCCTGAATTTTATCAAACCGAAACCCATCGTTTCCTTTGCAACCATAAATTGATTTATATAGGGAGCAAACACACTCCTGAAAATGTAGTCATTCATAAAATGCTCCTCCTTTCTGTTCATAAAATGTCTGATTTACAATGGGGACTTCCAGAGTGCATTTAGCCAGGTTCTTCATGTCAATGCGAAGGTATTCCATGGTGGTTTGTGTTTTTACGTGTCCCAGTGTTTCTGATATTACAGGCAGAGACACTCCATTATTCAATAGTTGGCTGGCAAGAGAATGCCGCATGGCATGCGGACCAAACTTTCTTTGGGAGATATCCACCTTAGATCCTTGCATGATTCGGGCTATTACTCCATTAAGTCCGATGTGGTTCATCGACCGGTATGGAGCAGAAGCAGTCAGGAAAACTTCCGGAAGATCCGAAACCGGTCTTGCATATTTCAGATAGTTGACAATAGCTTCTCCAATATCTATTAATAAAGGAAGTTCTATGTTCCTTCCTGTTTTGTATTGAGAAAGAGTTATCTTATTATTATCCCAATTAATGTTTGAAAACTTCAAACTGCAGATGTCTGAAGCCCTTAATCCAAGTCTTGAAGCAAGTAGTAAAATTGCATAGTCTCGTTTTCCGACCGGACTGGATTGTTCAACTGAAGATTCAATCTGCCTTATTTCATCAGGACTATACACGGATGGTAGTTTTTCCCGTTTAGCGAACCGGTTACCTGTCAATAAATATTCCAGATTTTCATCAATAAATTTTTGCTCGTAAAGAAAACGACAAAAAAGCCGCATGGTATTATAATGCTTATCCCTACAATACTGTGCATGTCCGATGAAATCTAAAACATCCTGTTCAGTGATGTCCTTAACATCTGATTTTGATTTTAACTCTAAGCCTGAAATGAAGTAACTTAGCATTCGACGATGTTCGGCAATGGTAAGTTCATTTCGTCGCAAAATAACTAGCGATTGTAAAAATAGCCGTGCCATATCACCTATTTGTCCCGGAAGAGGATATTCCATTAGGTGTACAATTCTTTTGGCTATAGTTCCATTTTTAAGATAACTCGAAAGTATGCGGATGCTACGACTTCTACTTCTAGCCGTTGACGGTGCTACCCCTTGAGTCGAAATTAGAAGAAATTGCTCTCCGATATCAGATGTATAATCGGATACTTTATTTGCTTTCAGGTACAACTGAATACCATCTCGCCATTTTCTGCGGTGTTCATTAACGCTTGCATTTGAATAACCCAGAGTCTGAAGATGTTCAATACATTCGTGGATTAGAACATCAATGTTTCTACTTTTACAATCCATAATATTACTTTATTTTAAAGGGAACGATTATGTTCGTTTCCAGAACAAAGTAATATTATCAAAAAAACATTATCAAAAGTTGAGTTGAATATTAGTTGTTTACAATGTAGATAGATGGCAAATTAGGGATAATATTTTACTTTGGATAAGAGTACTTATCACAACTTGTGATAAGTTTTCGGAAGATATGGATTTTTCGCTTTTGAATCCCGATAAAAGCTTCAGATTAGAAAAGTATTTTGAGTCAATACGTGCTGAGTTCAACTCATTTGGGAGAGAAATTATGCTAACTAAAAAGGAAAAACTACATCAAACCAATATTGAATCTGCATTTTTAAAAGATGATACCGCTATTTATAATTTGCAGTTTCGTACCGATAAGCAGGTGAAAATAAAAATTGAAGTTGATATAAATCCTCCAACTGGATTTAATACCGAATATAAATTGCAATTAATGCCGTTTTCTTTTACAACCCGCTGCTATTCTCTACCGGACTTATATGCAGGAAAGATGCATGCTCTTTTGTTTCGCAATTGGAAATCTGGTCAAATGAATATTTCTTAAGCCTGGCTCAACTCATTAAGTTTATCAAGTAGTTACTCCTCGTTTTCTTCTTCTGTAACCTCCATCGCCATGCCACTCAGCAAGTTCTGTGTTTCGGCTGCCGGAAGTGATTCCACAGTACGAAGCTGACGTTGGATGGCGCGGGTGCGAGTGCCCACTACATCGTCCAGTTGACCTAAACCTGTCTGGATGTTCTTTTGGGCTTTTTCCAGCATGCCGCCAAATTTTTCAAATTCGGTTTTCACGGCACCTAATACTTTCCATACTTCGCTGCTGCGTTTTTGTAAGGCCAGTGTTCGGAAGCCCATTTGCAGGCTGTTTAAGATTGCCATTAAGGTAGTAGGACCAGCCACCGTTATTTGAAATTCAGTGCGCAACTGGTCGATCAGGGAGCTTCGCCGGATCACTTCGGCATAGATGCTTTCGAAAGGAAGGAACATGATGGCAAAATCGGTGGTGTTGGGCGGGTCCAGGTATTTGTCTCTGATATCCTTCGCCATTTTCTTAATAGTCGTTTCCAGATTTTTAGAAGCGGCCTCAATTTCCTCGGGAAGGGCACTTTCATAGGCTGCCAGAAGGTGTTCGTAGGTGTCTTTCGGAAATTTGGCATCGATGGGAAGATAGACAAAGGCGCTCTCATCCTCGCTGCGTCCCGGAAGTTTAATCGCAAACTCAACCGGTTCGGAACTTCCCAGTTTTGTCCGAACGTTGGCATCATACTGGCTGGGAGCCAGAATTTGCTCCAACAACAAGGCCAGTTGTACTTCACCCACACCGCCCCGGAGTTTTACATTGCTCAATACTTTTTTCAGTCCACCCACATCCGAAGCAATGGTTTGCATTTCACCCAGGCCCTTTTGCACTTCAATCAGTTGCTTGCCCACAGTCTCAAAACTTTGTCCCAGGCGCTCGCTCAGGGTTTTCTCCAGTTTTTCTTCCACGGTTTGCCGGATGCTTTCCAGCTTTTTCTCGGTACCCAGTACCAATTCGTTTTGTTTTGTTTCCAGCTGGTTGAATTTCTCACGCTGCAGGTCGTTAAACGATTTCACATTTTTGTCGAAGGCATCCTGAAAATCTTTGAAGCTTTTTTCGGTTTTATCAATCAGCGCAGTCACTTTTTGCTCCAGGGTGTTGTTCAGTTTTTCGAGCGCATCCACGTTATTTTTGCTGAGTTGTCGTATTGCCTCCGCCGTTTCGCTTCTGAATTCTGTAATGGCTTTGTTCAGCTCCTCGCGATTGTTTTTAGCGGTGTTGGCGCTTTCTTCGCGATTGTCTTTAAAGTCATTTTTGAGATTGATTTCAATTTTGGTCAGGCCATTTTGCAGCTCGTTCACTTTTGCTAAGAGCTGCGGAATTTCGTTATCGCCTTTATTCCGGAAAACAAAAAGTAGCACGATGGCGATTGCTACGAGGATAATAAGGATAATGAGTAAGGTTGTTTGCATGGTCAACTAATTAAATGAAAATTCAAGGACAAATATACAACGTTTATCTCTATTTGAACTACAATTTTTTGTAGTTTGATCTCAATTCGTTTTTAATTCGATTGAAGGTAGAAGCTCATTACACTGATTTGTCTGGGTTTCATTTACTACCAAACTAAATAAACCCAACTTCAGAATTCTGAAATTGGGTTTATTGCGGAATCTCACACATCAGGTTTAGAAAATCGGTCGGAATTTAGTTTTTGAATAGTTTCTTAACATAAATACCGTCAGAAGTTGTAAGTCTCATAGAATATACTCCACAGGGCAATTTGGAAATGTCAAGTTGGGATGATAGTCCGGATATCTCTGTTGAATATATCGATTGCCCCTGGAAATTAAAGACTTCGACTCTAGCTTTTGCAACTCCTGTAATGCTTAGCTGATTCTTAGCCGGATTCGGAAAAATCTGTATTTCTTCATTTTCGTCGATTCCGGTGGTGATGGCTGTAACACTTACAGCATCCGACATGGCTGTGCAGCCGGTTCTGTAGGAAACACCCACCTGATAGGTGCCGGAAACTGTAGTTGTGTACGATTGAGATGTGGCATCCGGTATCGGATTTCCATCTAAATACCATTGATTATTGGTTGCCGAACTTGAAGTTAAAACCATTCCTTCCTGGCTAATGGTTGGTTTGTAGGGATTTGAACCGGAATACACTTCAATTTCATACCATGCAACCCATGAATTAGAGCTTGGTGTATTAACCATGACTCCCCGGACATTGGGCAAAACCGGATTAAATCGTACAGTCAGAATCTGATTGTTTGATGTAAAACTGGTAATGGTTTCGACAAGCGTCCAGTTTACCATATCTTCGGAAACTTTTATTTCATGTACCGTATTACCTGCATAATACTGATTTACATACAACTTCATACTGTCCACTGTAAGCTTGTTTTGTAAATCGACCTTAATCCAACCGGTACCATCCGAAGCGCTCCAATTGGTGGTCAGGTCGCCATCGAATGCGCGGTTGGGTGTTTCTGTAGAATAGGTAGTACTGGAAGTTGCCGGCATATTCCATGCAACATTTGAACATGTGTTTTGTGCGTTAAGAGCACTAACACAAAAGCTAATGAGGGCTGAAAGTTGAATCAGCTTGTAACTTTTCTTCATGGTGTAATGGATTATTAATTTTTAACCCCGCAAAAGTAACGTGATTCTCAAAATCCCATGATTCATTTTTACAAAACTGCTGATCCAAATTTACAATTTTTATCGAATACCTTGTATCTATCTCATTCTCAGTTCGAAAATTTATCAATAAAGTAAGTTGATAAACAGACGAGAAAATTCCGCCGAAATTTGTAAATTTGCACAATGTATTTCGATGTTGAGTAATTTCTCAGAGCGATGCATTTCGGTGGTTGATAAAGGGTGCCGATATTTTTTTGAGTCTAATTCTGATAAACATAATGCAACAACTCTATATAGCTACCGTTTTTGCCGGGGCTTTGATTTTCTTTTTGGTATCCATATTACTGATTCTTCGTCGAAAGTCCGGTGAACGTTCCCGCGTAATTTTAGCAGTTATCGTCTTTTTTTCAGTACTGAATTACATCACCCGGTTCATTGATTTAATCAACGGTAAAGAGCCTGAATTTGTAGTTTCACCAATATTATTACTGATAGCGAATTTTATGGTTTTTTCGTATATTACCTATCCCTTAGAAGTGATTTCCCCGGGATGGCTCAATTTCCGGCGAATCA
>JAVFAG010000046.1:0-14227 GCA_034002585.1 Paludibacter sp.
GGAGCAACGAAGAAGATGTTGACCGCTTGTTTATGAAACACCATGCCGGTATGCATGACGAGATTCACAATGTGTACGGACTGACCTGGGACAAAGTGGTAACAGAACAGTTCGAAAAAAAGAATCCCGGGAAACGGGTGTTTCAAATGACACGGGCTGCTTACGCGGGTATGCAGCGCTACACTTTCGGCTGGTCAGGCGATTCGGGAAACGGGAATGATGTGAGCGCCGGCTGGAATCTGCTGGCTGCCCAGCTACCGTTGGCACAATCAGCGGGTATGGGGCTTATTCCTTTCTGGACAACTGATATTTCAGGCTACTGCGGCGACATTACCGACCGTGAAGCGATGGCAGAACTTTACGTTCGCTGGATGCAGTTTGGTGTTTTCAATCCCCTGAGCCGTGCTCATCACGAAGGAGACAATGCTGCTGAACCATGGACATTTGGTGAAGTAGCCGAGAAACTGAGCAGGGAAGCCATCGAACTGAAATACAGATTGCACCCCTACTTTTACACAGCTGCGCGTGAGGCTTACGATACCGGTCTGCCGCTCATCCGTGCCTTGTTGCTCGAATATCCCGACGATCCGGAAACAACCAATCTGAACGAACAATTCCTGCTCGGAAGTAATTTGCTGGTCGCACCGGTAGTTGAAAAAGAAGCCTCAGCAAAACGGATTTATCTCCCTCAGGGAGAATGGGTCGATTATAACGATGGAAAAACAGTTTATAAAGGCAAACAATGGATTAACTATACTGTAAGTCTTAAAACTGTCCCCCTGTTTGTAAAAAAAGGTTCGGTCATTCCCGAAATGCCGGTGCAACAATACATCGGGGAAAAGAAAAATGCTCCGGTATTGTTCAATATATATCCTGCAACTGAAGGCCGTACAGCATCCTATGAATTATATGAAGATGATGGTGAAACTAATGGCTATCAGCAGGATTTATTCAGCAAAACCACAATCAGGTGTTCCACCCGTTCTGATGCTTATGAAATAGACCTGAAAACCAATAATCAAAACGGCTTTGTGAAGAGCGAAACCCGAAAAACGGGTATTTGCCTGCGTGTAGATAAAGCACCAAAACAAGTATTGGTAAATGGCAAGAAAATAAAGTCTGTACGACAGGAAAAAGTCGAATCAGGTTGGTATGATACCGATACTACCATTCGCTGGTATTGGAATAAATCCACGGGAGTTTGTCATATCCAATTGCCATCAACTATTTCAGCATCAAACATCAGCATCATTAAATAATCAAAAACCTATTAAGGATATTGATCAACCGGTAAAACTTACATCCACATGAATCGTCATCTATTATATTCCGCCGTAATTAGCGCAGGGCTACTTTGTTCAGCCTGCTCAGGAAATCGCAAAGCAATTTATGAATCAAATGCTTACAGTATATTTCCCGATCGGGTCATTCAGGGAGAATTTGAAGCCGTTGCTTTATCTCCTTTTGAGATTTCTTCAAATTACCGTAGTCTGGAATCGCTCAGTTACAGTCCAACCCTGCAATTCAAATTCAGCATCAACTCACGCGATAATGAAATGCCCTCGGGAAAAGACCATGTAGTTACCCTGCAACCGGTTGATGGGAAGGTGGTTACTGAAGTTGAATTCGGGAAACAACTGATTCAGGCATCATCAATAAGTGAGGAAGAAAATCTGCCGGAGAATACGGAATGGACTGTCCGACTCGACTTGCGCAAAATGAAATCTGATTTTGAGAAACAAGGCTTCTTCACATTATTCAACGGAGAAAAACTTAACAAACAGGATTTCAAAGGCGTTTACATTGCCGGAAGTGCGGCGCCACTCAGTTGGGATTTCAGTAATCTTTACACCCGGCATGACCTTGAAATGAAAGATACTGATGGCGACGGCATTTATGAGATTAAGCTAATCATGAACTCAAAAAAAGACATAAAGACCAGCCCGGACAAATGGAAATTGTCAAAAGATCTTTCCGAACTACCTCAATACCAATCCGACTACCCTATTTCTGATGCCATTTATAACATGTCGCTCGAAGAAATGCTGATGGCCATTGAACCTGACAGCACTTTCCGTACCGGGAAAGAATGGGCGGGCGTGTGGACACGCGACATCAGTTACAGCATCATCCTGTCGATGGCTCATATGCAACCTGAGGTAGCAAAGAAAAGCCTGATGCGTAAAGTGAGGAATAACCGTATTGTGCAGGACACCGGAACTGGTGGCGCCTATCCTGTCTCAACCGATCGTATCGTGTGGGCAACTGCAGCATGGGAAGTTTATAAGTTCACCGGCGATAGAGAATGGATGACCTCTGCTTATGAAGTGATTAAAAACACTGTTGAAGATGATATGTTGAATGCCCGCAATCCTGAAACCGGACTGATGAAAGGAGAATCCTCCTTCTTAGACTGGCGCGAACAAACGTATCCTGTTTGGATGCAACCGGCCGATATTTATCAATCTGAAAACCTGGGTACCAATGCAGTGCATTATCAGGCCAACAAAGTATTGTCATCAATGGCTAACTTACTCGAAAAACCTGAAGATGCTATCCGGTACGATAGCATTGCATCGTCCATTAAGTCTGCCATACAACAATATTTATGGATGAACGATAAAGGTTATCACGGTCAATACCTCTATGGAAGAAGTCATTTGATTCTGTCGCCACGTTCTGAGACATTGGGTGAAGCGCTTTGTATTCTCTTCGGAATCACAGAAAAGGAAAAAATCCGGAAAGCTGTTGCAAGTATGCCGGTAACACCCTTCGGAGCTTCCTGTATTTATCCCCAAATCCCGGGAATCCCTCCCTATCATAACAACGGTATCTGGCCTTTTGTACAGTCATATTGGGCATTAGCCTCTGCAAAAGCAGGTAATGAAACTGCTGTGATGGAACAAATTGCTGCCATCTATCGTCCCGCAGCTCTTTTCCTCACCAACAAAGAAAACTTTGTCGCCGAAACAGGTGACTTTGCCGGTACTCAGATTAATTCCAGCATCATGCTTTGGAGCCTCTCCGGTAATATCGCGCTGGTTCATAAAATTCTTTTCGGAATGGAGTTCGAGGAAGATAAACTGATTTTCAATCCACTTGTACCGAAAGCACTAAAAGGCAAAAGAAAATTGAAAAACTTCCGTTATCGGGATGCATTATTACACCTCGAGATGGAAGGATTCGGGAACCAAATCAGTATTTTTGAAATTGATGGTAAAACAGCTGCTCCGGAAATTCCAGCCAATTTAAAAGGAGAACACCACATCCGTATAGTGCTTGCCAACAATACCGACACTGACAAACGAATAAACAAAATAAAAAATGATTTCTCAATTGAAATGCCACTTGTAAGTCAACAGGGAAATCAACTCATCTGGGAGCCCGTTAAAAATGCAACGCATTACCAAATAGTCAGAAACGGGAAAACAATTGAGACTACTGCTACGACTTTCCACACAATAAATCCGGGTGAATACGCTACATATCAGGTAATTGCAACAGACAACAAAGGTACAGGATCTTTTGCCTCAGAACCATTGATTATAATCTCACCAAACAAACAATTCAATATTCAGGTTGAAAAGTTCATCCCCGCGGCTTATTTTCCATATGCTGGTTTCAATGGAAGTGGGTTTGTGGAAATCAGCAAAACCAGGAACCGGATGATTTCGATACCTCTAACAGTGGAACAAGAAGGGCTTTATTATCTGCAAACTCGTTATGCCAATGGAAATGGACCAGTCAACACCAACAGTCGTTGTGCACTCAGGAACCTGTATGTAAACAATAGCTTTTCGGGTGTTCTCATTTTCCCACAACGAGGTAAGGATGAATGGTCGAACTGGGGTTATAGTAATATGCTTTCTGTTCAACTATCCAAAGGTCACAATATACTTGCAATAGTTTTTGAAGATAATAATGGGAATATGGATGGAGAAATTAATCAGGCAATGCTGGATGAGGTAGTGATATATCGATAAATATATCCATTTTTTAACACAAAATATTTGGTGCGTTTATTTATTCATCGTAATTTTGCGAACAACGAACAACCCTCAAAAATGAACTCAAAAAAATACACCATCGACAACGAGCAACTGGCCCGTTTTGCCAAGGCCATGGGGCATCCGGCCCGCATTACTATTCTCGAATACCTTTCGTCGCTCGACTGTTGCTATTTCGGCGAAATTCACAACGAACTACCCATTGCTAAAGCTACGGTTTCGCAGCATCTCAAAGAATTAAAAGAAGCCGGACTTATTCAGGGAGAAATTGAAACACCAAAGGTAAAGTACTGCATCAACCGCGAAAACTGGGAAAAAGCGCAGGCCTATTTTGCTGAATTTTTCGAATCGATAAAAGCAAAAACAACGTGTTGTACCAATTAATATATAAAGAATATGGATATTAAAATTCTGGGCACTGGCTGCCCCAAATGTAAATTTCTGGAAAATCTGACCCGCGAGGTGGTGGCCAACAATGGCATCGATGCCACTATTTCAAAAGTAGAAGATATTATGGAAATTATGCAGTACAATGTGATGTCAACTCCGGCCTTAGTGGTTGATGGAAAGGTAAAAATCAAAGGACGCGTCCCTTCGGCCGATGAAATTTTAAAAGCACTCACTAACAACCAATAAAAAAAAGACTAACTGACATAAGATAAAAAAAATTTGTACAGAATTCCTTCTTACAATTAATTAAAATAGATACACATGAAAAAAATCGCATTTCTGACATTACTAGTCGGCCTGATGTTGAGCTCGGTAGCCTGCAACGCTCAAACCAGCAACGACAAAAAGAAAACCGTATCGGCAGCGACCGATAAAGTTGAAGTATTCTATTTTCATTATAACCGCCGGTGCCTTACCTGCAATGCGGTGGAAGATGTAACTAAAAAAACATTAGCAGAGCTGTATCCCGAGCAATCGAAACGGGGCAAAATTGTATTTACCAGTGTGAACCTGGACGAAAAAAGCAGCAAGTCCATTGCTAAAAAATGCAATGCTGAAGGTCAGGCGCTTATCATCATGGGAAAAGGAAAACGCACTGATTTGACGCAAAGCGGATTTATGAATGCCCGTAGCAAGCCCGAGGCATTGAAGGAAGATATTAAAAAGACGATTGATCCGTTACTCTAAGCCGATGGAAGTATTACAAAACATCCTCGACAGCACCCAATATTCGTTTATCACCGCCATTGTACTAGGACTGATGACCGCCATCAGTCCCTGTCCGCTGGCCACTAACATTTCGGCAGTAGGCTTCATCAGTCGCGACCTGAAAGATCCCCGGCGGGTGTTTACCAATGGGTTGGTGTATACGCTCGGCAGAGTCATTAGTTACACTGGTCTTGCCTTAATCATCTTTTTCGGAGCCAGTAAGATGAATGTATCGATGCTGTTTCAGGGATGGGGTGAGAAAATTCTCGGGCCGCTGATGATTCTGATTGGCCTGTTTATGCTCGATATTATCAAACTGAAGCTGCCGGGATTAAGCGGGCTGACCGATAAAATTGGCGAGCGGAGCAAGGGAAGTTACTGGAGCACATTGCTATTGGGGATGGTGTTTGCCCTCGCTTTTTGTCCCTACAGCGGCGTGTTGTATTTTGTGATGCTTATTCCGATTACAGTAGCCAGCGCCAGCGGATTGTATCTTCCCATACTGTTTGCCATTGCCACCGGACTGCCTGTGATTATTTTTGCCTGGCTACTGGCGTATGCCGTGGGCAACGTAGGGAAATTATACAATCAGATTAAAACCTTTGAATTGTGGTTTCGCCGCGTTGTTTCCGTAGCGTTTATCGGAATCGGCATTTATTACGTTATTATTTTTTTCTTTTAAAACTTAATAGCCACATCTGCACAAGGAAGTGGCTAATTTTTCACTCAACTTGTTCGTACATTAACGAACTACAAAAAAATGGAAACAAAAAAAGAATTTAAACTCCTCTTTTGGATTGTAGCAATTTTTCTGGGTATTTATTTCCTCCCTACCCAAAGTCCGGTATTTAACACAGCCCTCGCAGCTACCCTCGACTTAGCCAAATGGTATGCCCGCGAACATGTCATCCTGTGTTTATTGCCTGCTTTCCTGATAGCCGGAGTAATTTCGGTATTCGTGAGTCAGGGATCAGTAATAAAATATTTCGGTGCCAAAGCTAAGCGCTGGGTCGCTTATACCGTTGCCGCCGTTTCAGGAACCATCCTGGCCGTTTGTTCGTGTACCATCCTCCCTCTTTTTTCGAGTATACACAAGCGGGGCGCCGGTCTGGGACCAGCCATCGCATTCCTTTATTCAGGCCCGGCGATTAATATTCTGGCTATCATCCTCACAGCCCGAATACTTGGAATTGAAATTGGAATAGCCCGTTTTGTGGGAGCTGTAGTATTCAGTATTTTGATTGGTCTTACCATGGCTTTTATCTACCGGAAAGAAGAAAAAGTGAGGGCCGAAGAGCAACTTAATTTCCCGGAGATACCCGAAAACCGTCCAATCTGGCAGACGGCCATTCACTTCTTCACACTGGTATTAATACTGGTTTTTGCAAACTGGGGAAAACCCGGCGAAGGCGATGTGAGCAGCATCTGGTATTACCTGTGGGCCTACAAATGGTACATTACCGGATTTTTCGGTCTGGGATTGGTGTATTCCATGATATCCATTCTGAAACTGAAAACCTGGCAGGTATTGCTCGGAGCTGTTGCCACCACAGCCAGTGCTCTTTTCATTGGGAATCCATTAGTAAGCGTCGTTGTGGCCATTGCAGCCATAAGCTCCATTGCCCTGATGGATACATCGGAGGATGGCGAAAACCGCGAGTGGATACTTTCGAGCTGGGGCTTTGCCAAACAAATCATGCCTTTGTTGGCTATAGGTGTGGTGATAGCAGGATTTCTGCTGGGCTCGACCCACGATGATACCTCCATAGCAGGCATCATTCCTAACACATGGATAGCATGGGCAGTAGGTGGCAACTCAATCTTATCCAACTTCTTCGCATCCTTTGTCGGTGCCTTTATGTATTTCGCAACTCTTACCGAGGTCCCCATCATCCAGGGCTTGCTGGCTTCAGGAATGGGGAAGGGACCGGCGCTCGCCCTGCTATTGGCCGGACCATCGTTGTCGTTGCCCAACATGCTGGTAATACGTGGAGTACTTGGCACACAGAAAACAGTGGTGTATGTAGCCATTGTGATTGTATTATCAACAGTTGCGGGCTTAATATTCGGATCAATTTAAAGTGCATTGAACCTTACGTCAACGGTTTTGTTTAAGAAAATCAGAAAACAAGGATGAAAAAAACACTGAAAAAAGTGCAATAATTTGTACAAGGGAACTGCTATTCAGTCAATTTCCTTACCTTTGTTTTCCAATTTTCAAAAATGATAACTGATGTCCACAGTCACAACGTAAATTCCGGCGAGGTAAACACCATTTACAACGTGCGGATCAACGACGACCCGATGAGCCTGCCTCACGGGCCCCGTTTGTATTTCTCGGTGGGGATACATCCCTGGGATGCAGCGGGGTTTCTACCGGCATGGCTCGACAAGCTCAATATGCTTCTGAACTACCAGCAGGTGGTGGCCATTGGTGAATGCGGTCTCGATAAAAATTCCGAAGCACCGATGAATGCTCAGATGGAAGTCTTTGAACGTCAAATTATTCTTTCGGAAATCACCCGTAAACCACTGATAATTCATTGTGTGGGCTGTTTTAATGAGTTGATGGAACTTCAGCACAAACACTCCCCCTCACAACCATGGATCATTCATGGTTTCAGGGGAAAGCCCGAACTGGCACAGCAACTGCTAAAAGCCGGCTTTTATCTTTCGTATGGTGATAAATTCAATGCTGAAAGTGTGGCACTTACCCCACCCGACCGCCTTTTAATGGAAACCGACGATAGCGGACTGGAGATTGAAGCGATAGCGGAAGCCCTGCGCGGATACCTGAAGAGTTCTGCTGAAGCACTAACTGCCGTTTCAACTCTTTTCAGATTGTAATCTCAAACATCAAAATAACATCACAAACTAACCCTATACGCATTCTGCAATATAACCCATGACACTTCGAAAAAACTCATCTACCACAGCACACCCAATTAATCCGGAACCAAAACGTAACATTCTCCATCTCCGGATTCCTTTTGTACTTTTTCTGACGACCCTGTTCCTTTCGCTACCTTCTGCTCAGGCCCAGTTGAAAATCAATTCCCATACCCTGAAACTGAATAATGTGTTCAGTATCATTTCGAATTTATACGTCGATAGTATCAACGAAAACAAATTGGTGGAAGCGGCTATTTTGGGGGCACTGAAAGAACTCGATCCACACTCATCCTATATTCCTAAAGAAGAGGTGGAGCGGGTAAATGAACCACTGGAAGGAAGTTTCGAAGGCGTTGGCATTCAGTTTCAAATATTTGAAGATACAATTTTAGTGGTACAGACCATTTCGGGCACACCGGCCGAAAAAGTAGGTGTAATGCCAGGTGACCGCATTGTGTACATCAACAACGACTTAGTGGCCGGGGTTAAATTTCAGAATTCGGATGTGGTGAAGCGCCTCAGAGGTCCCCGTGGTTCGGTGGTGGAGGTAAAAATCCATCGTCGGGGTGTGAAGGAGCTGATGCTTTTTAAAATTACCCGTGATAAAATTCCGATTAACAGCATCGATGCCAGCTACATGATTGACAAAGAAACAGGCTACATCCGGATTAATAATTTTGGCAGCAAAACCGTGCAGGAATACAAGGAAGCCTTTGTTAAACTGCGGGGTCAGGGCATGCAAAACCTGATACTTAGCCTGCAGGGCAATGGCGGTGGGTACATGAATGCAGCCATCGATTTGGCCGATGAATTTCTGAGTGCCGGTCAGCTCGTCGTTTACACCGAAGGAGCCCGTCAGCCGAAAAATGTTGCCAATGCCACCTCCCGGGGTGACTTTGAAAGCGGTAAGCTGATAATTTTAGTGGATGAATATTCTGCATCGGCCAGCGAGATTGTATCCGGAGCAGTGCAGGACTGGGACAGAGGTATTATCATCGGACGGAGGAGTTTTGGCAAAGGGTTGGTACAACGCCAGATACCCCTTACCGACGGCTCGATGTTGCGGCTCACTACTTCACGCTACCATACACCCACCGGACGCAGCATTCAGAAACCCTACAAAGACGGTGTGGAAAAATACCAGAAAGACCTGGAGGAACGCTTTAAACACGGCGAAATGCTCACCGCCGACTCCATTCAGTTTCCCGACTCCCTGAAATACAAAACCCTGCGCCTGCAGCGTACGGTGTACGGAGGTGGCGGAATCATGCCCGATATTTTTGTGCCAATTGACACGACAAAATTCACCCCCTATCACCGCAAAATTATTTCTCAGGGGATCATGAATAAAGTTTCGGTTCAGTATATCGAGAAAAACAGAGCCGATTTGAAAAAATGCTTCACCGATTTCGAATCGTTTCAGAAACGCTTTAAGGTAGGCGATGAATTAATGGATCAACTCACCGGAGCCGCCACAGCCGAAAAAATAGAACTGAACGAAGCACAGTATGCCATTTCAAAACCCCTGATACAACTTCAGCTTAAAGCCCTTATTGCCCGCGATTTATGGTCGGTAAACGAATACTACCGCATTATGGATCAGGAGAATGAATCGTTACAGGCCGCAATAAAGCTGCTGAACACACCGGGGCAGTACGAACGAATGCTGAGAAAGCCCGATTAATAAACACCATCGGACATTATAATCAAAAAAACAACTAATTTCGCCTATTCATCCCTGATTAAGAAATCATTCGTCAAACAAGTCCTCAAATTATGAGTATTATAACCGCTTTGGAAATTACAGGAACGCTTTTCAGTTTTATTTATCTTTACCTTTCGGTGAAGCAGAAAATCGGGCTGTGGGTGTTCGGATTTCTGAGCGCAGTGGTCTATTCGCTTGTTTTTTTCGAAACTAAGTTTTATGCAGCCATGAGCCTGCAGCTGTATTACCTGTGGGTGAGTGTGTACGGATGGTATAGCTGGAAAAAGAAACGCGAAACTACCGGGGAAGACTTGCCCGTGAGATACACTCATTTTAAGGAATGGACGGTACTTTCGGGAATTACCATGCTTGTGATGCTCATCTATTACGCGGTGTTAAGTATGGGCACCGATTCTCCTGTTCCCGGTGCTGATTCCTTTATCACAGCCTTCAGTATTACCGCTACCTGGATGCTGGCACGCAAGCAAATTGAGCACTGGTTGATTTGGATTGTGGTGGACAGCGTGGCTGTATTTGTTTACCTGAAACAAGGCTTGTACAGCACGGCACTACTGTTTGTGGTGTATGGCGCAATGGCGGTAGTAGGCTGGATACAATGGCGTAAATCCATGAAAAAACAAACAGTGCGCAAACAGGACTAATCCCGCCTACGCACTGATCCATTCAGGTTGAAAATGCTGATAACCGGTGAATTCAGGTTTTCAGGCCTTTAGTGTAAATTCACCAACACTTCTACCTGTTTATCCGTAGATAATATTACCCTGTTCGTCGGTCAAATCGTCGAAGCTCTTGATGTACTGCTCCATTGCCCGGAAGCTCATACCCATGCTCGAATATCCACCGTCGTGATACAGGTTTTGCATCGTTACTTTTTTGGTCAGATCGCTGAACATCACCACGCAATAATCGGCACATTCTTCAGCCGTAGCATTTCCCAGTGGCGACATACGCTCCGAGAAGTCTACAAGGCTATCGAAACCTTTGATACCACTACCGGCTGTAGTTACTGTCGGCGATTGCGAAATTGTATTGATACGTACATGCTTCTCGCGGCCATAAATATACCCAAAGCTACGCGCTATCGATTCCAGCATCGCCTTGGCATCGGCCATGTCGTTGTAACCGAACATGGTACGCTGTGCAGCTCCATACGACAAGGCAATGACCGAACCCCAGTCGTTAATGGCATCTTTTGCTTTACATATCTGCAAAATTTTATGGAACGATATAGCTGAAATATCAAGTGTCTGATTTAGCAAACCATAATCGAGGTTGTCGTAAGGACGTTTTTTACGTACATTGGGCGACATTCCAATGGAATGTAGTACAAAATCGAATTTACCTCCGAAAAACTCCATTGATTCATCAACAACCTTCTCCAAATCTTCAACATTTGTAGCATCAGCCGGAATCAGTTTAGCATTCAGCTTTTGTGCAAGTTCTTCAGTGGTTCCCATACGAATCGCCAGCGGCGTGTTCGACAATGTAACAATTGCACCTTCTTCCACACAACGTTCAGCTACCTTCCAGGCAATCGACATATCGTTGAGTGCTCCGAAAATAATTCCTTTTTTACCTTTTAATAAATTATTACCCATGATTTTTTGTTTAGTTACTGATGTATGAAACCATTTTTAACACTAAAAAGTTCATACATCACTATAATTTCGGCACAAAAGTACTACAAATGTGCAATATTTCCAAATTAACCCTTCATGATTTCCATCTGATGGCGCACCGACTCTTCGTGTATGGCTACCAGGACAGCCTTCATGAACTCCGGCTTCATACCCATATCCACAGCCTGAGCAATGCGCTTCTGGAGGATTTCGTCGTAACGGTGTTCCTGAAGAATCGGCATGTTATGCTCCTTTTTATACATACCGATTTCACGGGAAACACGCATACGTTTTGCCAATAACTCGAGCAGGTCGTTGTCGAGCTCATCAATCTGACGACGCAGGCCCGTAAGATTTTCGGTGGTTTGTGTTGTATCGCGGATAACAATAGAGTTCAGGATAAAATCGAGCACAGCAGGAGTTACCTGTTGAGTAGCATCGCTCCAGGCTTTTTCGGGATTTACATGCGTTTCAACAATAAGTCCGTCGAAGTTCAGGTCCATCGCCTGCTGACACAGCGGAGCCACAAGCTCTCGTTTCCCACCAATATGGCTGGGGTCGCAAATAATGGGCAATTCAGGCATCTGGCGGTGCAATTCGATAGGAATATGCCACTGAGGCAGATTACGGTAGATTTTTTTGTCGTAGCTGCTGAAACCGCGGTGAATGGCGGCGATTTTACGTACACCTGCATTATACACGCGTTCGATGGCACCAATCCACAAATCAAGATCGGGATTCACCGGATTTTTAATCAGCACAGGAATATCGGTACCTTCGAGGGCATCAGCAATTTCCTGAACGGCAAAAGGATTCGCTGTGGTACGGGCACCAATCCACAGGATATCAATATCGGCGGCAAGCGCAGCGCGTACGTGAGCAGCCGTAGCCACTTCGGTAGCGATATACATTCCCAATTCCTTCTTTACCCGTTGTAGCCAGGGTAATCCTTCGGAACCAATGCCTTCGAAACCACCCGGTTTGGTACGGGGTTTCCAGATTCCCGCTCTGTATATCTGCACTCCGTTGGCATGTAGCTGGCGGGCAGTTTCCATCACTTGTTCTTCAGTTTCAGCGGAACACGGACCTGCAATTATCAGCGGTCGTTTCGGGTCAACGCCCGGTAGTAAAATTGATTCTAAATCCACAATATTGAATGTTAAATGTTTAATTATTAATGATTAATGGGTGGAGCTAAGAGATGATGCTTAGTTTATCCAATACCTGTTTCAGGTTTTCTTCGGTACAGCACAGTGAAATGCGTATATACCGTTTTCCCTTATCGCCAAAGATAAAACCCGGAGTTATAAATACATGTTTACCATAGAGAACTTCATTGGCCAGTTCGCCCGAATCGGTATAACGATCGGGAATTTTTGCCCAGACGAACATACCCACCTGATTCGTATCGTAGCGACAATCGAGCGCATCCATAATTTTACAGGCCAGCTCGCGGCGACGGGCATACACCCGGTTCATGCCATCGTGCCACTCTTTCGTATTTTTTAATGCCTGTACCGCTCCCACCATCAGCGGACGGTACATTCCCGAATCCACATTCGACTTCACTTTTAGTATCCAGCTGATAAAGGTTGCGTTCGATGCCAGCATAGCCATACGCCATCCGGCCATGTTGTGCGACTTACTCATTGAGTTCAGTTCAATACAGATATCTTTCGCACCTTCAATCGATAGAATGCTGATTTTGTGATCGTTGAGAATAAAACTATACGGATTATCGTTGCAAATGACAATATCGTGCTTTTTACCGAAGGCCACCAGTTTTTCAAACAATTCCACACTTCCGTTGGCACCGGTGGGCATGTTGGGATAATTCACCCACATCAGTTTCACGCGACTCAGGTCCATATTCTCCAGCGCATCAAAATCGGGCTGCCAGTTGGCATCTTCGAGCAAATCGTAGCTAATAACTTCAGCCTCGCACAACTTACTGGCGGAAGTGTAGGTCGGATAGCCCGGATTGGGCACAAGTACCGCCTCTCCCGGATTTACAAAAGCCAGGGTGATATGCAGAATACCTTCCTTGGAGCCAATAAGGGGTTGAATTTCGGTGGCAGCATTCAACTCAACACCATACCATTGCCTGTACCAGTTGGCAAAGCCCTGACGCAGTTCAGGTATACCCACATAGCTCTGATAGCCATGCGCATCGGACTTATGGGCTTCGGCGCACAAGGCCTCTATCGTTTCGGGCGATGGAGGCATATCGGGATTACCAATTCCCAGGTTGATGATTTTTTTGCCGGCAGCATTCATTTCAGCAATTTCGCGCAGTTTTTGCGAGAAGTAGTATTCGGATACGGAAGAGAGTCGGTTGGCAGGGGAAACCATTTTTGGTAATGTTTAATGTTTAATGATTAATGGGTGGGGTTTTGAAGGGGATATGCCTTTTATTTTATAACAGTTAGGAATTTGAAGGGGATATGCGTTTTACTGATTGACCGGCAGGGGTGTTGGGGCTTCACAATATTCGCCGAGCACCTGAAAGTCTTTGAGCAGGGGACGCACAGCATCCAGCGACTGACGGTAGCGATCGTAATTATCGAAATTCAGACTGATGTAAAACTGATATTCCCATTCGCGGCCGATGATGGGCAGCGATTGAATCTTGGAAAGATTGATGTGATAAAACGAAAGGATAGAAAGCACCTTGGCCAGACTTCCTTCCTCGTGGGGCAGCGTAAATACCAGCGACGATTTATTCATTTTTATCTCAGGACGCATACGCTCGGCTAAATCGGGATGAGCCACTATAAGGAAACGGGTAAAATTACGCTTATTGGTTTCAATTTCATCGGCCAGAA
>JAVFAG010000046.1:14327-24650 GCA_034002585.1 Paludibacter sp.
AGCGTAAATACCAGCGACGATTTATTCATTTTTATCTCAGGACGCATACGCTCGGCTAAATCGGGATGAGCCACTATAAGGAAACGGGTAAAATTACGCTTATTGGTTTCAATTTCATCGGCCAGAATTTCCAAACCATAGAGCTTTGCGGCAAACGAACTACAGATTGCAGCCCTTCCCTTCACCTGCTGATCGGCAATATCCCTGGCCGACAATGCGGTATCGTCGCTTTCAACTGCCCGGATATGGTGATGTTGTTCCAGAAAAGCCTCGCACTGACGCAATGCAATCGGGTGGGAATACACTTCTTTTATTTCGTCCAGTGATTGACCTGGTAACGCACAGATACAATGCGAAATACGCAGTTTATGCTCGCCTACCACCACACCACCACTTTCGCGTAGCAAATTGTAATTTTGAAGTAAACTTCCGGCGATGGTATTTTCAATTGCCACAATTCCCAGTGTATCATCGGGACGGCTAATCACCTCAAAAACTTCCTTAAAGGTAATGCAGGGAATGATCTCCACTTCTTCGTTTTTGAAAAACTGTCGTGCTGCAATATCGTGAAAAGCACCACTTACACCCTGTATCGCTATTTTTTTCATCGTTTTGTAATTAAAAAAAATCCTGCTCGTGTGTTGGAGCAGGATTTTAGAAGTACTATCAATCGTTGAATTATTCACTTACTATACTAGTATCCTGCTCTCACCTGCTAAAGTAAAAGTAAAAATAAAAGTATGTAAAAAATCGTGTCATTTTTAATTCTGAATTTGTGGGGCAAAAGTAATACTTTTTCATTAAACAACAAGAAAAACATGAAATTTTCTTGAAATATTCACAAAATCTTACGAAATGTAAATAAAGCCGACTGTTACAAGGGGTCATCCTGTGCTTAAAAAGCGTTGCTGGCATGGAGGCATTATCGTACACCTCAATCGATTTACTCCTGTTTTTCAGAAACGTTTTTTCACCAGCACCTTTAATCCTTCGGGCACTATCTTCACCTTTATTTCAGTGCCTTCCTCATAAGGTTCACCATCGTAGTGAAACGGCCCGGGGGCATCGCGCAACAAGGTTACTTCTTCCGTACGAAAGGTAGTCATAAAAAATCCCTTATCGATGGTTTTGGCAAACAGTTCGATGGCCAGAGAAGGAATAGCGATGAGTGGGAAATTACTCATCACCGAAATATCGAGCTTACCATCCTGCACACTTGCCTGAGGGGCGATATACGCATTGTTCCCCCACTGCGAAGCATTGGCAAACGTCAGCACAAATGCCTTCGTTTTAAAATCAATTCCATTACCGATAAGCTGATAACTAGTCGATTTATAGTTGAAATAGCCGGTAATTACTTTTTCGAGATAAGCCATAATTCCCCGTTGCTTCCCTTTGGCAAACTCAGTACTCACATAGGCATCGAATCCAGTTCCACACGTACAGAAAAATGGATTTCCGTTTACCAGACCATAATCGACGAGAATGGCTTCCGAATGATTGAGATGATGTATGGCCGATTTAACATTCATTGGAATGGAAAGGTGACGGGCCAATCCATTTCCGGAACCCACCGGAATAATACCCAACGCAGTGTTGGTATGCGTCAGTGCGCGTGCTACTTCGTTTACAGTTCCATCGCCCCCCACAGCTACCACGGCCTGAAATCCCTCCTCCACAAAATGAGCTGCCAACTCGCGCCCGTGGTACTGATGCTCGGTGTACACCACGCTGGGAATATACAGGGTAGCATCGAGCTCCTGTTCGATAAGTCCGGGTATCGCCGATTTAGAACCTGAACCCGAATTGGGGTTGATGATAAACGCAATTTTTTTTCGCATGTACAACTTAAATTTGGTTCGAACTGGTGTTGAGCACAGCCGGTGTTACCTTATGGGTAGCCCTGTTTGGTACACTGTAGTGAACCGGCTGGCGAAATTACAAAAATTTATTGTCTGTATAACCTTTTCCCGCCGATATTGTTGTACTTTTGTTATTCATTTGATTATAACACCCGAAAACTATGTCACGCAAACGGAAAAAAAACGGTGGTAGCACCCGGCTCCGCAAATCGGAACTGGTACGCCATATCATCAACATCTTTCGCGAAAATCCTGAAACCGTATTCAACTACAAGCAATTAAGCAAACTTCTTACCATAAAAAGTGAGTCGCAAAAAGTTTTTATCAACGAAATTCTGTACGAATTGCACGAGGAAGATTACCTTGTAGAGGTGTCGAAAGGTAAATTTCGCCTGAACTCGAGGGGTGGTTTTATCACAGGAACCATAACCCGCGAAGGTGTGAAAACCTTTTTGCTGCCCGACGATGGAGGCGAACCGGTGTTTATTCCCGAACGAAAAACGAATCATGCGCTGCTCAACGATAAGGTGAAGGTGTTTTTGTACGCCCGACGCAAGGGTCAAATGCCGGAAGGTGAGGTGGTGGATATCACCGAGCGTGCCAAGGATACCTTTGTGGGAATTCTGGATGTGTCCGACAATTATGCTTTCCTGATTTGCGACAACCGGGTGCTGACCACCGATGTTTTCATCCCCAAAAACAAGCTGAATGGTGCGAAGGATGGCCAAAAGGTGATTGTTAAGCTGATGAAATGGGAGCCCAATATGAAAAATCCAGTGGGCGAAGTAATTGATATTTTGGGAAATAAGGGCGACAACAACACTGAGATGCACGCCATTCTGGCGGAATATGGTTTGCCCTATGCCTACCCTGCCGAAGTGGATGCTGCAGCTGCTTCTATGGATGCGGGTATTACCCCGGAAGAAGTGTCGCGTCGTATTGATATGCGCAAAATTACCACCTTCACCATTGACCCACGCGATGCAAAGGATTTCGATGATGCTCTTTCGTTGCGCAGGCTCGACAATGGCCTTTGGGAAGTGGGCGTTCATATTGCCGATGTTACGCACTATGTTCGTCCGGGAAGTATCATCGATCGTGAAGGACGCGACCGTGCCACCTCGGTGTACCTGGTCGACCGCACCATTCCCATGCTACCCGAGCATCTTTCCAATGGAATTTGTTCGCTGCGACCCGACGAAGATAAGCTTACCTATTCGGTGATTTTTCAGATGAATGACGATGCGGAAGTTAAACATTATGAAATTGCTAAAACCGTGACCCGCAGCAACCGTCGTTTTACCTACGAAGAAGCTCAGCAGGTTATTGAAACGGGAAAAGGCGATTTTAAGGAAGAAGTTTTAACCCTCGACCGACTGGCCAAACAACTGCGTCAGAGACGGTTTGAACAGGGCGCTATTGCCTTCGACCGGGTAGAAGTACGGTTCGAAATTGATGAAACAGGAAAACCACTTTCTGTTTTCTTTAAGGAACAAAAAGATGCCAATAAGTTGATTGAGGAGTTTATGTTGTTGGCCAACAAAACTGTGGCTACCCATATCGGAAAACCGGGTCGCGGTCAGAAAGCGAAGACCTTTGTGTACCGTATTCACGATGTGCCCAATCCCGATAAATTGCAAAACTTCTCGCTATTCATAAAAAAGTTCGGCTACAACCTGCGCACAACGGGTAAACAATCGGTCATATCGGGTTCCATCAACCAATTGCTGGATGCGGTGGAAGGAAAGAAAGAACAGCATCTGATTGAAACACTGGCAATCCGATCGATGGCAAAGGCCGTTTACACTACCGAAAACATTGGCCATTACGGACTCGCTTTCGATTACTACACCCATTTCACTTCACCCATCCGCAGGTATCCCGACATGCTGGTTCACCGGTTGCTCGAACGCTACGGAGAAGGTGGTCGCAGTGTGAATCAACAGGAATACGAGGATATGTGTCGCCACAGTTCCGATCGCGAGCAGCTGGCAGCGAATGCCGAGCGTGCATCCATCAAGTACAAACAGGTCGAATTTATGTCGCGTTACCTCGGCGAAGAATTCGACGGTGTGATATCGGGCGTTACCGAATGGGGAGTGTATGTAGAAATTATCGAGAACAAATGCGAAGGCATGGTGCCGATTCGCGATCTCGACGACGATTATTATGTGTTTGATGAGAAAAACTACTGCCTTGTTGGGCGGCGTTACCAGCGGAAATTCCAGCTGGGCGA
Organism: Paludibacter sp.; assembly: GCA_034002585.1. Lineage (GTDB taxonomy): Bacteria > Bacteroidota > Bacteroidia > Bacteroidales > Paludibacteraceae > Paludibacter. The sequence continues at coordinate 18,426 of JAVFAG010000046.1, forward strand.
TGCAGTGCGTGTAAAAGTAGCACGGGCTAATCTGGATAAAAAGCAGTTGGATTTTGTACTGGTGGAATAGGCTTATCGCAGTGAACGGGCGCCTCTTATTTCGGCCGACACTTCGTTGATTTGTCCGTTTTGTTGAAAAACAGCAGTTTGAATCTTTATAAAACGGATTGAAACCAGCTTAACAGCTTGTCCTTCGGCATCAACTGCGTTGCTGATATCCAACTGATTGGATCCTGAATTCGAATCATAATCCGTCCCCTTGTTATTTTCAGCATAGCCCCATTGGAATTTTCCCTCAGGAACCACCCAGTTATCGGCGCCGTTGGAAGATTGATTGACATAGGCATCGGGAAGACGAGTGCCGTTGAAAGTGATGGTATTGGTCGAAGTATATGGCCACCACCAGGCAGCGCTATTCAACGCGCCGTACGACGAACGTAATTCACCCGAAGCGCCATCGCTGTCGGTCCACTGAATGTTTCCTTCCGTCGATTGAGATTTGGTGTAGGTCACCGAATAATTGCGTTTCGACTCTTCAAAGAGATTTCCTTTCAGTTCGTACCAGGTATCATCCGGCCGGCCATTCTTATTCGCATCCATCATCACATATACCACGGCCGGTTCGGGTGCCGCTCCCACCAGCGCAAAAACCTCGAAATCGGCCCCTTCACCATCAACTACGTCGCGGGGAAAACCAGCCACCACATATCCTCCAAAACCTCCCAGGTACAAAAAACCTTCTTTCGTTGCCGGATCACCCGTCACAAACTGCGTGTCTGTTGGCAGGGCCAGTTGCGCATGCTGACCGGGTGCATACACATACTCAAACACCTCCGACAAAAAAACAGGCCCTAAAGGTTCCTCCTCCGGCGTACAACCATAAAACGCTACGATTAATGTTAAATGATAAATGATAAATGATAAATGACGAGTCACTAATGTTAAATGATTAATTATTAATGATAAATGGTTGCGACTAAGAGAATATTTACCCTTCATACAATTTTTAAATTCTACAATATTAAAATTCAAACGTGAATCAAATCCAAAACCCCACCCATTAATCATTTATCATTAATCATTGAATTCTTATCATCGTTGCTCCAAATCCGTACTCCTTAAACGAAGCATCCTGTACATAAAAGGACTTATACCTGTTTTTCAGGGCTTTCATGATTTCGCTGCGCAGTACTCCCTCGCCTTTGCCGTGTATAAAAACAATTTTCTGACCTTTGCGTTTGCTGTTTTCAGCTATCACCGCATGAAACTTATCCATCTGTAGCTGCAACATATCGGCATTCGACATGCCGGTTGTGGTGTCCACCAGTTCATGAATATGTAAATCCACTTCGATGATATCCCGTTGAAGGGGAATTTTATCACGACGTACAGGTGCTGTGGGCGTTGGCTCCTTTTGCAACAGGGCACGGCGAATTTCTTCGGGCGTTGGCTCCGGAATTGCCGGCTGAGTGGGCTGTATCAAATCGAAAACCATAGCTGGCTCATCGAAATAATCGTTTTCTGTGAAACTGTGCAATTTGTAAAATTTCAGGGGAGCAATTCGTAAACGGGCATCCACAACTCCCTGAGCTGCAAAGTTTTTATTTAATTTATAGGCGAGAGCCTGTACCCGCACATTTTCCCAGTTGTTCAAATCGGCATTGGTAAGCGCGGCAATTTGTTCCTGCATATTGGGCTCCAGAACGCCCTGTGCTACCGAACGTTGCAAATCTTTTTCACCCACCACAACCGAATACATCAGAAAATAATTGCTGTCGTTGATGAGAATAGCCTCGTAATCCGACGCTTGCAGGTTGAGCCGGTCGACAGGCAGAAACGCCAGTACCACACTTAGTTGGTCGCCCGTGGGTGTTTCGTATTCTTCGACCTGTTTCTGAGCCTGAGAAAGAATCTCGGAAAGAGTGGCTGAATCCTGAATACCAGCACCTGATACCGCAAAAACTCCCTGTTCAGAAGAACTTCGGGCAGACGAGCCGGCAACAAATGAACTATTTTCTGAAAATGAACCAGTTCCTGAACCCACCTTACCTCCAGCAGACATCCCATCTCCCGCGCCTGCCTTTCCGGCTTTCGAACTAAAATCTCTGGTTGGGAAATTCGTGGTGGGATTCACGTTGGGCACCACCACACACTCACGGGCCAGCACCGGAATCTCGAATCCATCTTCATCTTCCACATATACCAATCCCTTTTTTTCATCAAAACGAGAAATAACACCCCCGCCCACTGCATTTACAAATCGAACTGTATCGCCTTTTTTCATTTTTCACTTTTTGATTAGTTGCCGAAACCTGCCTCTTCCATTCTGTAGATTTTTCGTACTTTTGTGCAAAAATACGACAATTTTCCCGAAACACGTGAGAAAACTTACCAATATACCCCCGATTCGGATTACTGAATACGACTATCCATTGCCCGACGAACGAATAGCCCGCTACCCGCTCAACCAGCGCGATGCTTCACGATTGCTGGTGTATCGGGAGGGACGCATCGAAGAAAATATTTTTCGCAATGCGGTGGATTATCTACCCGAAAACAGTCTGCTGGTGTACAACAATACCCGTGTGATTCAGGCGCGTATGGTTTTTCAAAAATCTACCGGAGCGCGCATCGAGGTTTTTTGTCTGGAACCCTCTCAGCCTTCTGATTATGCTCTCTCACTGGGATCGACCGGTTCGTGCAGCTGGGAATGTATGATTGGAAATCTTAAAAAGTGGAAGGAAGGGAATTTGATCCGTAGTTTTGAAGTCGATGGGCACAGGGTGACCTTAACAGCAACGAGGATGCCCGAAAACGAATCAAATCGTAAAAAATCACCGATTATACATTTTGAATGGGATAATCCGGAAATCTGCTTTGCCGATATTCTGGATGCCTGTGGCGAACTTCCGATACCCCCATACCTTAACCGGGCAACCGAAGTGAACGACCACACGACTTACCAAACGGTATATTCAAAAATAAAAGGTTCGGTGGCAGCTCCCACTGCGGGTTTACATTTTACGGATGCCGTGCTCAACGACCTGAAACGAAAAAATATTGAAACCGAAGAGCTTACTTTACATGTGGGAGCCGGCACCTTTCAACCCGTAAAAGCCGACGATATTGCTGATCATCAGATGCATGCAGAAGTGATTTCGGTGCGCAAAAGTACCTTGCAGCGACTATTGGCACACGAAGGAAGCATTATCGCAGTGGGAACCACCTCGGTGCGCACACTCGAAAGTCTGTACTACATTGGTGTGCAATTGCACAAAGGCACAGCGGCCGAAAGCATTCTGGTGGAACAGTGGGAGCCTTACGAGAGTATTCATCAACATGGATTTAGAACACAAGATGTCGACGATTTCAAAAATGTGATTCGGTTGAATGCAGAACACGAGAGTGAACTCTCCGACGAGCAACCTACTGAACTCAGCACAAGGGAAGCGCTTCAGGCCATTATCGACTTCCTCGACCGCAATCACCTGACAAGTTTGCAGGCGCAGACTCAAATCATGATTCGCCCGGGATTTCAATTCAGAATTATCGAAGGCATGTTCACTAATTTTCATCAACCTAAAAGTACCTTGCTGTTGCTGGTATCCGCATTCGTGGGCGAAGACTGGAAAAAAATCTACCAACATGCTATTGATCACGGCTTTCGGTTTCTGAGTTATGGTGACAGTTCCCTGCTTTTCAACACAAAGGACTGACAAACCTGTTTCATCTGCAAAACTATTACTAAACCATATGACTGTAAAGCGTTTACTGGTGCCTCATTAAGCTCTGATAAAAGCCCCTCAATTCACAAATATCTTTAAAGACCTGCCTGACAAATTGTCGAATGGCAGAAAATTTGATATATTTGGCGCCGTAACTTAATACGTAATTTAATAGTAAACAATATGATCTGGATAATTTTTGGTGTCACAGCCCTTGCAAGCTGGTTGATACAAATGAATTTGAAATCGAAGTTCACCAAATATTCGAAAATACCAATCCCCAACGGGATGACAGGACGTGAAGTGGCCGTGCGTATGCTCAACGACCACGGGATTTTTGATGTACAGGTGATTAGCACTCCCGGGCAACTTACCGACCACTACAATCCTCTCACCAAAACAGTAAACCTGAGCGAGGGTGTGTATCATTCGAACAGTGTGGCAGCTGCGGCAGTTGCGGCACATGAATGCGGTCATGCCGTGCAGCATGCCACAGCATATGCGCCACTTACCATGCGTTCAAAACTGGTTCCAGTGGTGAGCTTTGCATCAAGTTGGGTACAATGGGTATTACTGGCTGGTATTCTGATGATTCAATCCTTCCCACAGATTCTGACCATTGGTGTAGTGTTGTTCGCAACTACTACCCTCTTCAGTTTCATCACACTGCCGGTTGAAATCAACGCCAGCACCCGTGCTCTTGCCTGGCTCAATTCGGCAGGAATTACCAATTATTCGACCCATGAGCCTGCTAAGGATGCATTGAAAAGTGCAGCGTACACCTATGTTGTGGCAGCCTTGGGATCACTGGCAACCCTTATTTATTATGTAATGATTCTGTTGGGACGACGGGATTAATTCAACACCATGACTGACAAAAGCAATGTACATGATTTGTGCACGTTGCTTTTGTCGGTAGCATTAACGTTTTCCTAACAATCTTCTTTTCCAGGTCGGGATTTCTTCGGCCTTTTTTAGTACATCGTCGTTATCCAACTCTTCCAGACTAATCGTTTCAAACTCTTCTTCCTCAGTTCCCAACGACAGCTCATCCGCTGTTTCCTGCCAGTCTTCAAACACCGGTTCCTCCTGTTTAGCACCATTTTCGGGATAATAGGTACGCATGGCATTGCTCAGTGGATCGGGAGTCGTCTCTACCGGAGCCGACACTTCTTCGATACCACTTTCAAAATCGAGGGTTACCGAAGGACGTGGCGTTTCCTGTTTTTGTTTCCTGGATACCGATGCTGGCATACCGGGGATATCCGATACATCATATCCCGTAGCAATCAGTGTAATTTTCACATCTTCACCCAGACTGTCGTCGAAGGTCGCACCCCATATCACCTGAATATCGTCGCCAATGGTGGCCATAAAGTCGTTGATTTCCTTTACTTCTTCCATGCGAATCTGATGCTGGGTTGAGCAATACAGGTTGAGCAACACCTTGCTGGCACCACTAACATCGTTGGTATTCAATAAAGGCGAATTCAGGGCATCTTTGATAGCATTGGTAATACGCTTTTCACCACTTGCATAACCAGTATTCATAATTGCCACATTTCCTTTGCTGAGGATGGTATATACATCGGCGAAGTCGGTGTTGATGTAACCCGGAACAGTGATGATTTCTGCAATACCGCGGGCAGCATTGGTCAGCACATCGTCGGCCTTGGCAAAAGCGTTCGACAATTCGAGGTCGGCATAAATCTCGGTAAGCTTTTGGTTGTTTATCACCAGTAAAGCATCCACATGCTCACTGAGCTCGGCAACTCCCTGCAGGGCCTGACGAATTTTATGTGCACCTTCGAAAGCAAAGGGGATGGTTACGATACCCACCGTGAGAATTCCCAGTTCATGTGCAGCCTGAGCTACTACCGGTGAGGCACCTGTACCGGTTCCACCACCCATACCCGCTGTGATAAACACCATCTTCGTATTTTCACGCAGCACCTTCTGGATGTTCTCAATACTTTCTTCAGCAGCTTTCTTCGCAACTTCAGGTTGTCCGCCTGCACCCAGACCTAAACCCAGTTGTATCTTCACCGGAACCGGCGAAGTTTTCAATGCCTGATTATCGGTATTACATACTACAAAGGTCACATCGCGAATACCTTGTTTGTACATGTGGTTCACCGCATTGCCACCACCACCTCCTACTCCGATTACTTTGATGATCGATGGATCAATCAGTGGTAATTCGATGGGCAACATATCGTCTGTCATGTATTCTGTCATATTTTCTGGTCTTTAGTTTCGTCAAAAAAATCTAGTATAATTACATTAAACTTGTTCCTTAGGTTCGTCAGCTTCTTGTAAATTCGTGTCGTCTTCAAAGAATCGGAAGATGCCCTGGGTGATGGAATCGCCGATGGATTTGCCACGGCCCGATTTTTTTTTAGCCTGACTGCTTTCTTTTACGGCAGGCGATTGTTGTTGTTCTTCGCGCCGGTAAGAAGCTGCCAGGAGGATGGTGCCTACGAGCTGTGAAAATTCGGGA
>JAVFAG010000047.1:0-23748 GCA_034002585.1 Paludibacter sp.
CGCACTGATTTGTTCAACAAGTGGATTCATGGTGTAATTTTTTAAAACAGGCTTCAAAAGTAAAAAATATTTTTGATTAAACATCCAACTTCATACCTGATTACGTCTAATATTCAAACAATTAAAATTTACAACAATGAAAACAACAACTACTCTATTGATGGCCTTTGTGTTATCTACAGCATTCCAGGCGACAGTTACAGCTGCAACAATGACTCTTATAGCAAAGGTTACCAATGAGCACAATCAACCTATTGAAAATGCTGATGCAATGTTGGTAAATCCTGAAAACCGACAGGTTATTAAGGCAAAAACTTCAACTAATAAAGGCGAATACCTATTTGAAAATATTGATGAAGGGAGTTATATCCTTACCGTCAGTACTTCGGATAAAAAACAACTTGAAACTGAAAAAGTGGTCATGAATGGTATGCCAGTCAGCAAAGAAGTAAAGGTTAAGGCTGTGGCTGAATGAAATTAACTGTTTAGTTTTTATTGACGTTTCTGCCTTTGTTTTCCGTTCAAATTCGTTACCTTTGTGGGAACTGATTTATTCCGTAAATTTAAAAGTAACGGACTATGGCAAAAGCTAGAAAATTCGGAGCGTTCGGGGGTGTTTTTACACCCTCAATTTTAACTATATTGGGTGTTATCATGTACCTGCGTTTGCCCTGGATTGTTGGTCAGGCAGGGTTTTTCGCCACTCTGGGAATAATTATCCTAGCACATATAATTTCTGCCAGTACCGGTCTGAGCGTAGCCTCAATTGCTACCGATAAAAAGGTGGAAAGTGGTGGCACCTATTACATTATCTCCAGAAGTCTGGGGCTTCCAATTGGTGGAACACTCGGTTGGGCCCTGTTTGTCGGACTTTCGTTTAGTGTAAGTTTATACCTGATCGGATTTTCAGAAGTTTTCCTGGGTTATTTTGGCTTCGATGTCACTCTGAATAATATCCGTATTGCGGGTGTCATAATTCTTCTGATTATCACAGTATTGACGTTTATAAGCACTTCTCTGGCTATTAAAACCCAATACCTGATTCTTACTGCAATGGTGCTGTCGCTTGTGTCGTTATTTCTGGGTCAGCATACGTATGCTCCGGCTGCATTACAAACTGGTACTTTACCCGATTCGCTTCCCTGGATTGCGCTTTTTGCCATTTTCTTTCCCGCCGTTACTGGTTTTGAAGCAGGCGTTTCGATGTCGGGCGACCTGAGAGATCCCAAGCGGGCAATCCCCACCGGTACCATTTCTGCCATTCTGGTAGGTTTGGTTGTCTATATTGGTTTAGCCTATTACTTTAGTGCTACTGTCGATCGTACTGTGCTGGTAAATGATACCAACGTGTTGCTGAACATTTCCTGGCTACCTCAATTGGTAGTTGCCGGGATTCTGGGAGCTACCTTTTCATCGGCTCTGGGAAGTATTCTCAGTGCTCCGCGTATTTTACAGGCAGTGGCTAAGGATAGGATTGCTCCCCGCTTTTTCAGCAAGGGACATGGCCCGTCGAATGAACCCCGAAATGCGATTCTGCTTACATTTTTAATTGCCCTTGGAGGTATTTTGATTGGTGAGCTGAATGTGATAGCCCGCGTGGTAACTACTTTTTTCATTATTATATACGGTTTTCTTAATATTACTTATACTGTCGAAAGCTGGGCAAGCAGCGATTTCCGGCCTTCGTTCCGTATCCCACGTTTTGTTAGCATTGTAGGAGCACTTGCTGCTGTGGTGATCATGATTCAGTTGGATGTGCTGGCCATGATTGGCGCCTCAATTATTCTTGTAGGTTTGTTCTTAGTGCTCCGTCGTCAGGAGTTGAACCTGCAATCGGGCGACACCTGGAATAGTGTTTGGATGTCGATTGTAAAACACGGGTTGAAGAAGCTGACCCGTAACGAGGTAAACAACAGAAACTGGCGTCCGAATATCATCCTGATGAGTGGTGGAGCAACAACCCGGCCTCACCTTATTCAAATGGCGCTATCGATGATTGGCCGCCAGGGTGTGTTTACAAATTTTGAACTGGAAGAAAATGCCAACCCCGGTGCCAGCCCTGCTGAACGGGTGAGGGTGGAGAAGCTCAGCGACTATCCTGAGATAATTACCCGTAAATACAATTGTAGTTCCATCTACGAAGGAATCGACATGATAAGCCGGGTGTATGGTTTCTCAGGATTTGAACCTGACACGATACTGATGGGATGGCCTAAAGCCACTGCTAATCCGGAGAGAATGGAAAAACTGTTGGCAACTTTGAGCAAACGTGATTTTACTCTGGCCTTACTCGATTATGATCCGGAACGTGGATTTGGCGATTACGCGTCGGTTGATTTCTGGTGGAACGGCAGTGGACGCGAACTTAGTCTGGCATTGCATCTGTTTCGTTTTATCAGTTCCAGAAAAGAATGGCGAAAAGCCCGCCTTCGTTTGTTGGTACTCAACAGAGATGTTACACTCACCGAACGTTACTATAGCATTCTCAATCAATTGGTGAACGAGTACCGTGTCAATGCCGAGGTAAAGGTAGTGATGAATCTGGAAAAAAAACCACCTGTTGACCTTATATCGATCGAATCGGAATCAACCGGATTAACCATGCTGGCACTGAGCGAACCGGGAATGAATGCTGATAGCTCATTGATTGACAATGCTGATGCTCTGTCGTCACGCCTCCATAGTTGTTTGTGGCTGAGTGCCTCGCAACGCTTTGAACAGTTTGACGTATTGCCTGACTCATCAAATGGTGAAGACTATATTCTTGAAAATGATCAGGAAAAAATTGGTTCATTACTTGAATTACCCGCTAATTCCTGTGATGCTAAGGAGTTAACCGAATTTGCACAAAAGGAGGATGCCGATCTGGAAGTGCTTTGTCAGGAGTTATTTACTGTTCTTGAGCACCGTCGTTTTGCTCTTGCTGATGCACTGCTTTCCAGGGCCTCATCTCCTGTAGGCTGGCTGCACCTCATCGACAATCAGCTCAACGATGAGCTGGCTTTTGAAGAGGATTTGATGGGTGTGAAAGTAACAGCTTTTCTTTCATCCCTGAAAAATAACCTTACTCAGCTGTTGAAACAATTGCACCTCAAGCCCGGACGAAAGGACCCCAAAGCATTGGATGCTGCTGTTACGTACTTTCTGTTTTCAAGGCGAATCGATTCGATGGAACATTTCTATTCTGCTTTTTTGGTACATACCCTCGAATTTACAGTTTCACTACGTGAATTGCTTATCCTTACCTTAACAGAAAAGGATTTTGTGGATAGGAAGGAGGCATTAAAGGAATTAATACAAGCACATTTCAGGGCAATTCAGCACAGTCTGGTAATCGATTTTCGCAAGGATATTCTATTGCTTTCGCAATTGCTGGAGAGCACAGAACTGACGGCACAATACAGCGGATGGAAGAAACTGATAGTGGAAAAAGAACGGAAACTGATTGAACTGGAGGAAGCTCCGGCACACATACGAAGGTTTATACAATTTCAATGGAATAAAACAAAGCTTGAGGGCATCTGCCTGAAAACGCGTGAGGAGGTTAAAGTCGCCAGTCAACAGCTAACAGAGGATGTTAAAAGGCAGTTGCAGGCCACATTGTACAAGTCGCTTGGCGATTTGCTCAGTAGTTTGAGTGAAAAGAAAAATACCGCTAATATTCAGGTTAATAGTGAACTTCCTGCAGTTGAATCCTTTTTCCAGATTATCAATAATCAATTGCGGGAACTGGTTGACGAGCTGCCCGAATCGATACTGGTAGCCGGAAATCAACTTCCGGAAGTACTTAGCGTTGAGAAGGTTGAAGAGGCTGAAACGATTGAAATTAATGTTCGCACAATTATCAATTATTATATCAGCAATGAATTGGTCGATCGGCTGAATAAACTTTCGGTATCGTTTACAAAAGGTGTGCAGCGGGTGGCAATTGCTATTGGCAATATCACCAAACTGGTCAATTACCATCAAGCGCTACTTCAGGATGCAAAACCATCGGAGATGCGTGTTTTAGATGATCTGAAAGTGAATATTGAGAAAGAGATGGAGCGGTTGGAGGCGTTGGAGAGCAGGCTGCAAAAGGATATTGACTCTGCTATGTATAAAGCTTTCGAAGCGTTGAATGCTGTTGAAATTCTCAATGCAGCCGGTCGCCCGGGTGCCCGGATACTACCCCGGCATCAGCAGCACAAAGCGCAAAAGCGTTTTTATCAGATGCTGGCCGTTTCCCGGCAAAAGCTGGTACAGGCCTGGGTTTCATTGTTCTATCATCAAAGTAAAGGCATCTTATGGACCAAAAGGCAGGAGTTGGTAAGTGAACGGGCGTCGTTATATCCTGGTGATTCTATAAAACAGTATGTTGAGCGGCACAGTGCTGAACCTAAAATACTGGATCAATTGCCCTATTATTATGTGGGTTTATTCTCTGATGATGCCGGAGCTGCGCAGGAATTCAGGGTTCCAATGCCGGAGGAAAGTTCACTGGGAGACAAAGCTGTTCGTCGATTTATGGAGGGTTATTCCGGAATCCTGATCATTACCGGTGACAGGGGGTCGGGAAAGAGTTCTCTTGCGCGCTATCTGATTGAAAACCATTTCGGTAAAGACCAGGTTTGGAGGGTGCGTGCTCCCCTGGGATGTTCAGCAGATGTGCAGGAATTCGACAATCAACTGAAAAAACAAGTCGGAGGTAAAGGCTCGCTGGAAAGGCAGCTGGATGGTATGAAAGGGAAAAATGTAGTGCTTGTCGACGATCTGGAGCTTTGGTGGGAACGCCGACCCGGCGGCACTAGGGTAGTGGAACGGATAGTGGAACTAAATCGCCTGTATGAAAACCGGTTGCTCATTATTGTTACCATCAACCGCTATGCATTAAAAGTTCTGGAACAGCTTACCAAACTTAATTCACGTGTTAGCGAACTGATTTTTTGCCAGCCTTTCAATGCCGGAGAATTAAAGGAGATGATACTTACACGACATCAGGCCGGCGGAATGAGTTTTGTGCTCGATAATCGCGAAGAGGATGAATTTTCAAATTGGGCGTATGCACGGTATTTTAATCAGCTGTTTAATTGTACGGGAGGAAATCCGGGGCTTGCTGCTCAACGGTGGTTAAGTGGAATTCAAACCGTGAATGGCATGGTGATTGGCATTCAACATCCTTTAAATGAGGAGTTAATCCTGAAGGGTCAATTGTCGGATGACGAGTGGTTACTTATCCTGCAGTTTGTTATTCACCGTCGTTTTTGGATAAGCCAACTCTCGCGAATCCTGCACTGGAATGTAGAACGGATTGATGGGATGATACGACAGCTGGTACGTAATGGAGTGTTACGGGAAACTACTTCAGGAGTATACAGTATTCAAGCCCTACTCGAACCTTTGTTGATCGATCAACTTAAAAAAATTGCTTATATATGATACGTATAGTAATACCTGTTCTGGCCATAGTGCTGTTTCTGTTTTTACGTGCTGTACAAGGCTTGTATTTAAAAGTAGTGGCTTCCCCGCGCTACAGGATGATGTTTGCCCGTTGGTTTCCCATCCTGGAGTTTGGTGTATGGATGGTATTTATTTATTGGTCAATAGGCACACTACCGGCAGAGTCGGGCTTATCAGCATTTCTGACTACGGCGCTGTCGGTTGTGTTGATCGCTGCAATTGGATGGTATTTTATTCGTGATGCTATTGCAGGATTTATTCTTCGTTCCGAAAATGCACTCGAAAAAGGGATGACATTGAATACCGGTAGTTATGTAGGCGTTGTAACCGAACTGGGATATCGATCGCTGAAAATAAAGAATGCCGGGGGTGAGATTGTAAGAGTTCCTTACAGCAGTCTTACTGCCAAACAATTACTGATTTCTGTAGCCAGAGATATTCCAGTACGAAAATCCATTGATATAGAGTTTTCTTCTCTCTTACAGGTCGACGAAATTCAACAACGGCTGGCCAAAAGAATGCTGGAAATGCCCTGGGTGATTACTTCCGTTCCACCGGTTGTCAATCTCGATGTAAAGGAACAGGGAATTTATTCAGCTCATATTGAATTGCTGGTAATTAATCAGGAATCGCTGATGAAGACTCATTCCAGTTTACTGGAGTTTGTTAAAGAGGAACTTTGACGACCTGTTATAAAGGTATCAGGGTAAGCAAATAGCCAGCTAACGAACCACCGAGTACTATAAATGCACTGTTGAGCTTTTTGAATCCAAAAACGACTATAAAGCTCAATACAGTTATTGCAATGGTGCGCCAATCGGTAATTGTGGCCAGTCCCATTTCGATACAAATTACCGCGATAACTGCTACAGATGCCACATTTACTGCATCGAGAAATGCAGCAAAGATTTTCGAATTACGTACTTTTTTCACCAGCGGATTTAGCAGGGCCACAAATACAAAGGAAGGAATAAAAATTCCCAGTGTAGCCACCAATGCCCCCTTAAAATTATCAATCTGGTAACCAATAAAGGTCACGGATGAAAAAACCGGCCCCGGCGTGAATTGTCCAACAGCAATTGCATCAATGAGTTGCTGACGTGATAACAAACCAGTGGCCACCAGTTCGGTATCAAGGAAAGCAAACAGTACATACCCACTACCGTAGAGTATTGCTCCCACTTTCAGGAAGGTAAGGAATAAGCCCATAGTCCCGCTGGCCGCCAGTCCGGCACCTGTGATCTGCAGCAGGGGCAGGGGGAGCAGTGCACTCATTTTTCCCGCACTTTTTGTCTGAATGGCTTTAAGACCCATTGCCAGAAAACCCGCTCCGAAAAGGACGATAATCTCGCTTACACCTATAAAATTAAGTGCCAGGACTGCGATACCGATCATCCAGAGTTGAGTGGATTTCAACGATTTCTTTGCAAGTGGATAAACTGCTGCTGCAATTATTGCAATGATAGCTGGTGTTATTCCATACACAAATGGTTGCAGTTCCGGGAGTTGTCCGTAGTTTTTGTATAGAACTGCAAATACACCGGTTATGAGTACGGCCGGCACGATAAAACACAGTCCGGCTACGATAAGCCCTTTCCATCCACCCCTATCATAGCCAATATGGATAGCCATCTCGGTACTGTTCGGGCCGGGAATAAGGTTAGTTGCTCCTATCAAATCGAGAAAATGCTGTTCGTCCATCCACTTTCGTTTGCGAACTACCTCGTCCTGCATCATGGCTATGTGCGCTGCCGGTCCTCCAAACCCGATAATACCGAGTTTAAGGAATAATTTTGCGATTTCTGAAATTTTGCTCATAGTAGTATAAGTTTTTTTGATATCTAATAGTTCGGTGTGAGGTTAAAATCACTAAATATTTACCAAACTTTAGACTTTTTGCGGCAATATTAAAAAAAATTTGGTGATTTAAAAAATTCATAGTAATTTTGGTCAACCAAATTTGAATACGAACAATTTATTACAATTCAGGAGTATGGTAGATGTGTTGAGCGGCATTAAACAAAATTCTCAGACCAAGCCTGAGGATATGGTCATAGCTAAAATTAAGGAACTGATTAAAACGGGCATTTTAAAGCCGGGTGATCGCCTTCCTGCTGAGCGTAAACTGGCTCTTGAATTTGGATTTGGAAGAACTCAAATCAGAGAAGCGTTGCATAAGCTGGAGTTTTATGGTATCATCAAAACGCTTCCTCAAAGTGGTTCGGTGATTAATCAGCTGGATATAAGTGCGCTGGATGGCTTGATTTCGGATGTACTTAATTTGCAGGGCTATGACTTTTATTCGCTGGTTGAAACGCGCATAATGCTGGAGGTGAATTCGATTCGCATGTGTGCCGAACGCCGAACTGAAAAAGACATGGAGCTGATTGAGAAAGCACATCATAATTTTTTAAAATACTGGGATACCGATGAACGGGTAGGGTATGATTTTGCCTTTCACAGAGCCATAGCTGAAGCAAGTCATAATCCGGTTTTTAAAGCTCTTTTGTTGATTATTACTCCTGATATTATGAATATTTATAATAAGGAACGGATTTGTGCACCCAGTACACAGGTTGTGGAAGAACATGTGCATATGGTACAGGCAATTCGTGAACAAAATGCTGAAAAGGCAGTAGAATTAATGACTCAGCACATGCAGGGTGTACTTGATTTTGCAAAATCTAAACTGAATCAATCTTCAAAATAAAATAGTTGAACATATTATTTTGTTGTTTTAAAAGCTGTCGGTTGACAGCTTTTTTTTGATCTGTTTGTTCGAAAATATGTTTAATAACATAAATCATCAAAAATATCAGAAAAGATTTTGCAGATATAAAAACTATATCTAATTTTGGTCGACCAAAAAATTGGTATACCAATATAACTAATTATATAATCTTAAAAAACACAATTTCATGGAAAGAAACACAAACAAGTCACACATGATCAGGAAATGGATGATTGTGCTTGTAGTAATCCTTACAGGTTTTGGAATGTCAGAAGCGCAGATCCGAATCAGCGGAACAGTTACGGACGCTGGTAAAGAGCCACTTATTGGAGTGAACATTGCAGTAAGCGGCACCCGCATAGGCACAATTACTGATTTCAATGGTGCTTACACTCTTGACGTTCCCGATACTAAGTCGGTACTTGTCTTTACCTACATTGGCTACAAAACTATGTTACGCGATGCTGGTAGTGGTGGAGTAATCAATGTAACAATGGTGGAAGATGCACTGCAAATAGAAGATGTAGTAGTGGTAGCCTACGGTACTCAGAAAAAATCGCACCTTACAGGTGCTGTTGCATCGTTGAAGACTGAGCGACTCGATGAGGTTCCGGTATCGCGGGTCGATCAGGCTCTGATGGGAAAACTCGCCGGCGTTCAAATTTTAAATACTACTCCTGAAGCAGGAGAGGCTCCTCAGATTCGTGTGCGGGGTATGGGTTCTATCAGTGCTGCCAACGATCCTCTGATTGTTGTCGATGGTTTTCCGGTTCCCGATGGTTTATCGATGGTAAGCATGGGCGATATTGAATCGATTGAAGTATTGAAAGATGCTGCTTCGGCTGCATTGTATGGATCGCGCGCTGCCGGTGGTGTAATTCTGGTGACAACAAAAAGTGGTAGCATAAAGAAACCAAAGTATAGTTTTAAAATGTACACCGGAATTCGTTCGGCCATCAGGCTTCCTGAGATCCATTCCACCGAATCGTACCTGAGATTATTATACGATGAAGCGGATATGCGTAAACAGGATCCGGCCATCAATGGTATAGCAACAGAAACTATGGCCTTTAACCGGGCGACCGACCACGAGCGGGCAACATTATTGTTGCAGCGTTATTTTGTTGATCAGCCGACCGATTGGTTGAAAGAGGGATTACGTACATTTGGTACCAATCAGAATTATCAGTTGAGTGCTTCAGGCGGAGATAAAAATATGAAATATTTTATTTCGGGAAATTATTCCGGCGAAGAAGGTATTATGAAAAACAGTACTTACGATCGGTATACGTTCCGTGCAAAAGCAGATATAAAATTATCGAATAAAGTGACACTGGGAGTTAACCTGAGCCCGACTTTCAGTCGTCAGGAACGACCTGGTACCGACCTTACCGACTATGCCCGCTTTCCCTCATGGATTCCCATCAGGCATAATACGGCAACTGCTGCACTGACTGGAAAGGTAGCGGGCGATTATGCACAGCCAGCTGATTTTAATGGTATTTCAATAAGTGGAGAAGGTCTGGATGGAGAAATATGGCATCTGACAGGAGCCAATCCGTTTAGTTCCAGTAATAACAACCCTGTATCGATTCGGGAACGTACCAGTATTTTTACCGATGAGTATAAACTACAGGGGAACGCCTACCTGACCATTGACTTTACGCCTCATTTACAGTTTAAAACGTCGAATGGTGTGTATTTTTCCTACAAGGAATACAATAAAAAAGAGCAAACTTCGGCCAACAAACAAGGGAACCCAAATATGCTTACCCGTCAGATGAATATGCGCCGTGAGTTGCTTACTGAAAATATCCTGAGTTATAAAAATAATTGGGGTGGTCACGAAGTGGATGGTTTGATTGGCTTTACTGCTCAGAAAAGTATGTACAACAGCAATGTGATGGTAGGTACTAATTTTCCGGATGAAGATATTCTCTCCTTCAACATGGCTTCTCAGTTGATTTTGAATAGCCCGAGTGTAAACGGTACTACTTCTTTTTATTATTCCGATGCTCTGGCATCGTTAATTGCACGTGTGAATTACGCCTATATGGGTAAATATTTATTCTCAGCCAGTATGCGTGCCGATGGTAGTTCATTGTTTGCCACAGGTCACAAATGGGATTATTTCCCTGCAGCATCTCTTGGATGGCGACCTTCGGAAGAAGGATTTCTACAGGATGTCGACTGGTTGTCGAATCTGAAAGCAAGGGTGAGTTATGGTATTACCGGTAACAATGCCATCCCGCAATATGCTTACATGAACCTGATTAATACCAATAATTATGTGCTGGGAGCCGGAACGGGTTCATTGGTTCAGGGGATGTCGTCGAACGATGCAGCATTGGGAAACCCACAGATTACCTGGGAAAAGGTTGGGGAATTAAACTTTGGTCTCGATATGGGATTCTTCAACAGTAAATTAAACCTTTCGGTAGAACATTACAGTTCGAACACAGTGCAAATGTTGCTGCAACAACCGGCAATGTTTATCACCGGTCACCAGACTTACTGGAATAATATCGGTCTGGTTAATAACAAGGGCTGGGAATTTGAACTTACTACCACCAATGTTACCCGTCGGAATTTTACATGGAAAACTACTGCAAATTTATCGACCAATCAAAATACCTTACTCGATTACGGCGACAAAGAGGTGGAGGATCATTTCGGAGAACGTAACGAAATTTATCGATCAATCGTTGGTCAGCCTGCCATTCAGTTCTTTGGATATAAGAATGAGGGAGTGTGGACTACTTTCGAGGAGGTGGCAGCAGCCAAAGCGGTCAAAGATACACAGGGTAATCCATTTACATTCACGCGTTATGCTCCTACAGTAGGGGGCCTAAAGGTGCAGAATATCAACGGTGATAATCGTATTGATGCCGAAGACCGTACGGTGTTGGGTGATCCATTTCCTGATTTTACCTGGGGTATAACCAATAATTTTACCTTTGGCAATTTCGATCTTAGCTTCTTGTTCCAGGGTGTGCAGGGAATACAGCTCATCAATGGAAATATCAACTACAACGAACAATTGAGGTATAACAAAGCCTATACTGACAATCGCTATGTGAGCCCGATGTTCCCGGGTGATGGAAAAACGGTTTATTCCACAACTACTTCTGGTGGTGATTTAATGCTTACCGATTACGCCATTGAGGATGGTTCGTATGCTTCGTTACGGGATTTTACCTTTGGATATCGCTTGCCCGAATCGGTAATTAAGAAATTGAAAGTAGGTGATTTAAGAGCTTATTTCTCGGCACAGAATTTACTTTATCTGATGGCCGACAACTACAGAGGTATCAATCCCGAGGCCCGCAGGACATCTTCCAACTATAACAGTCCGTTGATTGACGGATACCAGCGCGGTGCCTTCCCGTTGAACCGTACGTTCACCGTTGGTGTAGATATCGTATTATAAATATTAAAGAATAAACAGATAGTACAATGAAAAAGATTTTATATATCACCGGACTTTTAATAACTGTGGGCTTGTTCACAGCCTGCGAAGATTTTCTGACTGAAAAGCCCGAATCGGTTCTTACTCAGGTTGACTTTTTTACTACTCCCACACGAATAAATCAAGGCGTTTTGGGAAGTTATGCCGGCTTGGCAACAACACTGCGCGACGAATGGGTGTTTACCGAAATACGCTCGGATAATACCTGTCAGGATAATACAGGTTCAAGTACTCTTGCCCGTATCGATCAAACCGATGTGGCTCTGTTTCGCACCTCGCCAAGTTTGCCTTTGTTGCTCGATTACTGGTATAAGGTGTTTCAGAATATTTCCAATGTGAATGCGGTTTTGCCTTCGGTAAAGGATAATACTTACCTTCCAATCGAATCTCAACGTGCACAGTATGAGGCTGAATTGCTGTTTATCAGAGCCTTGCATTATTATAACCTGGTGAATTTCTTCGGAGATATGTTTAAGGTGACGACTGTGATTGGGCCTAACGAAGCCAAAAGAATTAATCGTTCTCCAGTGAATCAGATTTACGATGAACTAATTATTCCCGATTTGATTAAAGCTGCTAATCAGGCTCCTGCCACGTACCCGACAGCTGAAAAAGGCCGGGTTACGAAATGGGCAGCCAAAGCTTTACTTGCTAAAGTATATATGATGCGGGGTGGAGCTCAGAATATTGCGCTGGCAAAACCATTGCTCGAGGAAGTGTTGAATTCATCTCCGCATAAACTGCTTACCGGTACGAATGCATTTGCAAATGTATTCAGCACGAACAATGAAATGAACGACGAAATTATTTTTGCAGTGCGCTACAAAGGTGGTTCACTGGGTGTTGGCTCTCCTTTCTGGAGTAATTTTGCTCCTCTGGGTTCGGGTAACACTTTCCTGAAAATCGGAACGCCGGTTGGATACAATGCTCCGACTTTCGAATTGAGGGCTTTGTTTGATAGTATTGGTGGTGCTGAACGCAAGGATGCATCTTTCCGTGTTTGGAATCGTTCAGCTACTTCGCAGATTCCCTATGTATTTAAGTTCAATGATCCGGCTATATCCCAAGCCAATCAGGCTGAAAACGACTGGATTTTACTTCGTTATGCCGATGTGGTGCTTTTGTATGCCGAAGTGCTTGCACAGGATGGAAATCATGCTACAGCGCATACCTATGTGAATCAGATTCGTAATCGGGCAGGTGCGTCTCCTGTTGCTGCCTATGGATCAAAAAATGAAGCTCTCGATGGTGTTTATACCGAAAGACGGCTTGAACTGGCTTTCGAAAATCAGCGCTGGTTCGATTTGCTTAGGATGAATAAATCGTATAACGATCCGAATAAGGCAGTTACTATCATGAAAAAACACGTTTTTGAAACCGATTGGGAGGTGTTGTATTCGAAATACAATCCTATTCAACCACCCGAAGAGCGATTCTTCATCAATGCCCGTTTGATTTTACCAATTCCTCAATCGGAAATTGATACAAATAATGAGATGGAAATTACTCAGAATGAAGATTATTAATCCTTAAAATTTAACTGCAATGAAATTGATAAAGAATATACTGCTATTGATAGTGCTGAGTGCATTTTTTGCATGTACAACTGATGAAGAGACCGTGATTGTTCCTAAAACACTGGAGCAGTACAAAAAAGAAATGCAGGATTTTGTGACTTCACAACTTAATATTGTAAATGCCTGTGTGGTAGGTTACAATAAAGGTGATTTCCGATCTTCGACCAATTATGATGCTTATACTGCCGCTTACCGGGCAAAGCTGACAGCTGCACAAACCGAATTAAGCAAGACAGGTTTAACCATTCAGGATGTAGTAAAAGTGAATACTTCTCTTGCAACTGATGGAAAGAATTTCCAGACCAATCTTTATATTTCGGATCGACGACCGCTCAATGATGTGGTGGTGGCTTGTGAAGCTTTGAATACAGCAACCCCTGAAGGAACTGCTCAGGGTCAGGTGCCGGCTGCTGCAAAACTAGCATTCACCAATGCAATTGCTGCAGCCAAAGTAGTGAGAAATGCCACAACTACAGTTGAACGTCAGGTGACTGAAGAAGTAGGAAAGTTGAATTCAGCAAAAAAAGCATTTGAAGACGCAATTGTAAAATAAAAGATGATGAAGATACGACATATTTTAATTTTTTCACTCGTCCTGATAGCTGTTCTACCTGTTTCAGGCAGAAACTTCAGAGTGCAGAATATCAGCGAATTCAACCTACAGGTTAAACAACTTCAACCTGGTGATACTGTTGTGCTTGCAAATGGTAGCTGGAAAGATGTTGAGTTTAAACTGAAAGGAAAAGGACGTGCCGATGGATATATACACATGATGGCCGAAACTCCGGGTAAAGTCATAATTGAGGGAAAATCGCGTCTTCAGTTTTCGGGTGATTACCTGTATATATCAGGACTGGTGTTTAAAAACGGTAGTACTCCAAAATCTGCCGTTATCGAGTTTCGCACCAGTTCTACCGAGTATGCCTACAATAGTGTGTTGTCGAATTGTGTCGTCGATCAGTTTAATCAACACAAGGATTCATCGGATCATTGGGTAAGTTTGTATGGCAAAAATAACCGTGTGGAATATTGCTATTTCGGAGGCAAAGCCAACTCCGGTGTTACCCTGGTGGTGTGGCCAAACGATTCGAACAGCATTAATAACAATCACCTGATTACCCGGAATTATTTCGGACCGCGGCCTCGTTTGGGCTCCAACGGTGGTGAAACCATTCGTATTGGTACCAGTCATGTATGTCACCTGAATTCGGGTACTATCGTTGAAGGTAATTATTTTGAACATTGCAATGGTGAAGTGGAAATTGTATCGAATAAATCGGGTGGAAATAAATTTTTGAACAATACCTTTTTCGAAAGTGAAGGTAGCCTTGTGCTTCGCCATGGCGATAATGCTGTTGTGGCGGGTAACTGGTTTATTGGCAATGGAAAACCATTTACAGGAGGTCTTCGAATTATCAACGAAGGTCATCAGGTGTATAACAATTTCTTCTACAAATTGCGGGGAGATGAATTCCGTGCGCCATTGGTGATTATGAACGGCATTCCAAATTCACCTGCCAATGGCTATGCGGGTGTGAAGAATGTAATCGTGGCCAATAATACCTGGGTGGATTGTACGCTTCCCTGGTCGTTTGGAGTTGGAGCGGGTACCCGCGATCGTTCGGTAACCCCTCAAAGCACCATGATTCTGAATAACCTCGTGTATTCGCCCGATGAGCCTGAATTGATTAAGATGTTCGATAAAACCGACGGTATTCGTTTCGATAACAACCTGTTGGTGAGTAAAGCCGGAATGTTAAGCGGTGATGGCCTGGTTACCGGTGAGATACTAAAAGGTGAGTTTGCCGGACTGCAGTTCATTGCTTCCAATGTAAAAGCCCGTAAACTGGCTTTCATCAGAACTGATATAGTGGGCTCGCCACGTGCTGATCAGGTAATTGGAGCATTTCAACCCAATGCAGTGCCTCAGCTCGAACTCGCTTCGTCGGAAAATACCGGCCCGAAGTGGTATAGCCCTGCACACAAGCAGGTAATATCCAAACCGGCAAAAATTCATACTGTTGCTCCTGGAACCGATGTGTTGAGAAAGACGGTTGCAAAAGCAGCTGAGGGAGATATTATTGAACTTGAGCCGGGAGTGCATCTGGTAACCAGTAAAATTGTACTTTCAAAGAGCTTGACAATCCGTCCTTCCGGTAAAGCAACAACAACTGCCAAGCCTGTGATAAAAATGGAAGTACAGCGCGATCATGCTTTTATTTTTGAAATCGAAGGAAATCCAACAGTACGGTTTGAAAATATTGCGATTGCCGGCGATATGAAAGCACGTTTTCCTGTAAAGTATGCTATTGTAACTTCGAAGGAATATGCAACCGGTTACAATTTGCTGATAGACAAGTGTGATATTTATGATTTTAACGCGGCCAGTGGCGCTGTATTTAATGCATACAAGGGCACAATCGCTGATACTATTCGTATTCGTAATTCGGATATCCGTAATTGCTTTAGAGGACTGATTTTATCACAGGAGAAAGAGGATGAAGGTAAGTATAGTGCTGAATTTGTGCACCTTGAGAATACGATATTTAGTAATATTACACAATATGTGATTGATTATTACAGAGGAGGACTCGACGAATCGACCCTTGGCGGTCATTTGTTAGTAAACCATTGTGTGTTCGATTTGGCTGCAAAAGACGAAAAGCAGTATATTCTGAGAAATAACGGCATTGTGACGGTAACCATCAAAAATTCTATTTTTAGTCGTTCACAGGCAAAGGTGCCTTTGCGTCTGATAGGCCCGAAGCATCAGTTGTTGCATTGTAATTTCTTCGAATGCCTCATGCCTAAAGTGGAGAAAGGAGCTGTTTCCACCGGACTGATGTACGAAAATCCACGCTTTGAAAAAGGCAGCTATTTCATCAGTAATCAATCGAAACTGAAAGGAAAATCGATTAAGGGAGGTGACATAGGGCTTAAGAGATAATTAAATTGGATGAATTTTAATTGTTAAGTGTCAAATGGTTGCTGCACGTTTTTTTGTAGTTATTGTATCCTTCTTTGTGTTCGTAGGTTGCGGTTTGAATTCCTCAAAGGGCTATGAGCCCTGGTTTGAAAATGCCCTGCATCAGTCGGAGAAACAACTGTTGCTGGCTGCTGAAACTTTCGCTGATTCGGCCATGAACCCACGAACTTACGAGCATGGAATGGTTGAATTGGTGTCGCATACCGATTGGACCAGTGGATTCTTTCCCGGCAGTTTGTGGTACTTGTACGAAATGACCGGCAATGAGGAGCTAAAATTGGCAGCCAGCCGGGCCACCTGGTTTATTGAGCAGGCTCAGCACCGCACCAATACTCATGATCTGGGTTTCATTCTACAATGTAGTTTTGGCAATGCCTTCAGGATTACCGGTGATAGCTCCTATTTGCGAGTGATGGAACAGGGGATTCATTCGTTAATGACCCGTTACAACCCAAAAATCGGATTAATTCGTTCCTGGGATTTTGGCAACTGGCAATTTCCGGTTATCATCGATAATATGATGAACCTGGAATTTGTATACGAAATGGGTAGAATTAACCGCGATTCAAGTCTTATGAAAGCTGCTGTTTCGCATGCCGACCAAACTTTGGCAAATCATTTTCGAATTGATAACAGCTCTGTTCATGTGGTTGATTACGATTCGATTACGGGTGAAGTGCTTTTAAAACAGACGCATCAGGGCTACAACGATGAATCGTCGTGGGCACGTGGTCAGGCCTGGGGTTTGTATGGTTACACGATGATGTATCGGTACACAGCTAATCCCGACTACCTCAAACAAGCTGAAAAAATAGCCGAATTCATTTTAAACCATCCCCGTTTGCCAGAGGATAAAATTCCATACTGGGATTTCGATGCACCAACTATCCCCAATGAACCCCGCGATGCATCTGCAGCTGTTGTGATAGCTTCAGCATTGATTGAATTAAGCGGATTTGTGTCGGATAAACCGGCGTATTTTAATACAGCTGAACAGATTTTGAAAGTGCTATCTTCGAAAAATTACCTGGCTCAACCCGGCGAAAATGGCTTGTTTGTTTTAAAACATTCAACGGGTAACTGGCCTAAGAATTCAGAAATAGACGCACCATTATCGTATGCCGATTATTATTATCTCGAGGCCTTGAAACGGTATGCTGCGGTAAAATATACCACTGCAAATTGACTTCTACCCTCTGCCAGAATTTTATATTAAAAAAATGATGATACAGAAATTCCTGTTTTTATTTCTTCTGACAAGCAGTTATTCACTAACTGCTCAAATCCTTCTGGAAGCAAAGGGACAGGGAAATACCTATGAGTTGATTAACAGCGTGTTTGCCCCGAATGGTGGCGATGTGGTGGAAACGCCTGATTGTGCGCATCCTGCATTTGGCAGGCATATCCGTGAGTCGTGGGATAATGTTCTGAATAAATATGTGTTTGAGTTTCACATGCATGTGACACCCGACAACGACCGCTGTATCAATTTCGATCGTCAGCGTTTGGAAATAAAAACCTATGATGCTTCACCCGCTTCAATGAAAGTGGTTCCCGGAGAAACAGTAGAGTATAAATGGAAATTCAAACTCCCTGAAGGTTACAAAGTATCGTCGTCATTTACCCATTTGCATCAAATTAAACCGGTAGGAGGTGATGAGTCGACACCAACTTTTGCACTCACTGCCCGCAAGGGTAATCCCAATAAACTGGAATTAAGTTATTACCCTACTACAGCGATAGGCTTGCAAAAACTGGCTAGTGTCAACCTTTCACTTTTTGAAGGACAGTGGGTGGAAGTTATTGAGCGTTTCAGGGCTTCTGTTACAGGAGGATCATATTTCATCGAGATTAGAAATATTGCTACAGGAGCAGTAATACTGTCATATCAAAATACAAACATTTCTACCTTCCGTTCCGACAATCAGTTTCACCGTCCGAAGTGGGGCATTTACCGCAGCTTGAATAGTCCGCAGGATTTGCGCGACGAAATTGTGTACTTTGCCGATTTTTCAATTCAGGAATTGGATGTAACAGGAATAAAAACTGTTTCAGAAAACAAGTCATTTTTTGAATTACTTCCTAATCCTGCCGGAACTTCTACTATTATGAGATTTCAGGCTGAAAAAGAGGGCTACAATTCCATTCAGATTACCGGACTTTGTGGAAAACAACTGCTTTACAAAAATGTATTTGTCGCACAGGGTTTGAATCAAATACTGCTCGATTTACATCAGTTTGAAACCGGAACATATTTAGTGTCGGTGGATAATGGGAAGTATTTAGTAACTGAAAAATTACGTGTATTGTTGTAAAAGATGCTTGTATGAATACCCTGTTTTCGGTAATTGCTTCATGGTGGGGTAAGAAGCAATAAATTGGCGTACCAATTTTATGTTTTACAGCATATTTAGCAAAATAATTCCCTAAATATTTTTTTATCCGAATTATATGTTTTATTTTTGGTCGACCAAATAATTGGTTGACCAAAAATAAAAGTTATCATGAAATACGCATTCCAGCTGTCAGGCCTGATAATATTGATGCAATGTACACTGTTGCAGGCTCAGATTGCCATTCGCACTTCATTTGAAGAAGCCGATGGTTATTCAGTTGGAAATATTCACAATGTGTCGGGATGGAAAGTCACTTCAGGAACAGCTGCTGTTGTATCCGACGAGGAATTTCTGTTTGATGGTGAACAGGCATTACGCACTTCGGCAACTTCATCAGCCCTTCAGGCAGAACATATTGCTTTTGCATCGAATGCTTCCGGTTTGGGCTGGGGAAGTGTTGTATATGCCGATATGGTTGTTAAGCCGGTAACACTTCCTTCTGTTAATTATGCAATCACGGGTTACGATCTGGCATCAAGTAATCACCGAAGTTTTATGGTAGAGTTTCAGCCCAACTCTAAATTAAAAATTTACGACGGAAGTTCCGGTTGGGCGACTCAGCCAACATATACAATCAATGAATGGATCAGGTTATCTTTCAGGATAGATAACGGTGCCGGAACCTACCAACTGGCCATCAATGGCACCGCACTCGATAAGGTTTTTGTTTTCCGCGAAATCAGGAATAGTGCCACTACATTCGACTATCATTCCATTCGATTTTCGATGTCGACTGGTAATTGCAACGTTGCAATAGATAAATTGTACGTAGGCACCGATGCGTTGGAGGATGTCAGTTTCAGTGCATCGGAAGTATTTTTCTCGGTGAATGTGCAACAGCCTGCTGCCGGAACTATTCAGTTGAATCCTGTCAAAGAACAATATTTGATGAACGAAGAAGTGACAGCATCGCTCACATTGCCTGATGGTTATGAGTTTATGGGATGGACCGGCGACCTGGCCGGGATTGATAATCCACGAACTTTCAGGGTTCAGAAAAACATGACGATAGGGGCAACAATTGCCGATACAAATGCGCCGGGCATAGTTCGTTCAGTTTCTAATGTATCCCAGTTTAAGGATGCTCTCAGCAAGATGAACCCGGGCGATACCGTGCTGGTGATGAATGGAGATTATAATCTGGGTAGTACAAAAATTACCCGGGGAGGAACTTCTTCACGACCCATCATCATAAAATCGGCCAACCTGCATGGTGCGCGCATTACCGGGAAGTCGGCACTAACGTTTTCGTATCAGAATTATGTGACTTACGAAGGATTTAATTTCGATGTTGAGCCTGTGAGTACAATTATCAAAATGGAAGGGTGTAGTTATGTGCGCATTACCCGCAACACCTTCAGGATGCAAAAGCTTACCGATGCCCAGTCGTCGAAATGGATAACTATTGGCGATTTATGGGAAAATCCGGTGTGCAACAGTCATCACAACCGCATCGATCATAATATCTTTGACGGCAAATACGATGCAGGTGCCTGGTTGGTTATTGATGGAAGTCATGGTACAGTGCCCGATATCTCGAAAAACGATCGCATCGATCACAATATCTTCCGGAATAACACACCCCGGGTAGCCAACGAAAAGGAAACAATTCGCATAGGAGTTAGCGATTTAAGTCTGCAGAATTCGCATACCATAGTTGAAAATAATTTATTTGAGGATTGCGATGGTGACCCGGAAATAGTTTCGGTGAAGAGTTGTAGCAATATTATCCGGAATAATACCTTCAGAAGATGCCTGGGTACCTTGTCGTTGCGGCATGGTCATAATTCAATTGTGAGTGGAAATTTCTTTTTTGGCGAAGGTAAAACTGCACTGTTCAACGGTAGTGAGATTGGCTGTGGAGGTATTCGTGTCTACGGCATGAACCATCAGATTTTCAACAATTATTTTGAAGGGCTTACTGGAAGCAAATGGGATGCAGCAATCACTATTACCAATGGCGACGTAGCCAACACATCGACCAGTCTAACCAGTCATTTTCTGCCCGAGAATGTAGTGTTTGCTCATAATACGCTGATTAATAATGTGTCAAATATCGAAATCGGCTTTGATAACAATGGCAATTATGGTCGGGCACCGAAAAACTGTAAGCTCATCAACAACCTGATAGTGGCCGATATAAATCCTGTAGTGAAAGCGTATAGTTCTGCATCTCTGGCGGGAGTTGAATTTGCCAACAATCTGATACATGTCACAGGTTCAGCCTCGATAGGACTAACTGATTTTACTGCCACCCAACTGGTAACTGTTAATCCATTTATTCAAAAAACTTCCTGCAGGACCGGTGCAGAATGTAATTATTCTACCAAACATGCCATCTATAAGTTAAGTGCAGGCAGCCCTGCAATTGATCCCGAATTGGTTGTTGCAATAGTTACCAGCGATATTGATGGTCAAGCGTTAATCAATTCAAGAGATATCGGAGCTGACGAATACAATGAGAATGCTACGATTACAAATGCACCCATGGATTCCACGACTGCAGGTCCTTTTGCTCCTGAAAACTACGAAGTTGAATTTTTTACTGTTAACGGGATTCGATTTACAAGTTCCAACCTGTTCACGGTTTATCCCAATCCGGTGCAGGGTGAAGTGAAAATGGTTTCACCTGTTTTGGTTGATGGACATGTTAACATTCAGGTGTATGATAGTTCAGGCCGGCTCACCGAAACTATCGGGAGTGTTGTTCAAAATGGAAATTGCAGTTTTGATATTCAAACCAAAGGTCTTGTTTTACTGCGCATTGAAAATGCTAACCAGTTCTATCATATAAAATTATTTTCTAACTAATTACTAACCAATAAATAATGTATGTCATGAAGAAAATTACTTTTTTGCTGGCTTTCGTAGCCACTTCATTTGTCGCCGGTGCAACTGTGTATCTCGACGAAACGTTTAATTACTCTGATGGAGCTCTGAAAAATGCTGCAGGATGGTCAACCGGAGGTACTACTACCTGGGCCAGTGATTACATGGTTCAATCGCCTGCTTTGACTTATTCAAATAGCGGAGGTACTTTTGTTCTTTCGGATGTTGGGAAACAAATGAGTTGTAATTATGTTACTCCTTATGGTTCATCGAATTATGTGGTTTATAAATCGTTTACTGAAACAGCTCTGACGTCCGGAAATATTTATGTGTCGTTCCTGTATACACCCAATTCTGTTTCGCAATCACAAAGTCAGGCTCCTGCGATGAGCATATCAGTGCCGGGAACCAACACAGGGGTACAGGTATGGGTAGGAAAAGGAGTGCTTAACACTGCAGATTTCCGCTTTGGTACTACACGAGGAAGTACAACTGGAGCCGACATTAAATGGTCTGCTACTGAATACTCTGATTTAACCGCTGTGTTTTTAGTAGTTTTGAAGTACAATCTCGATACACAGACTTCTTCAATTTTTATTAATCCTGTTGTTGGTAGTACTTCAGAACCTACTCCTGATGCAGTAGATGCTACCTCAACTTCAAGTGTTCGTACTTCGGTTCAAACAATTCAGTTTAAAACACAGGGCAGTAGCAAAGACGTGTATGTGGCCAGCAGTGTAAGGGTTGCATCAACCTGGACAGAAGCAGTAGCAGCTAAATCAGTGAGTACTTCAGTTAATTCAGTTGCTGTCAATCCGGCAATTTATGCACAGGGTACCCGAATTTTTACAACTGTACCAGGTCAACTGGAAGTTTTTAATTTGCAGGGAGCTTTAGTATTCAAATCTAATATAAGTACAGAATTAGAAAGAACACTAAAAAGCGGGTTGTATATAGTTCGCCTCACAACCAATGATAACAGGGTAGTTAGCTCAAAAATATTAATTCAATAAATTAGCAGAATGAAATTGTCAGGTATCATAGTATTGTTGTTTACAACAAGCATTTTACTGTCTCAGCCATTGGTATGGAATAACGGTAGCTTGCGTAATGCAAAAAGCAGTTTGAATTCAGAAACCAGTCTATTGCTGAAAAAGGCAGCCGATAAGGAGCTGAGCCGACAGATCATTACTGTTGTCGACAAATCAATGGTACCTCCCAGTGGTGATAAGCACGATTATATGAGCATGGGGCGTTACTGGTGGCCCAATCCTGCAACAAAGGATGGGCTACCGTACGTGCGCCGTGATGGTGTTTCGAATCCTGAAATTGAGAAACTGGATCGATTGCCCCTTGCCCAAATGACCCGAAGTGTGAAAACGTTGGCATTGGCATATTATCTGACAGATGACGAGCGGTATGCAGTAAAGGCTGTGGATAATCTGCGTAAATGGTTTCTGGATGCTAAAACACGTATGAATCCTCATCTGAATTATGGACAGACAGTGCCCGGACATAACAACGGGATGGGGCGGGGATATGGTATTATCGATACCTATTCGTTTGTCGAGATGCTCGAAGGGGTGGAATTGTTGAAATCCTCGAAACAATTTACAAAGAAAGACCGTCAGGGCCTGCATGCCTGGTTTGAGGCCTATCTCGACTGGATGCTTACATCTCCTGTTGGTAAGGAAGAATTTGAAGCGCCTAATAACCATGGAACAGCCTTCGATGTGCAGGTGGTGCGTTATGCGATGTTTGTCGGCAAAGAGGATGTTGCGAAGCAATTTATACGTGATTTTCCGGAACGCAGGTTATTTAAACAGATCGAACCCGATGGTTCGCAGCCTCTTGAACTGGCTCGCACTACTGCTTTCGGATACTCTGTTTTCAACCTCGATCATATCATCGATATGTGTTATATGGCGAAAGGCCTTGGAATAGATTTGTATACTACTACTTCTATCGATGGCAGGTCGATAGCACGTGCGCTGGAATTTTTACTTCCTTATGCAGGAAAAACGGTGGAAGAATTTCCCTATCAGCAAATCCGTGACTGGAAAAAAGTACAGCAGGAATTTGCATTGGTGTTGTACCGGGTAGATAAATTGAATGGTAGCTTGCACTATGCGCACTACTATTCAAATTATTTACAGGAAAAAGAAAAGAATATCAATTTAATTGTTTATTAATTATTTTAAATTAAGAAGTTATGAAAAAACTTGTTACGCTCTTTGTGGTTGTTTCTACATTGTCAGTAGTTCATGGTCAACTAATTAAAAGAGATTTTTTGACCGGATACTCTGCAAATCAGGATCTCG
>JAVFAG010000048.1:0-20696 GCA_034002585.1 Paludibacter sp.
TATTGGCAACAAACAAAAGTCCAGTAAACTCCAACGAAACTCCAGCGATTTATGAACTTTTAACCCGAAATTAGTCAAAATCAGCTGAAAAATTGTAAAGTTTAGTGTAGTTTATCGGGGGCTTACGAAAAGACTTATCCAACGGTACTTCCTAAAAGCGATATAGGCAAAGCAATTGGTTATGCGTATGGCTTATGGTGTCGAATGAAGAACTACCTGAATGATGGTCGCCTGAAAATCGATAATAATCTGGCCGAAAATGCAATACGCCCTATCGCTTTATCCAGGAAAAATTTTCTTTTCGTTGGCAATCACCAGGCTGCTGAGAATACAGCGGTTATTTGTTCGTTGCTATCCACCTGCAAAGAATCCGGAGTGAACCCGCGGGAATGGTTAATTGACGTGCTCACCAAAATGCCTTATTTGCAACAATCCGGATCAGAAATAAACTTAAAGGAACTGCTTCCCAATAACTGGAGTTTAAACCAAAGTCCAACGATACTCTAATAATGCTCTAACAATTTACGGCTTTTTGTGCTGAAGTTTGCATAACTCCGGCAGTAAAGTTTGAAAGTTTAGTGTAGTTTATCGGGGGCTTACCCCATTTTGGGGATTTGGGGAATAATGGGGAATTCGAACTGCAATTTGTGCATTGGCGGTATTATGGCGGGTTTGGCGTTATTTTGGCGTTTTTATGTAATAGAAACCCTCTTCAAAAAATCTTTCAAAAAACGGATTGACGGTAACAACACAGCTATACTATTGCCCGCAATGCCCGCTTTTTGCTCGCTATTTGCCCGCAATGCCCGCTTTTTACCCGCTATTTTATCTCGTAATAAGTTTCAACGCTTATTCCGAGTCGATTAAATATTTTGTAATGTTCCACTAATTCTGACAAATCATTGGTGGCTGTTCTTTTCGATACAGAATTTAGGGTTTGATACTCACTGTTGGTTATCCTACCTTTCTCTTTCACATACAGCACCGCTTTTATCTGTCTTTCATTAAGCCCTAATTTTTGCAGTTGTTCTTCCGTAAATCTGTCTTTGAACAGTCTTACAATAAAACCGCTCATATCTTCTTCGAGAGTGGGTGTGGGAAGACCTGCCGCTTTGCAGGAATCTATGATTTTCATAATGCCACTGCCCCAAGAATCGATATAACCGCCTTTGAAACATGCTTCTGCAAGTATAGGATTGCGAGGAAATGAAGAATGAGATTTCGACAATTTTTCAAGAGTAATGCCTTCGGGCAAAGTGCCGTGATTCCAAAGTTGCAAATTATTGTCATAGACACGAAGTTGCGTTGGCGCACCCATATAATTACGGTGTATGAGTGCATTAAGTAACATTTCGCGAAGTGCAGGCACAGGATATTCGAGTGTTTCAACGCGATTCATCCCTTCAAAAGAAATATTTTTGATAAGAAATTTATAGTCGAGCGTGCGTAAAACCTTATCTAACACTTCAATAATATTTCCTTCTTCCACTTCCTGAAAACGAATTGTAAAATCATCGTCTTCAAACTTGCCAATTTTCACGAAGGTATTCGGATAGAATTTGCCGGGGTCTTTGCCAAACAATATGATTGCTGCACGTTTAAGTTTGCCGTTTTCAGCCAATCTCAACTTTTCCAATAGTTCTTCTGTGGTAAGTCCGTCAACATCAGGCAAACGACCGCCTATTTCAGCTTTTCGCAAGTATTTTTTTATGCTTCCTTCGTCAATATCTGCAAGTGTTGCCCGCTCCTCAATTACATCGTCCCAAGTAAAACCTGCACGTTTAAGAAGAAACTCATTAAGGGCTGCGCCGGTTAATTCCTGTTTTACGCTGCCACTACGGTAATAATACCTGCCCCGCAACGAAATTGGTACTGAATAGGGCTGCACAACGATTTCAATATAATCTTTGCCATCCTCGTGTTGTAAATTCACTTCGGCAGTAATCCCCATATTATTTTTGATTTTGTTGGGGATTTCTTCCATCAGTGCTTTTTGGTCTTCCACACCGACAACGGTGGCGGCATCGTTCATGCCGATATAGATTTTGCCACCTTGCGCATTAGCAAAACCGCATATCCATTTAAGGTAATCGTCGTGCCAATTACTTTTGTATTCTATGTTTTGAGATTCGGGCATAAATTAGTTCTATTTATAAATTCAATAACTCTGTTTATTCGGTATCACGCCTCTTACTCCACCTCTCGGGCTTTCCACATCGCCTTTATAGCGAGGTATAAGGTGAATATGAACGTGAAAAATACTTTGCCCTGCTGTTTCTCCAACGTTTATACCGACATTAAAACCCTCAGGATTGAATCGTTTTTGAATAAGCATTTTGCAACGATTTACCAATAACCACAAAGCACGTTGCTCGTGAATGGTAAGTTCAAAATAACTGGCAATATGTCTCTTTGGGACAATTAAAGTGTGTCCTGGATTTACCGGGAAACTGTCCAAAAATGCCACTGCCGTTGCCGTTTCACTAATCAACTCAACCATTGAAGCAAGGTTGCAGAAAGGGCAATTTTTATCTTCCCTAATTAGTTGGTTATAGTGTTGGTATTCGTAAATTTCGCAATTCTCATTAGAAAACACACTTTTATATGGTAGAATAACGTTACTTTGATATGTGGGCTGTTTGTGAACGTAATGTGTTCGGAAACCTTCGCTTTTCAAATCCCTTCTGACTGCAAAATAAGCTTTTCCAGCTGGCTTGAGCAATTCGGATACGGACATTAAAATTTCCGCCTGTTCGTTGGGTTCTAAAACATTCAGTACATAATTACAAATTATCGTGTCAAAGCATTTTTGAGGATAATCGGGACGATAATAGTTATCGTAACCCGTAATATCAAATCCTTGCTCTTTGAGTTGATCAGTGTCAAAGCCAAAGCCACAACCGAAATCCAGAATCTCACCTTTCAGTAGATTATTCTGTATCAACCAGCGAGTTGGAAATGACATTGAAGTTCGCTCAATCGCAGTTAAATGAGGGTTGTTGACAATCTTTTTCATAGCTATAAAGATTTTTGCCAGTACTTAAAGCCCATATTTTCAGCAATCTGAACCATTGGTGAGAATGTTTTTTGAAAAACATTCAGAAAATCATTGTCCGAAAGTTGAACCAACTCCGATAGGGAATCGTGTAAAATGAGATAATCTTCCAATATCTTGTTATTTGGATTTTTCGGATAAATCACCTGAATTGCATTTTGGTGCATTTTGGCAAATGGTCGAAGATATTCATCTAACAACGGCAAATTATTACTTTTGGAAGAATTAATGCTTGAGTCAGCCGGTAATAAATTCCATAATAGGTTGTGCGACACAAAACTCCACGGAACAAAGTGGTCTAAATCATAACTCTTTTTGTACAATTCCTTGCCTGTATAAATACATTTTATTGAGCCATTAATATCAATGAAAGTATCCCAAAAGTGGCGTTGTTTCACAAGAGAATCACGCAAAATAGGTTTGACTAATTTTGAAGGAACATCAGGAACGTTTGGGTTTCGCTTTTGCAGAAAAACGGTCAAATTCCAGAAAGTAAAATCTCGTAATATCAGATAGTTGTCATTGAGATACTGTTGCCAATAGGGATTTATCTCAATAACATCTTCTTTAATTGAATAAATACAATTATTAGTGTATGACTGTGATAAACTAACAACTTCATTATCTGTTGTATAATTTATCCAAGGAGATAAAAAACGGTAAGGAACATTCAATGTGAAAACTCGCAATAACCCCCGAATCTTCGGTGTACTTAGATTATTATAAATCTGTTTCTTTATCTCATCTTTCTTTGCATCAATAGGAATGTTCAGTACTTTCTGTAATTCAATGATTTGGTTATAAAGTGAATCGGATTTTCCAAAAGACAAACGAAAATAGTGAATAGGGTACCACGCTTCGGCAATCATACCAACAATAACTTCCCAAAAAGAAATCTGTCGGCGTTGCTCCTTTACGACAATATCAAGAATAGACGCAAACCAATAATACTTGTATGTGGCTACGGTATTATTGTAGATTTGCGCCAATGATCTTGTGTCGACGTTTTTATCTTTTGGTAGATTCATTCGCGGTTTAATTTTTAATGTTCTTCAAAACTATTTCCAACGCCTTAACCGCCAAATCTTTCTCTTCGTCTAATACCTCTGATACTTTGTCAGCCAGCCACAGAGTAAGCAGTTCTGTTTCGTCGGTAGAGAGAAACTTTGCAAGAGCTACCACCTGCGTGCGCTTGATTGGACGACTACCCCGTTCAATCTTACAAAACATAGGAGTATCAATTTCTAAAACCTCAGCCAGTTGACGTTGGAAGAGTTGCTTTTCTTCTCTTAATTGTTTGATTTTATCTGCAAGTAGCATACTTGTTACTATAAAGATTGGTTTTGAATTGTCAGATTATGGCAAAGATAGACATTTATTCACAAATAGAACAGGGGTATAGGAAAAGTTTTCAAAACATTATTAGAAAGCAAGTATTTCCTATTGATATTTGTATTTATTGTACACGGAAAATTTATTTACTTGTTGTCTTAGAGTAACTTCCATGTGATTGCCGAACCAATAAACCTGCATTAACAAACCGTGTGATTTGTTTTTCGGCTGTTTTGTCGGGGATATTCAAATTTTTGGCTACAGCAAGATAAGTCTGGCGGTCAAATTCAGCAGGCAAAGCATCCAATAATTGCCGTTTGTGATTTAATGGCTTCGGTGTTGCGGTGTCATTGGGCAACAACTCAAAAATGTATGCGGCATGTAGCACAAGCACTTTTACCATTTCCATAACCGTATTGAAATCGGTATCTGTACAAACCAGAACGGAAGCCACCTCGCCCGTATCAATGATTCTGAGGGCGGTCATAATCATTGCCAAACGAAATGCAATCAAACCCAATCGTCGAATGCTCCCCACATAATCATCTCCGCAAAGTTCAAGATACTGAAGTTGCGTTTGTTCAAAGTAAGCATTGAACGCTTTTTGTTGGCTGCTTGAAAAAGCAAACCGAAATCTGCCCAGTTGCTGACGAAGAAAAAGATTGAATCCCAGAAACTCCTTGCCGTAAACATCAAATTTGTGTTCAAGCGGTTGTTCGTCATCTCCGGCAAACACATCTTTCCATATTGGACGAAGGTTCATAAAATAGAACATGAAACGGCTGAACAGTCCGTTTTCGGCGTTCGGGATCAATGAAGATACCTGCTTGGGCGTACCGGACAAAAGGGCGGAAAGTTGAGGGCTTGCCAACTCAACAAACTCCCTGTCTTTTCTGCGGTTGTACGAAATTGTTTCGTGGTGAAACGCCTTGCGGAAACCATCTGAATAATTTCCGTGTTCGGACTTGAATGTCTGTGCAAGCGTATCTCCCTCGGTTTCAAAAATCAATCCCTTTTCGTTATTCTCCTTGAGCAATTGAAACAATCCTGTTGCGCTGTTATTGGCCGGAATAATCAGCGTTCTGAGTGGTGGTTCTTCGGGCTTTTCTTCATGTGCCTTATCGCTACTGGCGTTGTACTGTGTGAGTTTTAGTTTGTATTCCTCCTGCTCGGCCTTGCATTGCTGGCGCATCATTTGGTGAATGGGTTCAACCAATCGGCGACAAAGAGAAAGTCTTCCTTTACCTGCCGAGGCTTTTGCAGTAACAAAAAGAAATAAGTTTGGAAATACTTCATGTTGGCCGTACACCCCATACACATTGGGCATACATGCACTGAAAACAGTCAACGAACCCAATAAAAGTAAGTCGGCATCTTCGGGGGAATCTGCATTTGAAGTAATTGCCTGGAGTAATCCGGGCAAGGTTTCAAATATTTCTTTTGGGAAAGCTGGCAACTGCTTTTCCTGATTCCCCATTTCCTCCATTTCCCCATTTTGGGGAATTGGAGATTTAGCCTCGACCTCTATCCCCCTTCGAGTACTTTCTCCATTTGGAGAAAGAAAACCTGAATTAGTTTTGGGGAGTTGAGGAATAGAAACGCTAACACCTGCGGATTTTGCAAGGTGGTAAAGCGTTTTGATTGTAACGCCGTGGCCATGCGAAGCAAGGCAGGCGGAGTATTGTTTGTCGGTTTCGCTTTGCGAATAAGACGGATAAAATCGGCTTAGGCGGTGGTAGTAATTACGACCGCTTTCGCCCAAAGCATCTGCGAGGGCAAAGCCAAGGTCTCGCCAATCGGCATAATTGGAGGCGATATCGGTGGAGGTGGATTCGATACGGTTTACAATCAATTCTAAATCAGACCTCACCCCTGACCCCTCTCCAAGTGGAGAGGGGGAAAGTGCATCTGAATTATGAGATTTTTGCGATTCAATCTTATTGGGTTCTGTGGGTTGCCAGTCTGTCGGGTTAAATGTTTTCTTGCTCATATTGATTATACAGTTGAAGGTTTGTAAAGTGGATTAATGTAAGCCAGTGGGTCGTATGGCAGAAAGCAGGCGCGGGATATATCCCGCCCTGATTTGTCAACCTCAACACCGTAGGTTTGTTGAATGTAATTTGCAACCGCAGCAAAATAGTTGCTGTGAGAGAAGCCCCCTATATCCCCCGAAGGGGGACTTATTGGGATTATCCACTTAATACCATCTCCAGAAGGACTTACAAAGAGTAATTGAGTTTCGAAGTATTCATCTTGCAAAAGTTGCTTGCGAAGCAGATCGACCTCACCCCCGACCCCTCTCCCTGAGGCGAGGGGAGTTTTTGAAAGGTGGTCAAAATCAATGCACAATAAGCCGGAATGGCTTATGAGTGCTTTATCGTTCCTGGTTTGAAATATTCCTGAAAAAGTACAGTAATCGAATGTTGAGGCTTTGTATTGCCGGGCTTGCTTAGGGTCTTTTATTCCTCTTAGTTTTTCAGTTCGTTGTTTTGCATATTCGCCGACAATGTAGTTGTAGGCGTCAAGCAAACAAATTGACTTGTGAGGAATGGTATTCCGAACGGGAGCTTTGAAGAATGAGAATAAGGCTCCTCCAACCTCCCCGAAGGGGAGGCTCTTAGATTGTTGCGGTTGAGTAGCTGATACATTTTTCTTGTTATTTCCGTGGAAATTGAATTTTTCTCCGATTTGCAGATTCATTTCTTTGTTGATTGTCTTCAACAGTTCATCGCCTGACTGTTTGTAATGACGTTCGGCAAAGTCGAACGAATCACCGGCAGGGATAGCGTTTTCGCTATCCAAATGCCGAGCGAGCTCTTTATCCCAAGCATTACCCAATATATTTTCTTTCTCAATGAAGATATTCAATGTCGACTTGTCGGCATTGAATGGGTTCTTTGTTGGCAAACAAGTCCTCCCCGAAAGGGAGAGGACTGTTTGATCTGGATAATACAATCTCAATATATGTACATATATTCCAATGCCATAATGCGTTTTGGATAATATCTGAGCCGCCAGATCTGACGGCTCTACACAATTATTATTTCCCATAATTCTGAATTTTACGCATTGTGTAATTGTCAGATAGGATTTTAATAATATCCTGACGGCGATAATAAAGCTTGTTACCAATACGTGAAAATGGCAATAAACCATTGGAACGTAGTGTTTGAAGTGTTCTGGGAGACACGTGTAATGCTTGCATTACATCCTGATTGTCGAGCCAATCTTCAAGAGAAGTCTCTTCGACTGGCTTTGGAGCTAAAAGAGGATTGTCTGTTCCGGCAAATTGTTTGCGGAAGTCAACGGCCAAGGGCTCGTTGCTGTTCTGAAAATAATCTTTCAGAATGTCAGCTAATCGCTGGGGCTGTTTATTGTCTGTCATTTTACAATCCTCCCTTTTTTAGCTACAAATTCTGCTGCTTCCGCTTGAAGTTCAGCTGCGGTTTTACGTTTGCCGGATTTAAGCCATTCGTCAATTTCCGATTTAAGGAACATGAGCTTTTTTCCATGTTTGTGATTCGGAATGAGCCTTTGGCCAACCCATGCATAAATGGTAGGTGCTGCTGGGTGGTCGGGGTGGTAGTCCTGAAACTCTTTCAGATTAAACCAGCGATCCGATTCATGTGTTTCCGATTGTCCCTTAGCTACGAGAGCTTCCAGATTTTCAACTTTCTGGATAAGATAAACTATTGCCTGAGGCAATTCGTTGAAAGAAATTTGTTCTGAAAACATATTGATATAGTTTTCGGCGATTGGGCTTCCTTCTGTGCCAATAAAAAGAAAACCACGACTTCGATTGAAATCGTGGTACAAAAAAATAGGAAACAATACCCTACAACTGGTTGTATAACCGGTTGGAAATTCAATATTGTTTTTGCTTGTCTATTGATATTGACATGTTTAGCGACTTGAATAATTCATTTGCTCTTTCAATGTCCTGAGCGTGGTGTTTGGGGCTGAAAGTGATTCCATTCTGCGCATCATTGTAAATGCTTTTATGGGAATTGCCAGTAAGAAATGCAATGAATTTACAAATGTCTGTAAGATCATTATGGGCAGTTCCTTTGTCCAGAAGCTTTAGCATTTCCATTATTGCAACGGACTTTACCTTTTGCGTGGCTTTTTCTGAACTCTCCTCATTGTCTGGGTTTGAATCTTTCTCGCTTTGCGTTGAAGCTGCCTGGCGAAAGAGTTTAATTTTGTTGTCTAAGTTTCCACAAATATCCTCAGGGTATTGTTTTGAATATAGTGCGTAGTTGATAATCTCTAATAATTCAGCAGCCCGTTCATTGGAAAACTTGTGATCTTTCAGAGCGTCTACAATATCATTGACATTAATTGAGGGGTTGTTCTTTTGAGATATTTGGCGTTGGAGATATTGAATTTGTACTTTTAAAAGGTCTAAATAGGCCTTGCTTGGATTGGGTAAATTCTCCTCTCTTTTGCATTCTTCGATATATTCATGGAATTGCTCCTCGTGTGATTTACAAGCAAGAATAGTGCGTAATTTATCAAACTTCCAGGAGAAGTGTTTTTCGCTGGCCAGCCACTCAGCTTCGGATAATTTTTTCTGTTCTTCTTTTGGTTGGTCTGTTTCAATGCCGTAGGCGGAAGGGTGTTTGGCTTGGTTTTCCTTGAGTTTTATAACCGCTTGTTCGAATGGTTCGAAATAGGGTTTAGCATCTTCATTGTAAGCTCCTTTTTCTTTGATAATAGACAAACAATTTTCTTTGTTAGGGCAATCTAAAGCCAAAACCATATAAACACATGCAAAAATGATTGTTGCTTCATACCAGCGATTCGCATTGTATTCGTAATCGAGGTTGAGCATGTTTCTAATTGGCTGATTTTGGATATCATCATTCTTTTTGCCCCGAATGTGTTTGATATCGTCCCAAATTTCATTTACAAATGCTTCGGGGAATTCTTCACTTTTTAATTTTTCTGTAATGGTACTAACGCAATTGAAAAGTGTGGTTTGAGAGAGCGAATTTTCCTTTATCCGTTCGGTAGTTTCGGTTTCATTCTGGTAAAATCTAATAACAACACCAAAGGCAGCTCTTTCGCTCATAGTGAAGTTTTTAAAATCACTTTTTGAATTGAAAATGTTCTTTACATGCATGTGAGTAATAAATAGAAGGTTGTATGATTATTTGATTACATTGATTTTTATGTTGTTAGCTGCTTTTTGTTTGGTTTCGTCCACGATCTTTGCATAGATTTGTGTTACCTTCAAATCTTTATGACCAAGCATTTTACTTACTGTATAAATGTCGGTGCCACTGGTCAATTGCAAAGTGGCGAAGGTGTGGCGGAAGCAGTGAAATGTGATTTTTTTGTCTATGCCTGCTGATTCTACCCAATGTTTGAGAGGTGACGATATCCAGGCTGAATCGGGTAGCTTTTCAAAAACAAGTGCATTGGGCTCACCTCTTTCTCCACATATTCCGAAGGCTTGTTCTGAAATAGGCATGTATTCAACTCCTTTGGTTTTCTTCTGAGTAAAATTGATTTTATAAAGCTTGCCATCGAAAACAAGTTCTTTCCATGTGAGCTTTTGAAGGTCGGATAACCGCAACCCCGTGAGTGCTGAGAATAAAGCTGCTTTTTTCAAAGTAGGATTGTTGCAGGGTGTTTCTGCAAGTTTGTTTAGTTCCTCGATCGTGAGGAATTCTCTGCGGGTTTCTAATAATTTTATCCCTTTGGTTTTTGCGCTCAGGTCTGTTGTTAGATAGCCATCTACAAACGCTTTTTTGAGTGCTGCCTTGAAAATGCTGTAATACGTTACGGCTGTGTTTTGGGCTAAAACGGCTTCGGTTGATTTTCTGCTTTTGGTTGTGAGTAGAAATTCTTTGAATTCTTCGCACCAGCTTTCAGTAAGATTGGCGAAAAGAAGTGTTTCTCCACTGAATTTCTTCAGGTAGTCATGTACGCAAAGCCAACTTAGCTGTATGCTCTCCGAACGGTTCTTATTTCGCTGATTGGCTAACTTTTCAAAGTACTGTATGAAGTTTGTTTCGGCCTTCTTTTTAGCTTCAATCTTCCTGTTATCATCATCGGTATAAAGTTCTGCATTATCAAACTCTTTTTGACGTAACGCACGAATCCCATCGGCATAAACAATGCTTGCACGGTCCATTTCGCTCTTGCATACAATTAAGCCGTTATCATCTCGCTTGGGCTTATATGTTTTATTGCCGTCCGGATCTGTTCTTGCTGTTCGTTTCTTATCCCATTCAATTGTAGTAACTGAACGGTTCAAATACTGCCGTACTCTTGTTGGTTTGCCATCCACATACACCGGGTAACTTTCTATGTAAAGATACCATTCTTTGCGGTCTTCTGCCTTGCGAATGCGAACCGTTGCTTTCGTGTTTGATAATTGCTTCATGGGTTTTCAGATTGAGTGGGTGCAAAAACTTTGTCGATTTGTTCTTTAGGTACATATACATACTTTCCGATTGGAATTTTGTCTATGTTCAGGCGTTTGATTGCCAGATATAAAGTTTTATCTGATATTCCAAACTTCTTTTGGACTTCGCCAATTGTGTAGCAGTCTTCGGGCTTATACACTTTTGGGGGTTCGGGTATTGGTTCGGGAATGGCAATTGGAACGAATAGAGCTTCGAGGTGAACCCGGCTTATCCTGGTCAATCTTTCACCAAAATTGTGAGCCGGCAAGTGTCCGCGTTTAATTAGGCGGTGCAAGGTGTCTTTTGATATTCCGAATAGGAGAGTGGCTTCAGCAATAGAAATGTAAGGACGACTTTGTATGTCGGCAATTACTTTTGTTTTTTGCTCCTTTTCGGATTGTGATTTAGCCTGTTCTTTGGCTTCCATCTTTCTTGCATGGTCGGCTTTGTTTACACACTGGCGACTGCAAAATCTGGTTAGGACGGTTTTTGCTTCAAATGGTTTCTTGCAGTGCTCGCAGACTTTCGGAATTTTTAATTTGCTGTAACCCATAGCAATAAATTTTAGATTGTCGTTTGTAATAAGACAGAATAAAACACACTAAGAATTTATAAGCATTAATAAGGCGCACATAGTCTGATAAATAAGGCGCGATACAAATATGGTACAAATGTACAATTAAAAAACCAATTACACAAATAGAAAAGCATAGAATTGAAAATAAAAAACCTCTGTAAATATATGATTTACAGAGGTTAGTCGATTTATTTGATTTGTTACTTAATGCGGACTATTTTACTTCTTCAAAATCCACATCGGTTACATCGCCCTGCTGGTTGCTGTTTCCGCCCTGCGATTGCTGACCACCGAAGTCCTGCGGACCTGCCTGCTGGCCGCCCTGTGCGTTCTGGGCATTGTACATTTCCTGGCTGGCAGCATGGAAGGCATCGTTCACTTCCTTGGTAGCGGTGTCGATAGCGGCTAAGTCCTGAGCTTTGTGTGCGTCTTTCAACTTGCCAAGGGCTGCTTCAATCGGCGCTTTTTTGTCGGCCGGAAGTTTGTCGCCAAGGTCGGCCAACTGTTTTTCGGTCTGGAATATCAGCGAGTCGGCATGGTTCAGCTTATCGATCCTTTCTTTTTCGCGGGCATCGGCTTCAGCATTGGCTGCGGCTTCTTCCTTCATGCGTTTGATTTCCTGCTCGCTGAGTCCCGAAGATGCTTCGATACGGATGCTCTGCTCTTTACCGGTGGCTTTGTCGCGGGCCGATACATGAAGAATACCATTCGCGTCGATGTCGAAGGTTACTTCAATTTGTGGCTCTCCACGACGGGCAGGCATGATTCCATCGAGGTGGAATCGTCCCAGCGATTTGTTCTGGTTGGCCATCGGACGTTCTCCCTGCAATACATGAATTTCTACCGAAGGCTGATTGTCAGCAGCTGTCGAGAAGGTTTCCGATTTCTTCGACGGAATGGTGGTATTGGCTTCGATGAGCTTGGTCATTACACCACCCATGGTTTCGATACCCAGCGAAAGCGGAGTTACATCGAGCAGTAACACGTCTTTTACATCTCCCGAAAGTACACCTCCCTGAATGGCAGCTCCCACGGCTACTACCTCGTCGGGGTTCACACCTTTAGAAGGCGCTTTTCCGAAGAATTTCTCAACGGCAGCCTGAATAGCGGGGATGCGGGTTGAACCACCTACCAGAATCACTTCGTCGATATCGCGGGTTGTCAAACCGGCATTCTGCAGGGCAGTGCGGCATGGTTCGATGGTGCGTTGAATCAAATCGTCGATCAGCTGCTCGAATTTGGCACGGGTGAGGGTGCGTACCAGGTGACGTGGCACACCATCTACCGGCATAATATAGGGCAGGTTTATTTCCGAAGAAGTGGTGTTCGAAAGCTCGATTTTTGCTTTTTCGGCAGCTTCTTTCAGGCGTTGCAGAGCCATCGGATCCTTGCTCAGGTCAATGCCGCTGTTTTCATTCTTGAATTCCTGAACCAGCCACTCAATAATGCGTTGGTCGAAGTCGTCTCCTCCCAGGTGAGTATCCCCATCGGTCGATTTTACTTCAAACACGCCATCGCCCAGCTCGAGCACCGAAACGTCGTGGGTACCTCCACCGCAGTCGAATACCGCAATTTTCATGTCCTTGCTGGTTTTGTCCAACCCATAAGCCAACGCAGCCGCTGTAGGTTCGTTGATGATACGGCGAACATTCAGACCTGCAATTTCACCGGCTTCCTTGGTAGCCTGACGCTGAGCATCGTTGAAGTAGGCAGGTACAGTGATAACTGCATCGGTAACTTCCTGTCCGAGGTATTCTTCGGCTGTCTTTTTCATTTTTTGAAGTACGATGGCCGAAATTTCCTGTGGGGTATACAGACGACCGTCGATATCCACACGCGGGGTGTTGTTATCGCCCTTTACCACTTTGTAGGGTACACGGGCTACTTCTTTCGACAAACGATCGTAGGTTTCACCCATGAAGCGTTTGATCGAGAATACTGTTTTTGTCGGGTTGGTAATGGCCTGACGTTTGGCAGGATCGCCTACCTTGCGTTCGCCTCCATCCACAAAACCAATCACCGAAGGGGTCGTACGTTTACCTTCGCTGTTGGTGATTACGATAGGTTCGTTCCCTTCCATTACAGAAACACACGAGTTGGTGGTTCCTAAGTCAATTCCAATAATTTTTCCCATTTTAGTTGATATATATGTTTTACATTTTTTTTTCTAAAGACGTTCGGGATTTGACAAAGCATGTGCCACCGGGGATATGCTTGAAAAAGCTGACAAATTTTCAGAAAAGCTGACAACCAAAGGAGTCAATTTGTAAATTCATCCGCATTTTCGTCGTGTTTTGCTGTCAGGAAACAGCAAAAGCCCCTCTTCCGTCAAATCGAACGAAAGAGGGGCTTCATCAAGTATAAAAAAAAGTGTTTATCAGGCTAATATTTTATGATACAAAATGATAGAGAAACACAATCGTTCCTTCGAAAGCTGGTTTCTTGCTATCCTTTATCTCCATTGTTGCCAGAATCTCGGCTTTGGATACTCCGCGCAGATTGACCAGCGAAGTGAGTTTGCACCGTACGCGCACTTCACTGTTTACAGTTACAGCCTGTCCGAAGCGAAGCTTTTCGATGC
Organism: Paludibacter sp.; assembly: GCA_034002585.1. Taxonomy (GTDB): domain Bacteria; phylum Bacteroidota; class Bacteroidia; order Bacteroidales; family Paludibacteraceae; genus Paludibacter. The sequence goes on from JAVFAG010000048.1 coordinate 13,962, forward strand.
CATAATTAACGGTGAGCTTCGAATTGTGTACATCAACTACCTGCTCCCACAGATGCGGTAATACCGACAGGGTCAGGTAGCCATGTGCGATGGTAGTCTGAAACGGACTGTCGGTTTTGCACCGTTCTACATCCACATGGATCCACTGATGATCGAGAGTGGCATCGGCAAAAATATTTATTTGTTCCTGGGTGATTTTTAAATAATCCGAAACACCTATTTCTTTTCCAAGATATTGCTCAAAATCAGCGTGACTGGTAATTACAAGTGGATTCATTTTTAATGATAATTTGAAGAGTTGGGGTTATAAAAATGTTAATTTTATGCACACTAAAAGTATATGTGTGCAAAAGTAATGAAAATTCGATGTATTTCAAAATATTTTAGCAGAAAATTACATTTGCAGATGTAGAGCAATTTTTTTACTTTTGCTAAAAAAAGAAAAATCATGGTTTACAAACGGATTTTGCTGAAGCTGAGTGGTGAGTCGCTCATGGGAAATCAGAGTTACGGCATCGACCCGCAACGCCTCACGGAGTACGCTGAGCAAATTGCAGAAGTGAGCCGCATGGGTGTTCAGGTTGCTATTGTCATTGGTGGAGGTAATATCTTTCGTGGTCTGAGCGGAGCCAGTAAAGGATTCGACCGTGTACTGGGCGATCAGATGGGTATGCTGGCAACGGTGATCAACAGCCTGGCGCTTAATTCGGCCCTTACCGCACAGGGTGTCGCTTCGAAGGTGCTTACAGCCATTCGCATGGAGCCCGTGGGGGAATTTTACAGCAAGCAAAAGGCGATTGCTTCCTTACAAGCCGGCGAAGTGGTGATTCTTTCCGGCGGTACCGGGAATCCGTTTTTTACCACCGATACGGGATCGTCTCTGCGCGCTATTGAAGTAGAAGCCGATGTGATGCTCAAGGGCACACGGGTGGATGGCGTGTATACGGCAGATCCTGAAAAAGATCCTTCAGCAGTGAAATTTGATGAAATCACTTACGACGAGATTTACAACCGTAACCTCAAAGTGATGGATTTAACCGCTACAACCATGTGCCGCGAAAACAACATGCCTATTTATGTGTTCGATATGGATACCCCCGGTAATCTGAAAAAGGTGATGATGGGTGAGAAAATCGGAACCCTTGTTCGAAAGTAGAAAATATAAACTTAAAAATAAAACACTATGCACGACGTAAAGCCTATTTTAAATCAAGCTGAAGAGAATATGGAAGCTGCGACCCTGTTTCTCGACGAATCGTTAGCACATATTCGTGCCGGTAAGGCCAATCCACGCATTCTTGATGGTATCAGAGTCGATTACTATGGTTCGCATGTTCCTTTGTCGAACGTCTCCACCATTACCACTCCGGATGCTAAAACCATTACCATTCAGCCCTGGGAGCGCGCTATGATGGCGGTTATCGAAAAAGCAATTCTGAATTCGGATGTTGGTATTACGCCTATGAACAACGGAGAAGTGATTCGGCTGGGTATCCCGCCCCTTACCGAAGAGCGTCGCCGCCAGTTGGTAAAACAGGCCAAACACGAAGGTGAAGAAGCGAAAATTTCGGTTCGTAATGCACGTCGCGAGGCCATCGATAAGCTGAAAAAGCTGGTGAAGGATGGTCTGCCCGAAGATGTGGAGAAAGATGCTGAAAGCGACGCACAGAAAATTCACGACAAGTATATCCGGAAAATTGATGATATGCTTGCTGAAAAGGAAAAAGAAATAATGACCGTGTAAACTACCAGAAGCGGAGGGTTTGTTATTTCTCCCGGGATTGCAGTATACCTGCTACCGTACTCACCTATCAAAAGGTGGAGAATAAATTAATAAAAAAGGTGGAGAATCAATCGCACGATTGGTTCTCCACCTTTTTTATTGTAGGATCACATTCAGCAGTATCCGGCTTATTTAATCAGCATAGCATCGCCATATACCCCAAAGCGGTATTTTTCCGCGATAGCCACTTCATAGGCATTCATTACCCGGTCGTAATCGCCAAAGGCAGCTGCCAGCATCAACAGGGTTGAGTAGGGTAGGTGAAAGTTGGTAATCAGCGAATTAGCAGTTGTAAAATCGTATGGAGGGAAAATGAACTTATTGGTCCAGCCTTCATAAGCTTTAATTTTACCTTCGGTACCCACTACTGTTTCCAACGCTCGCATTACAGTTACACCCACAGCACAAATGTTACGACCCTCATCATGGGCTTTGTTCACCTGTTCGGCCGTTTCCTGGGTAATGGTCATCTGTTCCGAATCCATTTTATGCTTGGTAAGGTCTTCCACATCGATCTCACGGAAATTACCCAGACTCATGTGTGAAGTCACAAAGGCCGATTGAATTCCCTTAATTTCCATTCGTTTCAACAGCTCGCGGCTGAAGTGCATACCTGCTGCCGGTGCCGATACAGCACCTTCGTTACGGGCAAAGATAGTCTGGAAGCGATCTTCATCTTCGGGTTCAACCTGGCGGTTGATGTTACGGGGCAGTGGAGTTTCACCCAGGCGATAGAGTACTTTTTTAAACTCCTCATGGGTACCGTCGAACAAAAACCGAAGGGTTCGTCCGCGCGATGTTGTATTGTCGATAACCTCAGCAACCAGCGAATCGTCGTCGCCGAAATAGAGTTTGTTTCCAATACGGATTTTCCGTGCAGGTTCCACCAATACATCCCACAGGCGCATTTCCTGATTCAGTTCACGCAGCAGAAAAACTTCAATTTGAGCACCTGTTTTTTCCTTATTGCCGTACATACGTGCCGGGAATACCTTGGTATCGTTAAAAATGAACAAATCGTTCTCATTAAAATACTGCAAAACATCCTTAAACAACATGTGTTCGATAGCGCCGGTTTGACGATCGAGTACCATCAGACGAGATTCGTCGCGGTGGCGTGCCGGGTATTGAGCAATTAATTCCTCCGGCAATTTAAACTTAAATTTTGATAACTTCATATTTCCTTCCTCTCTGTTAATTCACCGGAATACCGGCGTTTTCATTAAGCTTTAGCAATTCTTTTTCTATATGATCGATCAGGGGCAAAATGTCACTGCACTGATCTACTGTAATTTCTCCGATACGCGTACGCCGTAAAGCCGACAGGTGAGCACCGCTGTTGAGGGCAAGGCCAATATCGCGGGCCAAAGCACGGATATACGTCCCTTTGCTGCACACCACCCGAATGGTGAGAAAAGGAGGTTCAAACGAGAGTACCTCAATTTCATCAATCACCAGCAATTTGGGCTTCAGCTCCACTTCCTGACCGTCGCGGGCATAGTCGTACGCACGTTTACCATCCACTTTTACTGCTGAATATACGGGTGGAACCTGCCAGATTTCACCGGTAAAGGTCGGAATTACACTGTCCACCAACTCCCTCGTAATGTGTTCGGTAGGATAGGTGGCATCGATGGGTAATTCCTTGTCGAAGCAGGGAGTGGTAGCCCCAAGCTCCAGTGTCGCTACATATTCCTTGGTTTGGTACTGAAACTCTTCGATACGCTTTGTGGCCTTGCCGGTGCAGATGATCATTACACCTGTTGCCAGCGGATCAAGTGTTCCTGCATGACCCACCTTGACATGCTTCACACGCATTGTTTTCTGTATCTTCCACCTGATTTTATTCACCAGGTTGAATGAGGTCCAGTTCAGGGGTTTGTCGACGTAAAAAATTTCTCCCTCTTGTATATTCATTTTATTATATTACGCTCAGGTCGCTACCTGTAAGCACTAAAATCAAAATAAGCACTCCAACTATAATCCGGTAATAACCGAAAGCTTTAAACCCATATTTGGTTAAAAAGCTGATAAAAAAGCGAATGGCTGCCATGGCTACCAAAAAAGCCACAAAATTTCCAATCAGTAAGGTAGTCAGGTGCTCGCTAAGCATCGCACTACCCGCAGGATCGAGAATCAGTTTCAGCAACTTATACCCGGCTGCCGCTGCCATAGTGGGAACTGCCAGAAAGAATGAAAACTCGGCAGCATTTTTACGCGATAATCCCGACGACATTCCGCCAACAATGGTGGCCATTGAACGTGAAACACCGGGTATCATGGCAATGCACTGAAAGAAACCGATTTTCAGCGAACGTTTCCAGTTCATCTCCTGATCTTCATCAGTATTGGCAAACCACTTATCGACAAATAACATAAGTATACCACCGAGCACCAGCATCACAGCAACCACAATTACATTTTCGAGCATACTATCGATAAAGTCGCCTGCCAGAAATCCAATAACAGCAGCGGGGATAAAGGCTATGAACAGGCTTTTATAAAAGGCAATGCTTTGAAAAAAACGTTTCCAGTACAATACCACCACCGAAAGAATAGCTCCAAACTGAATGTTCACCGTAAATGCCTTCACAAAATCGCTGCTTTCCATTCCAAGCAGGTTTTGTGTAATTATCATATGTCCTGTCGACGATACGGGTAAAAATTCGGTTAGCCCCTCAACGATAGCAATAACGATCGTTTCGAATATACTCATTTCGACTTCGGTTTAAACAGAATAGCAAAAATGATAAACAAAAAGCCGAAAAACGAAACCATCGGTCCCACAGTGATACGGCGGTGACTGAAGATATCGGGATTAAATTCTACAACCGTTGTTGAGCCACTCATCAGAAAAAAGCCAATTACGGTAATTAAAAATCCTGCGGCAATAAGGTACAGATTGATTTTTGCCAGGGTAAAACGGGGGTTCTTTTCCATTTTGTATGTGCATTAAACGAAGTACATATCGTTGGTTTTCATTCTCAGGTAACGGCCTACTGCCATGTACGACGACACAGCGGTGAGGATCAATCCAAGTAGTATTACAATTCCTGCCACGGCCGCCAGCGTTCCCGGCGACATGGTAAACAGGTTGATGTCGGTTTCCCTGGCGATGTATGCCATTAGCGATCCAAGCATTACCAATGCCAGCAAAGCTGCCAGAAAGCCATTAATCATGCCACGCAGGATATAGGGTTTGCGTATAAACCAGGGCGTGGCTCCTACCAGTTTCATTGTATTGATTAAAAATCGATTGGCATAGATCGATACCTTAATTGTGTTGTTGATCAATGCAATGGATATTAGTAGCAGTACGATTGCAAATCCCAGCAGGATGATGCTGATTCGTGCAATATTGTCGTTTACCATCGCAACAATATCTTTTTGATAAGCAATCCGATCAATACTTTTAAACTTGTTCAGTTTCGATTCGATAAGTTCCACACTATCAACCTGTGCGTAATCGGCGTATAATTTCACTTCAATAGAGGCCATCAGCGGATTGAATCCTAAAAATTTAGAAGGATCTTCGCCCATAGCAGCTATGTGTTCTTTCAACGCATCTTCTTTCGAAATGAGCTTGCTTTCGCGAGCAAACGGTGAGTTGTTGAGGTACTGCTGGATACGCGTTAGCTCCGTAGAGCTGATATCGTCTTTTAAAATAAGCGACAGGCTGATGTTTTCCCGTAAACGGGTGCTCATTTCGTGGGCTACAAATACCAACAGCACCACCATCCCAATCATAAACAACACCATCGACATACTCAGGGTGGAGGTCATGTGGATGTTGCCAACGCTAAATTTCTTTTTTTCTTTCTCCTTAGCCATGTCAACTTATTTTTTAGCGATGGTTTTAAAACGAACCACCAAAAATGCAACAATCAGCAGCAAAAGTACAATAGACGAAATAAGAGCTATTGTATTACCGGTAAAGTACGAAACCGGCTCGAACCTGAATTCTACACTGTATTTTCCGGGTTGTAAAGTCATTGCCCTCAGCAAATAGTTGGCCCTGAACCAGGGAACTTCTTTGCCATCAATGTAGGCATGCCAGCCTTTGTCGTAGAAAATCTCTGAAAATACGGCTACCCGCTCGGTGTTGATATCGGCTTCGTAAACGAGACGGTTAGGACTGCGCTGCGTCAATCGAATAGTCGACAGGCTGTCGGGTTGAAGTTGCCCGGGTACTAAGTCGCTGAAACGCTTGTCCACCACCATTTCTTTCAGGGTGTTCATTTCCCCGGTAACAAGCATTTCCTCATCGGCATTGTCAGCAATATTGATTTTTTCAGGAAGCCACACCATGCCGTTAGCGTAGTTGTTCAGAACCGGCGGCGATTTAGGGTCCATAATGATGTACTTCATGTTAAGCATGTTGAGTACGCCCATGGTTTGCAACGCCGAATCGAGTTGTTCGTGACTGCGGATGCTGTAGAATTTTTCCAGTTCGCCGGTTAGTTGCAGGTTGATCAACTCCTGGTATCGACGCAATTTGGCAGCATGATACCCTCCGACATTATCGTGGAAGTAGGAAGTTGAAGCGTCGTTAAATACATTTACAGTTAGATTTAATACCCGGAACTCACTTTTATCCTGTAGGATAAAGTTGTCAGCCTCCGAAGGTTGATGCAGGTTGGCGGTTGTACGCTTGCGGGCAAAATTATCGTCGTTGAGATAGCGTTTGGCTACCGGCATCAAATCGGTAAGGAATAACACTCCGATTGCAGTGATGACAATGGCAGTTTTCAGCTTCGACTGAATGAAAAGCCAGAGTACCACCGCTGTAAGCAGTACGAAAATAAGCGAGCGGAACGCATCGGATTGTAACATGGCTTCGCGGTCGGCAGGAAGCGTGTCGGCCAGGAACGACATGTCGGTTTGATAGGCCGATGAGAGCTGTTGCACAAAGTACTGATCGCTTTCAGCGCTGAAAGTGCCAGCCAATGAGG
>JAVFAG010000048.1:20796-23713 GCA_034002585.1 Paludibacter sp.
TGTAACATGGCTTCGCGGTCGGCAGGAAGCGTGTCGGCCAGGAACGACATGTCGGTTTGATAGGCCGATGAGAGCTGTTGCACAAAGTACTGATCGCTTTCAGCGCTGAAAGTGCCAGCCAATGAGGGAATCAGTGCGAAAATCAATGCAAGTCCACCTACAATAGCAGTGCTGATGTACAATGGTTTTTTCAATTTCGATTTCTCGATACCGCCGCTCAGAACTTCTTTCAATGTAAGCATGGCCATCAGTGTAACAGCAAATCCTGTTGCCACCAGCGTCATGGATACAGTACGGAACTTGTTGTATAGGGGCACGTAGTTGATAAAGAATTCGGTGAAACTCATAAAGTTTCGTCCCCACGAAAGTAAAAGTGTGAGGATAATAACCGGTACCAGCCACCACAATGTTCGTTTGTCGAGGACGAAAAAGCCGAGTACAAACAGCAGTAGTACCACAGCACCGAAATAAACGGGTCCGGATGTGCCGGGTTGTGTGCCCCAGTACATGCCGAATTGCATCGAATTCATCACCTTTTGAGCATTACCTTTGCCGAACCGTTCCGCCATTTCACGGCCGGTTTCGCTATCGATATCCAGTTTGAGGCCGCTGGCTCCTCCTTTAAAATTGGGGATCAACACCGTCAGTGTTTCATCAATGCCATAGCTCCACTGTGTAATATAATCGATATTCAAACCTTCCTGAACATTCTGACTATCAACCGTTAGACCGTTGGAGGCGCCACGCATGGTGTATTTGCTGTATTCGGCTGTTGTAAGCAGCGAAGTGGCATTCATTCCCAATGCCAGTGCCAGTGCAGCCACCATGAGTCCGGTCGATTGCAGGAAGGAAACGAATTTCTTTTCGAGGATGGAATATACCAATTCAACGATACCGAAAATCACCAGGATGAACAGGGTATAGTACAAAATCTGAATGTGGTTGGCCCGAACAGCCAGACTCAGAAAAAAGGCTGTAAGTAAAGCTCCGGGAATTTTTTTATACCGGAAGGTCTGAAAAACGCTACCGATAAGCGGTGCCATATAGGCAATGGTGATGGCTTTTGAATTATGACCGGCTGCAATAATGATAAAATTGTAGGATGCAAAGGTAAATGCGATGGAACCAACCAGTGCCAGCCAGGGACTCATCCTGAAATTAAGCAGGAGTATGTAAAATCCAATTAAATAGAGTACAAGGTAGAAAACCGGTGTAGGAATAGTTCCGATGGCTTTTTCAACGTAGCCAATCATATTGTTGGGTTGTACCATCGAAATCTGATAGGTAGGCATCCCACCAAACATGGAATTGGTCCACAATGCCACATCTTCATTTTTTTCATTGTAATCGAGGGTTTCCTTTGCCATTCCAATCCAGCTTTCGGTATCGTGTCCAAGCAATTGTTTACCTTCAAGTACCGGTTTCATATAGAAAAACGAAAGCACCAAAAAAAGCAGCAGAGCTACAAAATGGGGAAGATTACGCTGAAAATATTCTTTATTCATGTGGAAATATTTTTTTGTTGTCATCTGAAAACTGCATTCCAACTACTCTTTGTGTTCGTAATTGCCTGTTTTTACGAACTATTTTACTACTGAGCTTGTTTTGAAAGCAGATTTTGGGAAAAATCGCACAAAAATACTGCTATTTTCGACAATATCCTTGATTTAAAAGGTTAAATATCAAAAAATATCAGCATTTTGACGCTAAAGGGTGTTTTAAAAAAATATGCTTACTTTTGTGTTTTTAAAACAAGGGATATGTTAACAAACGACGATATAATTCTCCGGAGGAAAGATTTCCCGATTCTGGAAGAAAAAATTTACGGAAAACCACTGATATATTTCGATAATGGAGCCACCACACAGAAGCCTCTTCAGGTTCTGGCATGTATCGAGTATGCCTATAAACACCTGAATGCCAACATTCATCGGGGTGTGCATTACCTGAGTCAGAAGGCTACCGAAGCTCATGAGGATGCGCGCTCTACTGTAGCATCTTTTCTGGGGGCTGCCCATCGGGAGGAAATCATTTTTACACGTGGTACAACGGAAGCCATCAACCTGGTGGCTTTTTCCTTTGGAGAAGCTTTTTGTAATCAGGGCGATGAAATTGTAGTTTCAGTAATGGAACACCATTCGAATATTGTTCCCTGGCAGATGCTGTGTGAACGAAAGGGACTGACGCTCAGAGTGATTCCCATGAACGAAAAGGGTGAGCTGGATATGCAGGCGTACAAGTCGCTGCTGAACAGCCGTACCCGACTGGTCTCGGTAACGCATGTGTCGAATGTTTTGGGAACTGTAAATCCGGTGCAGGAGATCATCCGATTGGCCCACGAGCAGAATATTCATGTGTTGATTGATGGTGCTCAGGCTGTGCCGCATATAAAAGTGGATGTACAGAAACTCGATGCCGATTTTTATGTTTTTTCAGGACATAAAATTTACGGCCCGACCGGTATAGGGGTTTTATATGGAAAACGTGAATTACTCGACGCCATTCCGCCCTGTCAGGGTGGTGGTGAAATGATTGATAAGGTTACCTTTGAAAAAACCACCTACAACGTTTTACCTTTCAAGTTCGAAGCCGGAACTCCCGATTATATTGGCTCTACAGCCCTGGCCGAAGCGCTGCGCTATGTTCAGGCTATTGGGATTGAACAAATAGCTGAATACGAGCATGAACTTACGCGTTATACCACCACCCGTTTGCTGGAAATTGATGGGATGCGTATCATTGGCACTGCTGAAAATAAAAGTGCTGTGGTATCGTTTCTGGTGGGTGATATTCATCCCTATGACATCGGAATGCTGCTCGATAAAATGGGAATTGCAGTGCGTACCGGTCATCATTGTGCGCAACCCTTGATCGATTCGCTGGGGATTACGGGTACCGTTCGGGCTTCGTTTTCGTT
>JAVFAG010000049.1:0-23574 GCA_034002585.1 Paludibacter sp.
CTGCAGAATGAACCGTTGCCTTATACAATTGGAGGTTCCAGTCTGATTGACAAGGAAATCAGTGAGTCGGTAAAAACCGGACAGTACTACTCGTTGCTTTTTGCGTTCATTGCCATCCTGTTATTGATAAGCCTTATGTTCAGGAGTTTTGCAGCAGGAGTAATCGGAAGTCTGCCGTTAGTATTCGCAGTTTTTTGCACTTTTGGGTTGATGGGCTGGCTTGGAATTGAGTTGAATATCGTTACGGCCCTGCTTTCGTCCATTTCCATTGGCTTAGGGGTTGATTTCACCATTCACGTGTTCTGGCGGCTCACGACCGAATTGCAGCATACGAAGAATTGGCAGGAAGCGATTGGCACTACAATAAGGGGCATAGGCCGGGGAATTAGCGTCAATGCATTTTCGGTCATGCTTGGTTTTTCGGTGTTGTTCCTATCCGCTTTTCCGCTCATACAATCCTTTGCTTTCCTGATTATCATCAGTCTGATGCTTTGCCTTATCAGTGCACTGGCACTGGTGCCGGCGCTGTGTTTGCTGGTAAAACCCAACTTTTTACTTCAACAAAAAATACAATGAAAACAATCCTCACAGCCATTCTGCTTTTTTGCGCCCTCACACTTACTGCGCAAAATGCGATGGAAATCAGTCGTAAGTATTTAAATGCCACAGAAGTAGGCGATATGGAGATGATTTCCACGATCAATATTTACGATGCCAAAGGTGCTGTAAGAACCCGCCAGATCAGTACCGCGTCGCGTAAATTTGCCGATTGTTCCAAAATGATGATTCGGTTTCTGGCTCCGGCCGATGTAAAAGGCACCGCCCTGCTGGTGTACGATTACGAGGATCAGGACGACAGTCAGTGGATTTACATGCCCGCCCTCCGAAAAGTAAGGCGTATCGTCAGTACCGAAAAAGGCAAAAACTTCATGGGTTCCGAGTTTACCAATGCCGACATGAGCCGTCCCAATCAGCAGGATTTTGACTATCAATTGCTGGGAGAAGCTACACAGGAAGGCAGGAAATGCTGGAAAATTAAAGCAACAGGTAGAACGGATGTCATCAAACAGCAAAACGGGTTCAGCAGTACAATTAGCTACATCGATCAGCAAACCTTTCTGTGTTATAAAATTGAATACTTCGACAGGTCGGATCAACAGCATCGTATACAGTATATTTCAGAGTATGTGAAACAGGCAAACGGAAAATATTTTGCGTACAGGATGACTATGCAAAACGTACAAAACAACAGAAAATCGGAGATGATCGTGGATAAATTTCAGTCCGGTTCAAAAATTTCTGAAAGCACTTTCTCTCCGGCGATGCTGGATAAATTGTAAGGAAGATATGAAGATGCCTTCTATCAGATGTATATTGTTTTTTGTTTTGGTGCAGATTTGTTTCCTGATAGGATCTGCTCAAAACCTGGAAGTTACCATTCGTAATATTCGTACCAACCGGGGACAGCTGTGTGTCGCCCTTTTCAACAGCAGTGAAGGATTCAAAAAGGAGCAACCCTGTTGGGAGAAAAACTATGACAAGTATCGTATCAGCCGCGATGCATTTAGTTTTACAATTTCCATTGCACCCGGTGCGTATGGTTTATCGGTTTTAGATGATGAAAACAGGGATGGAAAAATGAATTACAACTGGATTGGAGTACCGTTGGAAGGATTTGGCTTATCGGGGTACATACACAAGGGAATACGAAAGCCATCATTTAATGACTTTATTTTCAGAGTGGATGCAAATCAGACGATAAAAATTGAAGTAGAAATGAAATACTATTAGTGTTATACGCTATCAATTTTTTTAACGATCGTATGGAATTCGCCTGATAAGAATACTAAAACCTGGATATAATGCAATTATATGTTTGTATCATAACCCCAGGCTTTCCCTGAGTAGTTTGTAACCCTGTTGGCTCACCTTTACGGTTTCTCCGTTTTTCAGCCTTAGCTGCTGGCTGTTTTTTTCGTACCGTTCGATGCGCGAAATGGCTTCTACATTCACTAAAATTGATCGGTGTACGCGGACAAAGCTTTCAGGCGGGAGCTGTTCGCCAAAGGATTTCAGTGTTTGTTCCTTCAGAAACCGGCCCTTGGGTGTCACTACCTGTACGTAGTCGCCATCGGCCTGCAGGTACAGTACTTCCCCGATGGGCACAACGTGAATTTTGGTGCCCGAACGTAAGGCTATGCGGGTGGTGTAGGAGATGGCAGTCAGCGATTTTTCTTCTGAAAATGTATCCTTCAAAGATGTTGAGTTATCAGTTGAAGTGGTTATATCATCAGCTGGAGTGGTTATGTCTTCATCTTGCAAAGTTGGAGGAAAATCGATAGTGACTTTTTCCTGAGAATTTTCGTCTGGTTCACTCTTCGATTGCTTCACGCTGATTAATATCCCGGTGAAGACGATGGCATTAAGTAATGCCCGTAAAGGAATCAGAGGCTGATAGAGCGTTGTCGAATCCATTCCGGTAACAAGCAATTCAATTAAATAGGCACTGCCCACTGCAGCTGCGGTGGCCACCACCACATAAACACAGTAGTTAACAAAGCGCAGGATGGGCGATAATGCGTCTAACCGGCTGAAACGAACTAAGTTGAGCAGAGGCGCCGCCAGCAATCCACAGCTGAGCGAATGCAGCAGCGAATCGGGCAACAGCAGCCAGAAGGGCATACCTGCTAAAGGCAACAGCGCCAGGGTTTGCAGCAGCGCAAACCCTGTAAGCACCAAAGCCGGTAGTATCAGTTGACGAAGGCTCAATGTCATGGATGGATGAGGTTGATTGGGGGTATCAATTTCTTACTGTTTCAAAAATGGATTTCCAGTTGTCAGGCCGGTCTTACCCAATTATTTCACCACCTCCGAATACACAGGCTCCTTTAATTATCAGCCTTCTGCTATTGTCCACCGGCTCAATAATCCTGCGACGGTCTTCGAACCCACCGAAAACGGCATCCACCTGACTAATAACCGCCCAGTCGCCGGGAATATACAACGTTACACCACCGAAAACGGCATTTACTTCGAGGAAACTATCGCCTTCGGGCAATTTAGTGCGGCGCAGGTCGAGCGTCATTCCTCCAAAAATAGAATTTACTTCACCGCCTTTAAATTCTTCATCTAAAATAATATGCTCACCACTGCCAAACACGCTGTTTTTTTCAAAGCTACCGTAAATTTTCGACGAACTGTGCTGGCCGGGTTGATGGATGTGTTTTTTCCAATAGCCGGCATTGAAATAATCGGAAAAGAAATAACGGAAAACGAGGAAGATAATACCGGCAAAGATAAGTAACAGCGGCCAGTAGGTAGCAGCGAAGTTTTCAACCCCGGGGAAATACATCGGGAAAACCCGTGCTAATTTGGGGATCATAAAAAATGAACCTACGGCAATCAGTGTAATCCCCCAGGGAATCTGATGGCGCTGACGAAGATTAAAAATACCGATAACAATAATAAGCATCTGCCACGAGAAAATGATGCCTTTCATGCCTTGCGGCAGATTTCCAAAGTTAATGGCTAATAATATTGCGCCAACAACTATTAGTCCGATTCCGAAGAATAAACCCGAACGATGACGGGGAGTGGTTGAGAATTGATTTGAAGTTTCCATGCTGAAAATTTTAAATTGTGATGGTGCAAAAGTAATGACTATCAGCACACGGCGCAAGAAAAAATCGGTGAATGAAGGTAAAAACCCGACGAATGAAGGAGGGAGAGGGGTGAAAAAAGTTTCCAATAATCTGGACTAAGATTCAATTCATATGGAAAATTATGTATGCACAGAGGAAATTATAGTTCAATTCCCTGTTTTTTAATTTCTTCCAGAAATCCGGCATCATCAAATTCCTGTTCGATTAAAATTGGTTCAATTCTGTCGTCAACCTGGCGACGAAGTTTCCAAAGCAAAGGATTTATATCAAAATAGTCACCTTCAATTCGATTTACAACAACAGCCACATCAATATCGCTGTCGGTTTTATACGTGTTTTTAGCGTATGAACCAAACAAGTATATATGTTCAACAGTCATGTGTTGACGTACTAATCTGCCATATATTTTCACTCTATTTATAGCTTCTGCTTTATCCATTGTTGTAAGTCAGTAGTTTTCTGTATTAATTCAATACATCTGTTTTCTGTAAGGCTTCGTAAGAGTCGTTCTTTATGTGATGGATACCTGGCCTCAATATTTAAGGGTTCAATTTGGTCAATAAAATCTTTTTGATCTTCTGAGAAAAATTCATAGAATTTTCCTTTTTTAGCGAGAAAAGAAAGACTATGAGAAAAAGGTGGAGTTTCAGGATTTAGCTTTGAGAAATAAGCTTTAAATATTTTTTCGATAGTCTGATGACACATAAATCCCACATACAGATAACGTTTGCTTTTTAACATCGCGTCAGCTGTTTCCAGATCGTAATCGGATAATTCAATCCAGTAGCTAATTTTACTTTGCATGAGATTTTGTTAGCCTAACTTAATTCAACTGCTAAGATACAGGTTTTAATTTGGTTTTCAAAATTTTTTTGACCATTGAATGCTGTTTTTTCAAAACTTGTTTTGTAAATTCCTTAAAATGTTCTACCTTTGCAACCCGTTTTTCGTCCAATCTCTGACAGCTAAGAGTGAACTGTGAATATTGCGCGAATGCGATCAATACAAAATTGTGAAAACAATGGACTTAATTAAAGTAGCCGAACAGGCTTTTCTGGTTGAAAACAACCATCCTTCGTTTAAGGCTGGTGACACGGTAACCGTTGCGTATCGAATCAAGGAAGGAAATAAGGAGCGTATCCAGGAGTACCGTGGTGATGTTATCCGCATCTCAGGACATCAGGGTAACAAACGTTTTACCGTTCGTAAAATTTCGGGTAATATCGGAGTTGAGCGTATTTTCCCTCTCGATTCGCCTTTTATCGAAAAAATTACGGTGAACAAATTCGGTAAGGTACGTCGCGCCAAGCTGTACTACCTCCGTAAACTTACCGGTAAGAAAGCCAGAATTCAGGAGCGTCGCGTATAAGCAACTGCTTTCTGTTCAAAACTTTAAAAGAAATCTGCATCATGTGGGTTTCTTTTTTTTTCACTCTCCCCGAAAAAAATGTATCTTTGCGTTTTTAAAATTCTATATGCAGATAATTCACGAAACGGGGAAATATATACTTCTCATGAAACGGGTGCTGGTGGCGCCCGACCGCTGGAGGATGTTTTTCAGACAGTTCCCCAGGGAACTTGAAAAGCTGGGCCTCAATTCAATGCCCATCGTCATTATTATCTCGGTGTTTATCGGGGCCATTATGACGATTCAAACCAAACTGAATACCGAAAATCCCATGTTGCCGACCTACAGTACAGGTCTGGTTACCCGCGATACCTTGTTGCTGGAGTTTTCATCGACTATTCTTTGCCTTATTCTGGCAGGAAAAATTGGTTCGAACATCGCCTCCGAAATTGGTACTATGCGCATTACAGAGCAAATTGATGCACTGGAGATTATGGGTGTTAACTCGGCCAATTACCTCATTCTGCCCAAGGTGGTGGCGTTTGTGGTGATGATGCCTGTATTGGTTATTTTCAGTATGGCTATTGGTTTGGTTGGCGGTTATGCGGTGGGGATGTTCTCGGATATCATTAGTACGGCCGATTACCTGCTGGGGATTCAATATGCCTTCATACCCTATTACGTCTTCTATTCACTCATCAAATCGGTGTTTTTTGCCTTTATTATTTCCTCGGTGGCTTCCTACTATGGCTATTATGCCTATGGTGGTGCTCTCGATGTGGGGCGGGCAAGTACCAATGCGGTGGTGAACAGCAGTATTCTTATCCTGTTTTTCAATATTCTGATTACTAATATTATGCTTAATTAAAACAGGATGATAACGGTAACGAATGTTGATAAGATTTTTGGCGATAATCATGTGTTGAAGAATGTGTCGGCTACGTTTGAAGCTGGCCGCACGAATATGATTATCGGAGCCAGTGGTTCGGGAAAAACAGTGCTGATGAAAAGTATTATTGGTCTGCACCGCATCGAACACGGTCGCATTGAGTACGATGGACGCAATCTGCCCGATATGCGGATGAGTGAAATCCGCCGTCTGCGCCGTGAAGTAGGTATGTTGTTTCAGGGTTCGGCTCTGTTCGACTCGCTGAGTGTGCTCGAAAATGTGATGTATCCGCTTGAAATGTTTTCAGGAACGTCGAAGGAAGAAATGAAGGAACGGGCCATTTCCTGTCTGCGCCGTGTGAACCTTCCTGAACATTCCTATAAACTGGCGCCTTCTGAAATAAGTGGTGGGATGCAGAAGCGCGTAGCCATTGCCCGGGCTATCTCCCTTCAACCTAAGTATTTATTCTGCGACGAACCCAATTCAGGGCTCGATCCCAAAACTTCGCTTATCATCGACCAGCTCATCTGTGAAATCACCCATGAGTTTGATATTACGACTATCATCAACTCTCACGATATGAATTCGGTGATGGAGATTGGCGAAAAAATCATTTTTATAAACAAAGGTGAGAAAGCCTGGGAGGGAAGTAAGGAAGATATTTTTCATGCAGATAATGAAGATCTGAATGATTTTGTGTTTGCATCAGAGTTGTATAAAAAAGTAAAAAAGGCACATCAGTAATTTTGCTTCCCGGCCATTTTGCAATTGGTTTTGCAGTTGCCGTATGTGCTTTACTAATTAAATAAGAAAATGAAGATTATATCCTATAATGTAAACGGCATCCGTGCCGCCATGACCAAAGACCTCATCGGCTGGCTGAAAGAGGAAAATCCGGATGTGCTCTGCCTCCAGGAAACCAAGGCGCAGCCCGAACAGATTGATACTATGGCCTTTGCCGAACTGGGTTATACCACTTTTCTGCACTCGGCCGAGAAAAAAGGCTATAGCGGTGTGGCAATCATCACTAAAATTACGCCCGATAATATTGTCATAGGTATGAATAATCCGCGTTTCGACTCCGAAGGTCGCGTGATTCGTGCCGACTTTGGTGATCTTTCGGTGATTTCGGTGTACATTCCTTCCGGTTCATCAGGGGATGAACGACAGGCTTTCAAGATGGAATTTCTGGAAGCTTTTCTTCCCTTTATCAACGAGGTGCGCAAAACCCGTCCAAATCTGATTGTGTGTGGCGACTATAATATCTGTCATAAACCGATCGATATCAATCACCCCGAGCGACAGGTGGGTGTGTCGGGTTTCCTGCCCGAAGAACGCGAATGGCTCGATCGCTACGAAGCGACCGGCATGGTGGATACCTTCCGCGTGTTCGACCAAAGTGCTGAGAAATACAGCTGGTGGAGCTTCCGTGGAGGCGCCCGTTACCGCAACGCCGGCTGGCGTATCGATTACCATTGGGTGAGCGAACCCCTGCGCGACAGGCTCACCGATGCCCGCATCTTAGCCGATGTGGTGCATTCCGACCATTGCCCGGTGACTGTTGAGTTATCTTAAAAAACATAAATATTGAACTTTTACGCTTAATCACAGCGTTTTTGTGGTTACTTTTGCATTCCAAAATCCAACTCAATGAGATCCAACTGGTTTAAGTTTAACATACTTCTGATCGCCGTGGTGGTGATGAGTTCCTGCCTCTGGGAAGATGACGAGAGGGAACTGTCGACAAATCCGAATTTTTATTCATTGAAATTCGCGAAAAACGATAGTATTCCTAATCTGGAAACAGCGGTTTTTTCGCTCGAATACGATGATATCCTCAAGGATTCCATCATTGTAAATCTCGACTCATTGCCCTATCTCACCCGCATCGATAGTGTGAATCCGACTTTTACATTTATGAGTACTGCCGTTTCATATCTGATTCTGAAAGATTCACTTGGAACTGGTACCGACACTATCGCACTCACTGGAAAGGATACAGTGGATTTTACCAGGGTTGTTTCGGTGTTAAACTATGCAGAAGACCAAAAAGCAAACCGGACTTATCCGATTAAAGTGAATGTGCACCAGGTACGTCCCGAACTGTTTCACTGGACACGCATGAATGCGGCTGTGTATTCGCATTCCGGATCGATTCAGAAAACGGTGATGTTCAATAATCGTTTCCATTTCTTCGCCAGTTCAGGTTTTAATAATCACCTCTATACCTCTGCTGATGGAGTTATCTGGACACCTGTTGTTCTTCAGGGATTACCCCGTGATATAGTCGATTTACGTTCAATTACCATTTTCAATAATGCGTTGTTTTATGTACACGAAAATGGTGAGTTGTATTCATCTCCCGATGGCAGTTTATGGGCGAAGGTTCCTGCAGATGCGGGTACACATACCTTTGTCAATCTGCTCTTTGTGCTGGAAGGAAAGCTCTGGGCGACTGTTCGTAATACTGTTTCAGGCAATCATTATTTCGCAACTTCCACAGGTGGAGTTTTTTGGCAGGTAAGTGAGCCTATTCCCGGTAATTTTCCGGTAGGTGATTTTGCATCGCTGGCTTTTGCATCGCGTACCAACAAGCCTAAAGCCATCGTGCTTGGAGGATACTCGGCAACAGGAAATTTACTGCGCAATGCCTGGAGTGTACAGCGAAACATAAACAATGAATACAAATGGGTGGACTTCAGTCTGGAAAATACAAGTCTTGTATCGCTGGCCGGAGCTTCGCTGGTGTCGTACGACGATAAACTGCTGTTGTTTGGCGGGATGGATGCCGACGATCGCGTTATTGATCCCTTCTACATGGAATCGATCGATGAAGGGTTAACCTGGAGGGGAATGGATACAACCTATAATGTATTGTACGATGAACAGCTCAACGTGCGCTACCAACCCCGGAGTTATCAATCGGTGGTTTACGAGCCTTCCTCAAAATCGATTTTCCTTTTCGGTGGACGAACCACTCAGGTGTACTCGGATGTTTGGCGTGGAAAGTTAAACAGGATCAGTTTTCTGAGGTAGAATTAAAAAAATGGACTGAGGGTGTTTCAAGTTGAATCTTACGCGTCCCGTTTTTTCAATCGTAAATGAAGAATAATCTCCAACAATCTAATTCTCTCCGTTTTCGTCGCTGGAGCCGTCGGACCTGGGCTGTGTTTGCAAGTCTGGGAAGGGAAGTTACAATTGGAGCCCTTCGAGTGCCGGTATCGGAACAGTCGCTCGTTAAGGCGGATGGAATGATTGGTATCCGTTTAACAGAGCGGGATACAATTGAGGAAGAGGATGAAGAACTACTGGAGATTTGTTTGCCCGAACTGGAATGTATTGCCTTACGACCTGTAAAGGTACCTGCTGCCGGTAGTCCCGAAAATATTAACTGTTTTAAAAAGAAGCGGTTGGAACGGATGTATTCGTTTCAACCGCTTCTTTTTTTAAAATTTACACGATGAAACGAGCATGCAACTACTTCACATCCACGATGATGGTAATGGAGGTATGCGAGTTCCATACAACCGTTAAACAACAAATTAGTAGTGTATGAACAAAAATTTTTACGTAATGGATCGAAAATTTAAGGTTGCTGTTGCAGCAGTTGTAGTAGTAAGTTTCTTTGCAGCAGTGAAAGCTGTATCGAACGAGCTTCCGGAAACAGAAGCTGTATTGCATCCTGTAATCAAGACGAAACAACCAGCTACCTTCGCATCCAACTCAATTTTCAACACAGAGTCATATCGCCTTTCCGATACCATCGTCATTCGCCTCGATGATGTCGATGTTCGGGCCGGGCGCAACAAGGCCTTTACCCGTACCGGACGAGTGGTGGAAGAGGTAGATGCGAAGCTTATTCGTAAGTTGCCGGCTGAAAGTACCGATGTGTTGCTGAGAACCTTGCCCGGAGTAGATATCCGTCAGCGGGGTATGGGCTCGACACAGGCCGATATTTCCATTCGCGGCGGTTCGTTCGATCAGGTGCTGGTGCTGGTGAACGGCATCAACGTTACCGACCCGCAAACCGGCCATCATAACCTCAACCTGCCCATCGACCTGAACGAAGTACAATCAGTGGAGGTGTTGCAGGGCGCAGCCTCCCGTCGCTATGGCAGTCAGGCCTTTAGTGGAGCTATCAATTTCATCACCGGCCCATCCGAAAAAAACAACCTGAAACTGGCACTCACTACCGGAGCTTTCGGTACCTATTCGCAACAGATAAGCTACAGCACCGGACGAAAAATCAGAAATTTCACTTCCATCGGTCACTACAGCAGCGATGGTCACCGTCCGAATACCGATTACGAACTATTGAATGTGTTTAACCGCACCCTCTGGAAAACACCTGACGCAGGCACGCTCGATCTTCAACTTTCTGCTCAGTGGAAATCCTTTGGAGCCAATGGTTTTTACGGATTGGCCTATCCTAATCAGTTTGAACATACCCGTACCCGACTGGCGTCGCTTAGCTGGGAAAAGCAACTAAAGCGATTCAACCTGCAGGCCTCGGCCTATCACCGCGGGCATTACGACAGGTTCGAATTGTACCGCAATTTTGAAGGAGCTCCTGTCAGCTACACGAATCACAATTACCATTCGACGCGTGTTACAGGTATGATGTTCAACAGTCGGCTGGACACGAAAGCAGGTGTGGTAACTGCCGGACTGGATTTTCGTAACGATCATATTTTCAGTACGCGATTGGGAACGCCCATCACCGGAACACTTCCACGAAATACCGATGAACGGAAACGGAATATTAGCTATACCCACGAAGCGGAGCGTATGCACAGTAACGGATACGTTGGCTACGCAGGTTCGGTCGAAAATTTATTTCTTTCGGGCGGACTGTCCATCTCCTATAGCCCCGATTTCGGAATAAAGCATCATTATGGGGCCGATATCAGCTACTTTTTTACTCCTGAACTTTCAGCCTTTGTGTCGGCGAATTCGTCTTCCCGATTGCCTACTTTTACCGATTTGTACTACCAGGATCCTATTAGGAAAGCCAATCCCGACTTACAGCCCGAAACAGCTCAGACCTACGAAGGCGGTGTTGCGTTCAAACTGCCAAAACTGAATGTCAAAGCAGGATTTTTTACCCGTTTTGGTCAGAATATAATCGACTGGATTAAGTATCCCGATCAAAATTTCTGGATAAGCGAAAACCTTACTGCGATTACTACGCAGGGGCTGTATGCAGGTGCAGAATACATTCCCGACAGGGGACCGTTCAACCGTATAGCTGCTTCCTACCAGCTCATGCAACTCGATAAGAAAGCCGATGGTTTCGATTCGCGGTATGCTCTCGATTTCCTGAAACACCAGTTTACAGCCACCCTTCAACACCGTATTCTGAAAAATGTGGATGCCAGCTGGACGGTTTTACTGAAGGATCGTGCTGGCGACTATACCGACTTTCAAACCGGAGCACCGGAGCCCTACCGTCCTTACATGCTTATCTCGACACGTGTATCCTGGAATCTGAAGCGTACTCAGCTTTATGCTGATGCGAATAACCTGTTGAATGTGAAGTATGTAGATTTTGGAGGATTGCCAATGCCGGGATTTTATCTTTCGGCCGGAGTAAAATGGCAACTTCGTAAATAACCCACTTTTTCAGAATAAAATAAAAAAACAAAACTATTTTTTGGCCTGAAACAATTTTTGTCAAAATATTGATTATTTTTGTCGAATTGTAATTACTACAAAATAGCCTTATTCAAACCAGAATTCACAGTTGAGACCATATTTCAGAAAGAAGGTTGATCGTAAGGGGATAGTTGTCGTGATTTACTGTTCGCAGGAACAAACAATAAACACTATAAAATTTTAATATTGAACAAATCATGGAATTATTAGATGTGTCTTTAGTCAACTGGTCGAGGGGTCAGTTTGCCATGACTGCTATGTATCACTGGATTTTTGTGCCATTAACGCTCGGTTTGGGTGTAATCATGGCCATTATGGAAACGCTGTATTACAAAACCGGAAAAGAAGAGTGGAAACACGCCACAAAATTCTGGATGACCCTGTTTGGAATTAACTTCGCGATGGGGGTTGCCACGGGTATCATTATGGAGTTTCAGTTTGGTACCAACTGGTCGAACTACAGCTGGTTTGTAGGCGACATTTTCGGGGCGCCATTAGCCATTGAAGGAATGCTGGCTTTCTTCCTCGAAGCAACTTTTATATCGGTAATGTTTTTTGGGTGGAAAAAGGTTAGCAAAGGTTTCCACCTCGCAGCCACCTGGCTCACCATCATTGGTGCTACACTTTCGGCACTCTGGATTTTAGTGGCCAATGCCTGGATGCAGTATCCTACCGGCATGGAATTTAATCCGGATACCACCCGAAATGAAATGGTTGATTTCTGGAGTATTCTGCTTTCCCCGGTTGCCCTGAATAAATTCCTGCACACAGTTTTCTCCGGCTGGGTGATGGGCGCCCTGTTTGTTGTGGGCATTGGTGCCTGGTATCTGCTTCGCAAGCGAGATACCGACTTTGCACTGAAAAGCATTAAAGTAGGCGCGATCTTCGGGTTTATTGCTTCAATTTTGATTATCTGGTCGGGCGATGGTTCTGCGTATCATGTTGCACAGAAACAACCAATGAAGCTGGCCGTGATGGAAGGTCTGTACGAAGGAAAGGAAGGTGCCAATATCGTTGCCATGGGTATTCTCAATCCCGAAAAGAAATACGACAACGATGAAGAAACCTTCATTGCCAAAGTGGATGTGCCTATCCCTAAGTTACTTTCATTACTGGGTTACCGCGATGCCGATGCATTTGTGCCAGGCATTAAAGATATTATTAACGGTTATACTCTTTCGGATGGTACGGTGGTGCCTTCGTTTGCCGAACGGCAGGCAAGTGGCACGCTGGCTGTAAATGCCCTGCGCGATTATAAGCTGGCCAAAGAAGCAGCAAATGATTCGCTGGCGGCTGTACACCTGAAAGTGTTGCGCGACAATTACACCAATTTTGGCTACGGCTACCTCCAAAGTCCTGAAGACCTTATACCGAATGTACCGCTGGTATTTTATTCCTTCCATATCATGGTTGCATTGGGAATGCTCTTCCTGACACTTTTTGCCCTAACCTGGTTCTTCCTGTGGAAGAAAAATATCGAAAACCAGAAATGGCTTTTATGGGCAGCAGTGTTTACTATCCCACTCGGATATCTGGCTACGCAATTGGGATGGGTGGTTGCCGAAGTAGGTCGCCAGCCCTGGACCATTCAGGATATTCTTCCTGTACAGGCTGCAGTTTCGAGCATCTCAACAGGAACAGTGCAGCTCACATTCGCCTTGTTCGTCGTGCTGTTCACAGCCCTGCTGATAGCAGAAATACGCATCATGCTGAAACAAATTAAAAAAGGCCCTCAAAGCCATTAATCATTCATCATTAAACAGTATACATTATGTTTACATACGATTTCCTACAACACTACTGGTGGTTGATTATCTCCCTGTTGGGTGGATTGCTTACCTTTCTGCTTTTTATTCAGGGCGGACAATCGATGTTGTTTTCGCTTTCGAAAACCGAAGATGAAAAACGATTGTTGGTGAATGTGCTGGGACGTAAATGGGAATTTACCTTTACAACCCTGGTAACCTTTGGCGGCGCTTTCTTCGCTTCCTTCCCGCTCTTTTATTCCACCAGTTTCGGTGGTGCCTACTGGGTATGGATCATTATCCTGTTCGCTTTTACTATTCAGGCATTTTCCTACGAGTTTCAATCGAAACCCGGCAATGTGTATGGTAAAACCACCTATCGTACGCTGCTTTTTATCAACGGCGTACTGGGTACGTTCCTGATTGGTGTGGCGGTGGCTACTTTCTATACCGGCTCCGACTTCAATGTAGGAAAAGGAAATATAACCAATATCGCCTCGCCGGTTATCAGTCGCTGGGGAAGTGGATGGCACGGTCTCGAAGCGCTGTTGTGTCCTCGAAACTGGTTCCTGGGGCTGGCCGTGTTTTTCCTGGCGCGTACGAATGCAACGCTCTTCTTTATCAACCGTATCAGCAATAAGGTACTCGAAGACCGTTCGCATAAGTTCCTGCTCTACAATGCAGTGCCGTTTGTAGTGTTCTTTCTGGCCTTTGTAATTTCAATTTTCTTGTCCGAAGGTTTTGCAGTGAATGAATCGGGACAAGTGTACATGGAGAAATACAAATATTTCATGAACCTGATTGAAATGCCTTTGGTGGGAGTGTTGTTCCTGCTGGGTGTGGTAGCTGTATTGGCTGGTATCATCCTTTCACTGATCAATAAAAACTTTAAAAAAGGCATCTGGTTATCAGGTGCTGGTACTGTGGTTACTGTTACTATGCTGTTGCTGATTGCCGGGTATAACAAAACTGCTTTCTATCCTTCAGTTACTGATCTGCAGAGCTCGCTGACCATCTTTAATGCATCATCGAGTGAATTTACCCTTAAAGCGATGACTATCGCTTCGGCCCTGGTGCCTGTGGTGGTAACCTACATCTTCTTTGCCTGGAGAGCAATGGAGAAAAAGCAGACCGATATTCAGGATATCAACGACGACAGTCACGCATATTAAAACTTTTTTCATCCAAAAAATGTTATACTATTCTACTGAATATTAAAAACTTACATTAACTTTGCAAAAGCTTATCTGAAAAAGGTTTATTTTACAGTAAACCTTTCGGTTAAGCTTTTGTCTAATGAGGGAATTACTTAAAATGTACTTGTATGAAAACACGTTCTTTACTTTTATTGGTGCTGATGACGGTGGTATCCGGCACGCATCTCTTTGCTGATGAGAAGGATACACGTCCGCCTACCGAACAACAGGAAAAGGTGATGGTTCTTCCTGAAATGCCCTTACCCGGAATACCGGTGTCATTGGTTTTACAGTACAAATCCACCGATGGCTGTCCCGATTTTAAGTTGGTAAAAGATTCCGTGGTCGGAAATAAAATTTACACCAGTAAGATCCAGATTACAGATTCGACCCGCGCCTGCACTCAGGTTATTACCCCTTTCAAGGTGGTTTTGCCACTGGGTGTTTTAGACGCAGGTACTGAGATTTATTTTGGTGGAAAATTAATTCGGGTCATTAAGTTCAACGAATGCAAACCCAACCGACTGGGACTTGTAGAAGTTGGCAAAAACAGCTGTGAAGGCAAACTGTTAGTACGGGATATTTCCAATCCTGTCTCCTCCGTAGGGCAATGGTTCAGGCTCCCGGCTTCAGCCGAAGCTGCTCAATTGAAGCCCGGCGATAAAGTACGCTTCTTTGCCCTGCCGCTACCACGCGATACAACGAAAACCGATTCCTGTCGTGTTGCTGGTCAGGTGATGTGTTTTGAACTGATTGTTCCTGTTCCTGCCTTTACGCTTTCGGGTGTTGCACTGGCTGGTACCGATACCGTTGTTTCGGGTAGGGTAGTCCTCATCAACAAGGAAAAATACAGGGCAGTGGCCATGACAAATATTGTAAATGGTAGCTATGTGTTTGCAAATATCCCAAAGGGAGAATATACATTGCAGGCTATTCCCGAACGTCCGTTGTACCGTTACTTCCTGCCTACATTCTACAAAGATAAATTACGAATTAAAGAGGCTGATTTCTTTATGCTGGATGCCGACCTGAAAAATATCGACGTTCAGTTGGTACAGGCAAAAACCCGAACCGGTAACGGTAAAGTGGGTGGCCGTGTTACCTACGAAAAAGACGACCTGCGCGATAGTGTTGCAACCCGTAAACCTTCGTATGCTCCTGCTGCTAACGCTGCCTACGATGTGAACGTGATGCTGCTCGATCGTGCTAACCAGGTGGTTGCGTGGACTACTACCGACGAAAATGGCGAATATTCGTTCGATGGCATTGCTACAGAAGGTTACCGTGTTGTGTGCGAAACGACTTCGGCAGATGCTGAATCGGATGTGGTGCTCACTTCTTCGTTAACTACAGCTACTGTGAATCTGGTACTTAAGGCTCCAACTGAAACAACAGCTGTGGATCAGCAAACTGCTGTGTCCTTTAATGTTCATCCAACCGTGGTAACCGATTACCTGACTGTTGAATTGAAAGAATCCTCTGAAGTGAAATTCTTCACGATGCTGGGTCAACAGCTAAAACAGCTTCATCTGGAAGCAGGTGTTCATACGTTGGATGTAACATCATTGCCACGGGGAGTAATGTTGATAGATGTTGGTAGTACAACACATAAGATAATTAAACGCTGATTATCAGCTTAAAATCAAAAATAACATACGCCGGCATTTGAAAAAATACCGGCGTATGTTATTTTTGATGCAACATTTTTAACCCCATCCGCGTCTGTAGCCTGTTTTTCGTTAATGTGTAATTTATTTTGATAAGCGTATGAAAACCTTCAAACAGTTTGCAATTTTAGTTTCTTTAGTAGGAGTGTTCACTGCATGCAGTGATATGAATGATGACGAGCTTTCGCTCGATAAGTATTGGGTCGATATTGCAACCGTTAAGAATCCCGAGCTTAAAAATGTTTTCTTTTTGCAACTCGACGACAGTACCCTGCTTTGGACGGCTGCCTCGGCGTTTCACAATTACAAACCCACCGATGGACAACGGGTGATTGCCAATTATACCCTGCTGTCGGATAAACGCCCAACCGGAATGTATTCCTATGATGTTCGCTTGAACGATGTGTACGAAGTGCTTACCAAGCCTTTGTTCAACATTACTCCCGCTACACAGGACAGTATAGGTAACGATCCCGTGGAGGTGACCAATATCTGGATTGGAAGCAAGTACCTCAATGTGGAATTTGCTTTCTATGGTAATGATAAAATTCACTTTATCAATCTGGTAAAGGATGATTCGAAAACCTATACCGATGGGAAAGTACATCTCGAATTCCGTCACAATGCCCGCGGTGATGCCGAAATGTACCGCCGTCATGGTATCGTTTCGTTCGATATCAGCACGTTGATTAATCCTCAGGTTGAATCGGTTCCACTGGTGATTCATGTTAAAAAGCCGAATCAGCAGGAGCTGCAACAAATCCAGATAACGTTCAGGTATAAATCACAAAACCCTGCAACAGCACCCCGCCTTTCTGTCGATCGCATCTTCGATTATCAGCAAAATCGGGTAGAATAAACAATTTTTAAAGCCTGTGTTTCTGAAATTTTGATTACTTTTGTAACATTTGTTACACTTAAGGGTGAGGCACCTGTCAGTTGACAAGATTGACAGGTGTTTTTTTGTTACAAACTAATCAATAATTCGATGATAGATAAACGCTTTCTGTTGGTGTTTTTTGTTATGATTCCCGTTTGGTCTCAGGCTGAAGTGCCTGTTGAACCTATCGAAAAACAGGTTCAGGATGAGGTCAACCTTCGCGAAGTAGAAATCAATGCTTCCCGGACTCAAACCCGAATGAAAGACCTTCCGGCTTCGGTGACGGTGGTAAATGCCAGCTCACTGGATAAAAATGAGATTTCCACGCTGAACAATGTAAGCGCCATGATTCCCAATTTCTTTATGCCCGATTATGGCACCAAACTGACCTCGCCGGTGTATATCCGCGGAATTGGTTCACGAATCAATTCACCTTCTGTGGGCATGTATGTCGATCAGGTACCCTATTTCGAAAAGTCATCCTTCGATTTTGATTTTTTTGATGTACAGAAAGTGGAAGTGCTCCGGGGGCCGCAGGGAACACTGTTTGGCCGAAACAGCATGGGCGGTGTTATTAATATTACTTCCCGTTCACCCTTCGATGTGCAGGGTACCCATGTGCAGCTCATGGCCGGAACCTACGGGATGTACAAGCTCAATGCAGGTCATTACACCACTATTGGCGACAAACTGGGGTACAGCATTTCGGCTAATTATCTGAGCCAGGATGGTTATCATGCCAATATTACCCGCGGCGGTCAGGCTGATTCGCTTCGCTCGTTGGGGCTTCGATTGAAACTGGAGTACCGCATGAGTGACCGGTGGAAGCTGAATCTTTCATCCTCCTTCGAAAACAGCGACCAGTCGGGATATCCCTATGCGCCCTTCAATAAAACAACGCAGGAGATCGGCTCCATCGTTTACAATCAGGCGAGCGGCTACAAGCGTTTTCTGCTGTCGAATGCCCTGAACCTGAAATATTCGGGCAAAGGATGGTCGGCAACGAATACCTTTTCCTATCAATACCTCAACGATAACCAGCAGTTGGATCAGGATTTCGGGCCCGATTCGATTTATTTTGCGGGACAACTGCAAAACCAGCACAACCTTGCAAATGAACTCATCGTTCAATCGACCGGTAGTCGAAACTACAGCTGGATAACCGGAGCCTTTGTGTTTTCGCAAACGGGCCGGAATACAGTGGTGGTCGATAATTACCGGGCCACTCCACAGATGGAACGCTGGTTTCAGAAGGATTACCTGCCTCAGACCCGCGGTGCCGCGCTGTTTCATCAATCATCCTATAAGCTGCTTCCCGGTCTCACACTTACAGGTGGACTGAGATTCGATTTCGAAACAACCCAATTGGGATATGAATATCAATCAACTAAAGCAGGAGTTACAAAGTTGGTGGCCGATACCGTCTATCCTTCCCTGAGTGATGCCGTGCTGCTTCCTAAAGTAGCGCTATCCTACGAGTTAACTCCCGATGTTCATACCTATGCATCCTATTCTTCAGGTTATAAACCGGGCGGTTTTAATTCCACTTTCGAAAAGCCCGAGCACCTGATGTTTAAAAAGGAAAGCAGCTATAATTATGAACTAGGTGTGAAAACCACTTTCCTGAAGTATCTTTTTGCCGATGTTTCGGTGTTTTATACCGATTTAAAGAATCAGCAAATCTACCGCACTGCACCCAGTGGTCGTGGTTCGTATCTCGATAATTCTGGAGTGTCGAATAATAAAGGATTTGAAGCGACTCTTCAAAACAGTCCTTTTCATGGGTTTGAGGCCATGGTGGCCTATGGATACACCTATTCGAAAATTCTGGAATATGTGCAGAGTGAACAGTTGAATTACAACGATAAATTTACGCCCTATATTCCGCGGCATACGCTGTCGGTACAGGCTACACAAACTTATCAACTCGAAAGCAATTATTTTTTTGAGAGAGTAAGGTTGAATATCTTATATGTTCAGACAGGTGAATTGTATTGGAATCTGGCTAATACTCTGAAAGAGGAACAATACGGGTTGTTAAACATGAAGTTTTCTTTGATCCGGAGGAACATGCAGCTTGATCTATGGCAGAAAAATGTATTAAATACTACTTACCGCGCCTTTATGTTCGAATCGGGTCCGGCTGCCTATGCACAGCCCGGAAAACCGATGCAGCTGGGTGTGAATCTTACTTACAACTGGTAATCCACTGTACATGCCGTGAAACAATCAAGCCTGAAATTCCCGACGCTCTTCAGCCTGTACATCGCCCAGTCGATACCGATGAGCTTTTTCTCGACCGTGGTGCCCGTCATCATGCGTCAGGAGAGTTATTCGCTGGAATCCATCGGACTGTTGCAGCTGATAAAACTTCCCTGGATTATCAAGTTTTTGTGGGCTCCCCTGGTGGATAACAATGCATCCGGTCGGCGTCAGCTGCGCCGTTGGATTATCTGGTCCGAATTGTTTTATGCCATAGTGATTCTCACTATTAGTTTTTTCAGTCTGCAAACCGATTTTACCTTAATTGTCATACTAATGCTGCTGGCTTTTATTGCTTCGGCTACTCAGGATATTGCCACCGATATCTTTGCCATTCGTGTGTTAAGTGTTTCCGAAAAGGCTATTGGTAACGGAATTCAATCCTCGGGAAGTTTTATAGGCAGTCTGTTTGGCACCGGTGTGTTGCTTCTGGCGTACCATTACCTGGGTTGGCAATGGCTGCTGTGGCTGCTGGCCTGTTTAGTGATTTTTGCCATTCTTCCGCTTTTTGTGTATAAGCCTGATGTAGAACTTCCTGCCGAACAAAAACGAAGGGTAAAGCCCTGGGATATGTTCGTTTTTTTTAAGCAAAAGCACAACCGTCGTCGTTTGCCAGTGTTAGTCCTTTATTATTCGGGTATCATCGGGATTTTGGCGATGCTCAAGCCCTACATGGTCGATCTGGGGTATTCGGTGAAAGATATTGGTTTTATGTCGGGAATTGTGGGCACCTCTGTGGCCGCACTGATGTCGTTTAGTGGCGGATTTATCATTCGCTGGATGGGTCGCAAACTGGCCATTTATCTTTTTGCCCTGCTGAATGTATGTACCGGTCTGTACTTCTATATGATGACCATGGGTACGCCTTCAGTACAGGCTTTGTATATCGGCATTGTGCTGCTTTGGGCAAGTTATGGTTTATCTTCTGTAGTAATTTATACAACATCGATGGATGCAGTACGTCCCGAAGCTGCAGGTACCGATTTTACAATTCAGATTGTAATTACGCACCTCAGTTCCATGCTCATCGCTGTTTTTAGTGGTAAGTTGGGTGATGTACTTGGCTATCACCGGCTCTTTGGTGTGGAAATGCTGATGTCGGTCGCCTCTGTTCTTATTTTGTTTTTTGTGTATCCAATCCGTTTCAAGCTATGGAAATCACCAGGGAATTAATCAAAAAGTATAATATTGCCGTACCCCGCTATACCAGTTATCCTCCGGCCAATCATTTTCAGGAAGAATTCCCCGAACAGGACGCACTCGCACTTATTGCTGATTCAAACAACGATGAGCCATCGAATATTGCACTTTACATCCATATTCCCTTTTGTCAAAAAATATGTTTTTACTGTGGATGCAACACCGAGCTCATGAAAAAGGAGGACACTGTAGCTCAGTATTTCAGAGCAGTGAAACAGGAAATCAGGATGGTTGCGGCAAAACTCGACCGCCGGCGAAAAGTGTCACAAATCCATTACGGTGGAGGAACTCCCAACAGCATCGATGTGCGTTACCTGGAAGAGCTTAACGAGCTGATTTTCGATCTGTTCGATTTTATTCCACAGCCCGAAATTGCCATCGAATGCCATCCTGCTCACCTCGACGAATTGTATCTGCAACGATTGATGAATGCGCGTTTCAATCGATTTAGTATTGGTGTACAGGACTTTAACGAAGAGGTGCTGGATGCGGTAAACCGGGCCCATGCTGCTATGCCGGTTGCTGAAATCACTCGTTTTCTGAAAGATGCCAATCCATCGATATCGGTCAACCTCGATTTTATTTATGGGTTGCCGGGCCAGACGGTAGCCGGTTTCTCCGAAACCATTGCCAAAGCCATCGCCATACGTCCCGACCGCATGGTTACTTTTTCCTATGCTCATGTGCCCTGGTTGAAAAGGCATCAGCAGATACTTGAAAAGAAAGGTCTGCCAGATTCGGAGCAGAAAATCGATTTATTTACCGCCTCCCGTCGGTTGCTTAAAGAGGCCGGATATGAAGCGATCGGGCTTGATCATTATGTGTTGCCTAACGATGAGTTGAGTAAGGCATTGTACAACAGACAACTCCACCGCAATTTTCAGGGCTATTGCACCCGACGCACCACCGGGCAGGTATATGCTTTCGGGGTATCGTCGATTACACAACTCGAACAAGGCTATTTTCAAAATACCAAAGACTTAGTTACGTATATGGAGCACCTTCGCAAAGGACGTTTGCCGGTGGAGAAAGGTCTGCGCATAACTGAAGATCAGCAATTGGTACGGGCGGTTATCGAACAATTGATGTGTAATCAGCTACTCGATATTCAGGCGTTTTGTTCTTCGAAGGGAATTGACTATGATCGATTTGTGTCGATCACTCACTTTGAATCTAACCGGCTCGATTCACTTATTGCAGATGGACTGGTGACTTTTAACAAGCAGCATGTAAACATTACCGCTACAGGTTCGTTCTTTATTCGTAACGTTGCCTGTCTGTTCGATCCGGCCTATCAGCATGTAATAGGAATGTACTCGCAATCGGTTTAATACAGCACAGAAATGACAAATGAATCTTTCGACAGCATCATCATTGGTGCCGGTCTTACCGGTCTGACCATCGCACATTACCTGCGTCGTGCCGGCCTAAGGGTGCTGGTGCTCGATAACTGTGACGCGCCTGGCGGTGTTATTCGTAGTCGCTACGAAGATTGTTTTCTGTACGAGTCGGGACCGAATACAGGCGTCATTTCATCGGTGGCGCTGGTACGTCTTTTTGAAGAGCTAAGCCTGAGCTTTGAAGTGCCCCGGCACTACTCACATGCCCGCTGGATATGGAAAGGCAATCGCTGGGAGCCGCTGCCTTCCGGTTTGCTTTCTGCCATAAAAACCCCCTTATTCACTTTTAGCGATAAACTACGAATTCTCGCAGAACCTTTTCGAAAAAAAGGAACTAATCCCGATGAAACGCTTGCCGAACTGGTTATTCGCCGTATGGGCCGCAGTTTTCTCGATTATGCCATCGATCCGTTTATTTCGGGTATTTATGCAGGCGATCCGACCAAACTGGTGACGCGTTATGCAATGCCAAAGCTCTACGCACTGGAGCAGACCTACGGGAGCTTTATCAAGGGTTCTGCAGCCAAAGCACGCCAACATAAATCGACAGAAGAGAAAAAAGTTACCAAAGAGGTTTTTTCGTTGAAAGGAGGATTGTCGAAGCTCACCGAAGCACTCGTTGGATCGGTGGGGGAGGAGAATATACAATGCAATTGTACGAAGATTGAAGTGAGTGAGCCCCGGGAAGGTAGTTACAGTGTGAAATATACGCTTTTGTCAGAAACTGATGTACAGCCACAGGTGATTTCGAGCCTGTCGAAAACGGTTATTTCTACTGTCGGAGCTACATCCCTTCCTGAACTCTTTCCTTTTTTATCGAAGGAAGAAACTGAAAGTTTGAACAGCCTGCTGTATGCCAAAGTTGTGCAGGTGGCTGTTGGCTATAAACACTGGGATGGAATTCCCATTCAGGCATTTGGAGGACTGGTACCCTCTTCCGAAAAGAAAGATATCCTGGGCATCCTGTTTCCTTCGGCCTTGTTTGAAGGAAGGGCGCCGGAACAGGGAGCTTTACTCTCGGTATTTATGGGAGGAATAAAGCGGCCTGACTTGTTTGAGCAGGAGGATGATAAAATTATTGAAATAGCACTTAAGCATATATCAGAAATGATGCAAGCTTCTGTAAAACCCGATTTGGTACGGATTTTCCGGTATCGACAGGCTATTCCACAGTACGATGCCAGCAGCGGGAAGCGTTTACAAACGATCAATGAGCTTCAGTTCAGGTATCCCGGATTACTATTGGCCGGAAATATCCGCGATGGCATTGGGATGTCCGACCGTGTAAAGCAGGGATACGCTGTGGCGCAGGAAGTAATTGATTTTTTGAACATCAGCAAATTTAGTTAGCAACTTGCATCGATGAAAAAAGGACTTCTAATCGTCAATTTAGGTACTCCCGATGCTCCCTCAACGAGTGCTGTGCGTCGTTATCTGACAGAATTTCTGAATGATCCGTATGTTATTGATATTCCGCAACCTTTTCGATTTTTGCTGGTCAACGGCATTATTATTCCTTTTCGGGTACGTAAATCCACGAATTTATACCGTCGGCTCTGGACACCGGAAGGTTCACCCATCCTGCATCATTTGATTGGATTGAGACTTAAGCTGGCAAACCGGTTGCCCGAACATACAGTGTATGCGGCAATGCGTTATGGTAGCCCTTC
>JAVFAG010000050.1:0-23271 GCA_034002585.1 Paludibacter sp.
ATATCGCTAACCAAAAATAACACTCCGAAAAATACTAAAGAACGTAAAATTTCGTTATCGGTAATAGGTTGCAGCACCGAATCGAGCCAGCCGAATCCGCCGGTGAGATACATCACTGCGATCAATACAAAATTAAAGGTGGCAGTGTACATGCCAAAACGGGAATTGGTACGGAAATAATCCTGCTGACGGAAGTAGTTTTCATCAGTGTAGACATCTGAAATTTCGGAAGGAAGAGGCTGAAGCGAATTACGTATGTTAAGGGCCGACAACACCCTGCTTAAAGCAAATTCAGCGGTAAGTATCAACAGTATCGCAACTAAAAGCAATGTGGGCATGTGGTTAACAATTTGAACAAATGGTCGTTTTCGCGACACAAAAGTAAAAAAAATGTGCAGATTCACGAAATAATTTGAAAATTTAATCTTAAAAAGTATCTTTGTTCCCTCAAATCTAACTCAACATATATATGCGTTTTTATACATTGGCTCTTGTATTTCTGTTACTTACCGTCATACTACCCGATCTGTTTTTTTACCTGAAATTAAGAAAACACAAGGCAAAACTCCTGCTAATAATTCTTAATTTCGTTCCGGCGGTGTTCTTTTTGGGCGCTTTTCTGGTTATGAAATTTGCCGGTGATGAAAATTTCGATCCGAAAACCTTCAATATTTTCATGTGGATTAACTTTGGCTTTATGCTGATTTACATCCCCAAGCTGATCTATATCCTGTTTCATTTTCTGAATTACCTGGTTAATCGTTTTTTGAAAGAAAAGATTTACCTGATTCGCTATGCCGGAGTGCTAGTGGCTATGTTTGCAATAATTCTGATGACCCACGGAGCCTTTGTGAATCCCAAAAATCCACAGCTGAGAACGGTAGAAGTTCCCATTCAAAACCTTCCGGAAGCTTTCTATAACTATAAAATTGTGCACATTTCCGACATCCATCTCGGAAGTTGGGGCAGTAATCACAGTTATTTCGAACCGGCAATCAGGCTAATCAATGAACAGGAAGCCGATTTGCTGATTTTTTCGGGCGATATGGTGAATAATTACCAGGAAGAAATGCGAGGCTGGGCACCCTTATTTCAACAATTGGAAGCCCGCGATGGAAAGTATGCCGTTTTGGGAAATCACGATTACGGCGATTATTCGGAATGGGATAGCCCTGAGCACAAGGCAGCAAATCTTGATTCGGTAAAAATGCATCTTAAAAATTTTGGATTTACCTTATTGTTGAATGAGTTTACAAATTTAAAAAGAGATAGCGCAACGCTGGAATTGTTGGGCGTGGAAAATTGGGGCAAACCACCCTTCCCTAAGTATGGAAATCTGGAAAAAACACTTCAGGGGACAAAACCCGGTGAACCAAAGATTTTGATTTCCCACGATCCATCGCACTGGAAAGGGGAAATCCTGAATCATCCCGACATCGCATTAACACTGGCGGGACATACGCATGCAGCACAGATGGCTTTCAACTGGTATGGGAAAATCGTATCTCCTTCCTCGTGGATTTACAAGGAATGGGATGGTTTATACCAGGAAGGTTCGCAATATTTATACATCACCCGTGGACTCGGATTTATTGGAATTCCGGTTCGTATCGGGGTAGCACGTCCCGAAGTGACGCTTATTCAACTTATTCCTGCGCCGTCAAAATGAAACAATTAATCCGATATCTGCTTTTGCCGGTTGTTTCGTTGACTTTTATGATCAGCTGTACTAATTCAAACGGAAATCAACTAACGATTGGTATTCCTGATGGTCCGTCGGTAATTAGTATGATGCGAATGATTGACCATCCTCCGGTGATAGAAGGTAAACAGGTGAAAATACTCATTCAGCCTGAACCGCTTCAGATTCAGGCAATGATGGTACAGAACAAACTGGATTTTGCAATGTTGCCTACCGTAATGGCAGCAAACCTATACAATAAAGGTGTAAACTACCGGGTACTGGCTATACCGGTTTGGGGGACCCTGTATGTGGTCACCAACGACAGCACCATTCACGATACCAGTGATTTACACGACCGGACGGTGCATATTTTCGGACAAGGCGCTACAGCCGATGTCCTGTTCAGGCATTTTATGAAAGCCAAAGAATTAAAAAATCTGCACGTTGATTATAGTTTCAGTACCAATCAGGAAGTAGCGATGGCCTTGCTTAACCGTACTATCCGCACTGCAATTGTATCTGAACCATTGGTAAGCATGTTGATTAGCAAAGATCCTAAAATAAAAATTATCAGCGAATTAACAGTAGAATCGAATCAACGTAACCTGCAAAACAATGTATTTACACAGACTTCGTTGTTGGTTAGAAATGATTTTCTGGAAAAGCATCCGGAAATTGTTAGTAAGATTAGTTCTCACGTGGAAGCCAGTTGTATGTATACCATGTTGCAACCCGAAAAAACAGCACAATTAATGGTACACTATCATTTTGCTGAACATGTAGGAACAACAATGCGATCGATTCCGCTCTGTAATATCAATTATGTAAAAGCTTCGGCAATACGTAAGGAAATTTACCGTTACCTGAATATTTTTTATACATTTGACCCTGCCAGTATTGGTGGAAAAATGCCCGACGAATCGTTTATTGTGGATGAAGAGTAAACTTTCTCCTGCCTGGATTAGTGTAGCTGCTGTATTGATACTCTGGCAGCTGGCAGCCGACCGAATCCAGCATCCGGCCCTGTTTCCTTCTGTAATTCAGTTGTCGAAAGGGATAGGAGTTCTTTTGGCTCAATCTGCTTTTTATGAATCTGTTGCAAGCACAATTCTGCGGGCACTCGAGGCATTTCTGTTGGCCATGGTCATTGCAATACCAGCATCCGTTGTTGCACTACATTCTTCCTTCTGGAAATCGTTTTTTCATCCATTAGTGGTGATTATGCGTTCCATTCCGGTGATTGCAGTGGTATTGATTGCCCTGCTGTTACTCACACCTTCGGGCTTACCCATCATCATTGGGTGTATCACCATGTTGCCTATACTGTATCAGAACTTTCTGAGTGCCTGGGAAAACACCGACCCTAAACTGGTGGAGATGGCCCGCTTCTACCGCAAATCATTGCTGCAACGTTTTCGTTATGTGTATTTTATGCAATCCAGGGATCTTTTGTTTGCAGGCCTTGCGACCGCAGTAGGATTTGGCTGGCGGGCAATCATCATCGGAGAAGTACTTTCCAGTCCGTCGATGGGAATTGGAGCGTTGATGAAAAAGTCGCAGGCCTATATTGATATGCCGGGCTTGCTTGCCTGGACGCTGGTGGCGATTGCAGGGGGATTTGTGGCAGAATACCTGATAAAAAAAATCGCAAAAATTAAAGCCAGCACAAGGTTGAAACAGGGCAATGGTAAAAACGATAATCATCCTGTTAAAGCAAATCGTACAATTGAAATTTACAATCTTTCCTTTCTGATAAATTCAAAGCATGTATTGAAGAACATATCACTCTCTTTCAATAATTCAACGATTGTCTTACTACAATCCCCCTCTGGAAGTGGGAAAACAACGCTTTTAAATTTACTGAGTGGACAATTAAAACCCACCGACGGTAAAATTCAGCGTACACATATTCAAAGCTGTTCTATCTCGTATCAGGATAAACGACTACTTCCCGGACTCACCATAGAACAAAATATTGCCTTTGCAGATATGCATTTTCCGGCACTTACAGCAGAACGACACAATCGTCTGGACACACTTTTGAAAATACTTGAACTGGAATCACTACGACTTCGCTTTCCCGGCGAGCTTAGTGGTGGTGAGCAGCAGCGGGTTGCGCTTGCCCGTGCACTCCTGATTCAGGCCGATTTATTGCTCCTCGATGAGCCATTGACAGGGATAGGCAACGAACTTAAAAACGCAATAATTCGTTTTATTGAAGAAGATAGTAACTCTTACCAACCTCTTATTGTGTGGGCGACGCATGAAAAACCGGAGGAAGTTTTAACAGTTCCAACACGTAGAATACAGGAATTATCATTATGAAGCTTCTGGAAAAATTGAAACAATTTATGGCGGCACAAAAAATGCCAACGCCATCTTCGGGGCCTGTTGTGGTTGGTTTTAGCGGAGGAGCCGATTCTGTAACCCTGCTTCACATTCTGCATAATCTGGGGTTTACCTGCATTGCTGCCCATTGTAATTTTCAGTTACGTGGCAACGATTCGCAGAGCGATGAAGCATTTGCACGTTCATTTTCTGATAGACTGAATTTAAAAACTGAATGCATACGATTTGACACGAAGAGTTATGCACGACAGCATAAGCTTTCGATTGAGATGGCCGCCCGTGAATTACGATACAACTGGTTTAATCAACTTCAGCAACACTATGGAGCATCATCTATAGCAGTGGGCCACCATGCCGACGACTCCATCGAAACTGCCCTGATTAATCTGGTGCGTGGAACCGGAATTGATGGATTATCAGGCATTCAGCCTGTAAACGGTTCTGTTATCCGGCCATTACTGTGCCTCAGCCAACAGGAAATCGAGGATTATATTCAGTACAACAAGCTGAGTTACGTTACCGATAGTACAAATTTTTCCACCGAAATTATTCGAAACAAAATAAGGCTAACTCTTATACCATTGGCTGAGACTATAAATCCGTCATTTCGCACTACCATGGTGGAAACAATGAGGCATCTGGGTGAATCGGCCGATTTGCTTTCAGATTATCTTCAACAAGTAAAGAAAAGCCTGGTGAAGTCTACGCAAGAGGAAGTGCGCATCCCGATTGAGGAACTACGAAAACACAGAGCCTCCGTAACACTTCTATACAATTTACTAAAAGATTACAACTATAACTCACGGCAATCGGAGCAGATTTTCCGGGCACTGGATGCCGAAGCAGGCAAACTGTTCTACTCCCCTACTCATTGTTTATTGAAAGATCGCACAGAATTAATTATTCGCGCACTTCGTGAGTATTCATCAGACATCGGTGGTGAAGTTGAACTTAGGATATTCCCCAGGGATGATCAATTTATGTTTTCAACCAATCCCCATTTGATACATCTGGATGCCGGAAATATTCAACTTCCACTGCAACTCCGGACATGGAAAGCCGGCGATTCGTTTATTCCGTTGGGAATGAGAAACCGTAAGAAACTTAGTGATTTTTTAACCGATCTGAAGCTTAACCGAATGGAGAAGAATGAGGTGAAGGTACTTACCGATGTCACCGGATCAATACTATGGGTAGTGGGATTTAGAATTGATGAGCAATTTCGTGTAACAAGCTCTACAAAAACAATAGCTGAGATAAAGCTAAAGAAGACAATAAAACTATAAAAATAGTATTAAAAAACTGCCATCTATTTTGATGGCAGTTTTTTAATACTAAGAAAGTTAAGAATCATGAATACATTTAGTTGAAAATGTATTTTACACCAAACATCATTTGCCAGCGAGAACCTGAACCTACGTTATCTTTAAAAGTTTGGGTAAGCGGAGAACCGTTTTGCAAAGGCATTGTATACGTAGCAGGAGCTGTTGCAGTTGGTTTACCTATCATTTTCATGAATTGATATTGTTGGTTACCAAGCACTGTAGTTGTTTGAACACCCCAATCTTTGTTAAGCAAATTGGCGAAGTTAACAATATCAAAAGTAAATCGCAATGTGTTCTGTTTCCCATTTTTGAAATACACATTAAAATC
Organism: Paludibacter sp.; assembly: GCA_034002585.1. Taxonomy (GTDB): domain Bacteria; phylum Bacteroidota; class Bacteroidia; order Bacteroidales; family Paludibacteraceae; genus Paludibacter. The sequence continues at coordinate 5,687 of JAVFAG010000050.1, forward strand.
ATGGGTTACATTCACATCAATTTGATTTACATACTCAGCAACACCACCATTTCTCTCTGTATATTTGCCACGCACTGTGCTAAGATAAGGATCTTGTTCAATAAACGCATTCAATTGATCCCAAATTTGATCAGGCGTGCGGGTATCTGAAGAACCGTCTTTTACCAACGTTATCTGATCTTTTGTTGCAGGAACAAATAACAAATCATTGTCGGAAACTCCATCACCATTCACATCACCGTTATATGTATAAGAATATCTGAATGGAGAGTATCTTTGATAAATTACCCCGAATGATGTAGCATAATTTTTACTCCATTCTTTTCTGTAGCTTGCCTGAAGTAAGATTCTGGTCGGAAATGAACCTGCTAAATATCCTAATTCCTGAGCGTTAGGATCGATTGCGGGGCGATATCTCCATGCAGAATAAGCAACAGATGAACTACCATCAGTAACACCTTTTGATTCTCCGAAAGTATACGAACCGTTCAGATAAAGTCCTTTAAACAGACCTGATTTGAAATCTTTTTGCAACTGGAAAGTAGTATATAAAGAATAACCCTTATTCGTGTTGGTCATTAATATAACGTCCGATACTTTTGAATCGATAGATTTGATTTTGAATATGGGTCTGTTATCAGCACCTGTCATTGCAAACACATTACTACTGGTATAATCAGGTAACGCAATGTTCATGTGATAAATAGCATTTATGTCTTTGTTATACAAAACTTCGGCAGTAGCAATCCAACCATCACCAAATTTATAATCAAGAGCTAAATTTGATTTCCAGAGTTGCGGATACTTGAAGTTCTCGTCTGATACTGCAATTGCAGCAGTCGTCAATGCAGCATTAGTTGGTTTAGGTAAATCAACCACACCATCAAAAGGTCGTTTGGTAGTTGTAGATCCAAATAAGAGTCCATTGTTACCTGCCTGATTTGAAAGCCAAACATATGGAGGAGTCCCTGAGAATAATCCGGTACCTCCCCTGACAATTAAGGTTCGGTTTCCTAAAACGTCGTAGTTAACACCTAATCTTGGTGAGAACAGAGGTGCTGTTTTTGGATATTTTGACACATCAATTTTTCTGCCACCCTGATATGTAATTGTATCAATACGTCCGTTTGCCTGCAATTCATTCATGAAGATAGGCAAATCAACCCTTATCCCATAGGTAAGATTCAATTTGGGAGTTACCGCCCATTTATCCTGCACATAAAATCCCAGCGAAAGTACATCTACTTTTGCAAAGGGAAATTCGTCCAACATGCTGTAAGTTTGACGATAAGAGCTTGCTTTTGAAACATAGCCCGGTGTTCCGTTTTTAAATGCATTTACGTCATCTTTAAAATCCTGAATACTCTTATATTGCCACATACCTGCAAAATCACGAGCATACCCATTCAGAAAGCTCCTGTAATCAGACTGTGTACCAATAGTAATTTGGTGATCTTCAATATTCCAGACAAAGTTGTCCTGAATTTGAAAAATATCAGAATTTAATTTATTGTTGTATGAATTTGCCTCAGTACCAAATGTTGTAAATGCATTTCCATTACCATCTCCAATATTCACTTCAGGGAAAAATCCACCATCCATTTCACGAAAATCGCGTAATGCCGAGTAACCAATTTTTAATGTATTGGACATTGAACTGTTAATATTGGTATTCAAATCCAGCATAAAAATGTTGAAATTATTATTTGTTCTGTAGTAGGACGAAGAGAATGGTATTGCAAAAGCATTTGGACCCCTGCCATTAGGTAATGCTCCGGATGAACTTGGATTATTGGTATTGAACGACTTTAAATAAAAATATTTAAAGCTTAAAACATTTTTCGGATTTATGTTCCAATCAATTCGTGCTGTTATCCTGTCGGCTTTTGTAGGTGTTTTTGTTACATTATAAGAACCTGGATTGTAATCAAAATTTGCAATCATAAATTCCTGTAAATCCTTTAGCGATGCCTCATCTGCTGCAGAGTAGTTACCACTTACCGGCGTACTGGTTGTTGGTCGGGGTCGATAGCTTATTGGTACTTCCTGACGGTCTAATTCTGCATTTAAATAAAAGAAAAGTTTATTTTTAATAAGTGGTCCACCAACACTAAATCCATAAGATTTATTTGAAAATTCAGTTACCGGAATGATTACATCTTTTTGCCTGTAACCTCTCATTGATGGACTTTTTGTAAACATATAAAGTGATGCATTAATTTCGTTTGTACCACTTTTAGTTACTGAGTTAATCGAGGCACCTGTAAATGCTCCGTTTCTTACATCATAAGGTGCTATCATTACCTGAACCTGTTCTAATGCTTCTAACGAAATTGGCTCAGTACCTGTCGCACCAAGTGACGATGAAAGACCAAAAGAATTATTAAATGATGCACCGTCGACAGTTACATTGTTGTAGCGATATGATGTACCACCAAAGCTGTTACCGCTACTCATGGGAGTAAGCTTGGTAAAATCACCCAAAGAACGGTTTATAGTCGGAAGCCTATCCATACGATCTCTTGTAATAATTTCCTGTGCACCAGTTCGATTTGCCGAAGTTACCGGATTCACATTGCTTGTAACTATAACTTCACTTAATTCATACGAATTGTCTTTTAGTTCGCAATTTAATGTGAATTCTTCACCAAGTGTCAGGAAAATTCCATTAAACTCTTCTTTGTTGTATCCCACATACGTTATTTCAACTACATAAGGACCTCCAATTCTCATGTTTGACAAACTGTAAGTACCGTTCGGTCTGGTAGTTGTTCCATAAACCGTACCTGTGGGTGTGTGTGTTGCTTTAACTGTTGCACCAATTAAAGCTTCTTTTTTTACATCTGTAACCTTACCAATAATTGATGATGTGGTTACCTGAGCATGTATTGTCAACGACAATAATGAAAGAAATACAATTACTGAAAACCTGATTAGTCTTTCCATACATTTTTTTTGTTTGTTAGTAACGAAAATAATCTCAATCGTTTTTTTAATTTTAATGCACTAATGTTAAGTTTCATCTAGTCGGCGCAAATATAAGCCATTTTCTATTAAAAACTATTTCAAACAAATGAATATTTATGAACAATTCCAAAATAATTTAGAAAGCCAATTGGTTGGTTCCACTTTACGAAATTAAAGTTTTAAACTGATATAATTTAACACATAAAACCATTTAATTATACCAATAAAGCCTCAATAAATTGATAATTGAAATTACAACCTAATGCTGGAAAATACGCGCATATGAAAATATCTATTGCGTTAATAGATGGGAAGTAAGTTATCAACAGGTTATCAACAAATTTCTACACATTGGCAGTTTAAAATGAGAAATTAGTTGCAAATTTGAGTTCTAAGAATTTGTACTTCCCATCAACTCCCGCGCATGTTGCAGGGCTGTGGCACTGGTGGTATCGCCACTAATCATGGAAGCAATTTCCTGCAAGCGTTCTTCGTGGGTAAGTTTGCGAATAAAAGTCTCGGTGCGAACTCCCGATTCGTCTTTTACCACCTTGAAATGAGCTTCACCCCGGGCAGCAATCTGTGGAAGGTGTGTGATGGCTATTACCTGCATCGAATGGCTCATGCTCTTCATTATCATTCCCATTCGATGCGCAATTTCACCAGAAATACCTGTATCAATTTCATCAAAGATGATGGTGGGAAGATCGGATTTTTCGGCTATCATGGCTTTGAGTGAAAGCATAAGGCGTGAAATCTCACCTCCCGAAGCAATCTGTTCGACAGGCTGCAATTCCCGGTTTTTATTAGCAGAAAAGAGAAAACGCACCTTATCGCGACCATGAAGTGTATATTCAGTAGTTGGTTTTACTTCCACCTCAAACCGGATATTGGGCATGCCAAGTTGCGACAACTGGCTTATCATCTGTTGCTCCACAAGGGCCGTTCCTCCCCTGCGCATTGCACTTAGCTCCGCGGCCTTTTCTTCCATGGCTGAAAAAGCCTGGTTCATAGCTTTCTCTGCTTCCCCGATTCGTTCGTCGTACGATTCAATGGTTTTCAACTGATTACCATATGCCTCACGACTCAATATAAGCTCATCAACTGAATTTACCTTAAACTTGTGCTGCAGGGTATACAGGTCGCTAAGTCGATTCTGTACCCATTCCAGTCGCTGAGGATCGAGTTCATATTGATCCTGCAAACCGTCCAGTTCCATTTTCAGCTCCTTTAACTCGATATAGGATCCTGCCAGCCGTTCCATCTGTTGTTCGCCCTGAGGAAGATATACCGCGGTTTTCTGAAGCAAGGTATGTGCTTCCTTCAACAACGAAAGCACTGCAGTATCTCCACTGAGCAGTTCCACAAGTTGATGCAGAGAAGCACGTATTTCACCGGCATGTTCCAATCTGTTGGCTTCCGCTTCCAGCTCATCCTGTTCTCCTTCCTGTAAATTAGCATCCGAGAGCTGTTGATACTGAAAACGTAAATAATCGGCTTCAGTAGCTGCCTGTGCAGCTTCATTCTTCAGATGCAGGAAAGTGCGTTGTGCCTGCTTCCATTGTTGATACAATGTTTGATAATTTTCCAGCAGGGAGACATTGCCTACAACAGTATCGAGCACTTCCAGCTGATAGGCTGAATTGGAAAGCAACAAATTCTCATGCTGTGAATGAATATCCAGTAAGCGACTACTAAGATCTTTGAGCTGATTTAACGAAACCGGGGTATCATTGATAAAAGCACGCGATTTCCCATTGACACTTATTTCCCGACGAATCACACATCCCGAACTATCATTGTCGAGCTCGTTTTCTTCAAAGAAGCTTCCAAGATGGCGGTATCCCGAAATATCAAATTCGGCTTCCACTATGCATTTCTCTTTATCCGAAAGAATGGCTTTACTATCGGCACGCTGTCCGAGAATAAGCGACAGAGCGCCCAGAATAATTGATTTACCGGCACCGGTTTCACCCGTCATAACGGTAAAACCTGCATCAGGACGCATATCGAGCGAACTGATAAGTGCATAATTCGAAATGTAAAGTGACCTGAGCATAGTTATGGCTTCATGATGGTTTCGTATCGTTCCGACTGAGCAGGGTTTAAATCTGTCAGAATCTCGATGACTGTTTTCTTTTCCTGGTCAGTAGCCTTTTTGAAAATATTAATTATCTCGTCGGTTTTGGTATCCAGAAAAGTGGTAATAATAACCGATGCCGGTCGGGAGCGATTCGCTTCGCGAATCAGCGGCAGTCCTGTACTTATGCGAGCGCGGGCATTCACCACATTTAAGGTCATCTCATCGAGCCCAAGCCGGTGGTATTCGTATAGAAAATTACGAAATTTACGAAATGCCTCATCGTTGAGGTTATTAATGAGTGCATAGCGGTTTCGTTTGCTTTCGAACGCTCTCCATCCCGGCATATCAAGTGTCTGAGCAGATGCTACCAGTTGTTCGGCTGCCTGAAAATAGGGTGTCCCACCCATGCGCGAATAGCTGTCCATATCGTAACCGATAATCAGGTAAACGTAATAGGTCAGAATAGCTGTCAGATTCGAAGTTACCATATTCTGATTAAACTCCAGCACATCAAATTCCTTGTAAGTGAAAACTATATCGTTGTCACGAAAATTCAGCAGAGTGGTATTATAACTGGCATTATACACAGGGCGGCGCGATTGTACCTGAAGTTCAGCAGTAAAAACATCATTTTCCACCTGCTTCACTATCATAGTCATCGTGCATTCAATTTTCTCTTCCAGTTCGTACGACTGTTCAGTCCAGCGACGGTTATTGATAAATTCCGTAACCGATTTCTGCAAGGTATTAAATACCGATTTGTTGGAGCCCTGTACCTGGTCGGAATTAATGGTAAACGTGCAATTAAGCTCCTGGGCTGTTACAGGTAACGCAGTAACGAACAACATCAGGAACACTATCCGGAGCACTACTCTCATGGGTAAAAACATTAAAATATCAGAGTATTCATTTCCTTTACAATATCATCGGCAACATCGAGCTTGCTTTTAAGGTCGTATTGTTTCTTTAACCCCGAACGGTGCAGAATTGTGACTTTATTGGTATCAAAACCAAATCCTGAATCAGGATCCTGAAGCGAGTTCAACACGATAAAATCAAAATTTTTACGCTCCATTTTAGCCAGGGCATTCTGCTCTTCGTTTTCGTTTTCAAGGGCAAAGCCCACCAAAAACTGTTCGTGGCGCTTCAATTTGCCTAGTTCAGCAGCTATATCAACTGTTGGCTTAAAACTAATATTCAGATTGTTGCCTTCCCGTTTAATCTTGTACTCACGACGCTCAGCAGGTGCAAAGTCGGCTACTGCGGCGGCCAGAATGGCGCCATCCATTTCGTCCCAGCGACTCAAAACGACCTTTGCCATCTCCTCAGCCGTTTCCACATTTACGCGCTCAATCGATTTATTTTGAAGGCTCAGACTCACCGGACCAGCAATGAGAGTCACCTCAGCTCCCCTGCGGGCGCAGGTTTCTGCCAGTGCAAATCCCATCTTTCCGGATGAATAATTACCAATAAAACGAACAGGATCAATTTTCTCGTAGGTCGGTCCTGCAGTTATCATAATTTTCTTGCCAACCATATCTTTTGGGGCAAAAAAATCGTACATCGTACGAACAATGCTTTCAGGATCCTCCATGCGGCCTTTTCCTTCCAAACCACTGGCCAATTCGCCTACTGCAGGTTCGATGATAATATTACCGTAGGCTTTAAGGCGGGAAAGATTCTCACGGGTACTGGGATGCGCAAACATATCAAGGTCCATAGCCGGTGCCAGGAAAACAGGACAACGTGCTGAAAGATAGGTCGTAATCAGCAGATTATCGGCCTGACCGCTCACCATTTTAGCCAGTGTATTGGCGGTAACGGGAGCAATTAACATCGCATCGGCCCAGGTACCAAGATCTACATGGCTGTGCCAGTTGCCTGTGTTGGTATCGAAAAAGTCGGTTAAAACCGGATTTCTGGAAAGCGTGGATAAGGTCAGCGGCGTTATGAACTCTTTGGCCATTGGCGTCATAACCACTTGCACTTCAGCACCCTTTTGCACCAGTAATCTAACCAGCAGGGCCGCTTTATAAGCAGCAATTCCACCTGTTACTCCAAGAACTATTTTTTTATTGGTAAGCATAACATTCGTTTTATGAAAGTAATTAGTAAGACTCCCTTTTTGCAGAACCACAAAAATACAAAAAGTATTTTGAAATAAATCGCCAAAAAATAAAAAGTCACAACGAATAGCTCTATAGAACTACACCTTGTGACTTCCAATTCGTAAATTCAGGAATTATTTGATTTTTTCCCTGAGCGGATTCCTGTAATAAACCTTGTCTTCGATAAACTCCTGAGTTGCCAGCAAGGTAGCTTTGGGAAGTTTTTCGTAAAAACGTGAAATCTCAATCTGCTCGCGATTTTCGAACACCTCTTCGATATTCTCCGAAGTATTGGTAAAATCCTGAAGCTTTTTTTCAATTTCTGATTTCAGTTCTACGCTAATCTGGTTTGCACGCTTTGCAATAATTTTTACGGTTTCGTATACATTTCCAACGTCTTCACTCAGCGAATTCATATCGCGTGAAATCGTATTGGTCGGTGCATTCACTTTTTTGTAATCCATATTATTAAGTTTTTATTCTTTTACTATTTTGTTGGCTTCAGCAAAAATCCGGTCGGCCTGCTTACGAAACTGACCTTCAGGATGTTCGTTGATAAAATTGTAATATTCGTCGACAGTATCCCGGTAACGCTCCATTTTTTTATCCTCCACACTTTGTACTGCCTGTTCGTACTTCGATTGTAGTACTATAAACAACAATTCTTCGCGGTATTTGTTGGTGGGAAAATTTTTCAATGCATTTTGGGCAGTAATTACGGCTGATAAATAATTATTTACCAGATAGTTGCCCAAATTAAAATACAAACGGGAATTCAAAAATTCTTTATAAGCAAGCTTATCTGTCAATTCATCCATTAGCTTATTTACCTCTGGTACCCTTTCGTTATCAGGGTGCAGGTCGAGAAATTCCTGGAAAGCAGTGAGCGCATCGCGTGTTGCGGTCTGATCCAGTCGTGCATCGGGCGAATCGAGGTAATAACAATACCCAATCATAAAACGGGCAGTGGTGATATATTTACCTTTTGGATAGGTTTTTACATAGGTTTTGTAATATTCTGAAGCGGTAAAATAATCTTTTTGCCCCATATAGGAAGATGCCATGTAGTTCAGCACATCTTCCGATCGTTCAGTCCCACGGAAATAGCGTGCCACCTCATCGAACAAGGTAGCAGCACGCATGAAATCTTTCTTTTCGAGATATTCCAACGCCTTCGTATATTTCAGCTCCGGATCGGTACTCTTGAGCAATTGCTGGTATTCGCCACAGGAAACCAGAGCCGTCGCTAACATTAAAATAAAGATACTTTTTTTCATAAAACGGGTGCAAAATTAATGAAATTATCCGGATTTAAAAAATATATCCGGATTTGTTTATTCAACTATATATTTCTGAAAGCCATTTGAATAGGCTACCTCTGTTGTTCCTACCTCATTGGCATAAATAAGATAGCACTCCATATCGGGATCCTGTTCACAAATTTTCAATGCACTATCCTTTCCCAACACCATAAAAGCAGTGGCATAAGCGTCGGCTTTCATACAAGTTGATGTTATCACTGTTGCACTCAGCAACTGATGATCGACAGGATAACCTGAACGGGGATTAATCGTATGTGCATACTTTTTACCATCACGGAAATAGAACTGGCGATAATTCCCTGATGTGGCCAGTCCTACTCCACTTATCTGAACAATGACCTGTAATTCCTGATTTTCGTTGGTCGAATCGTCCACGGGTTTATCAATGCCAATTCGCCAGTGTGTACCCTTGGGGTTAACGCCCTTACAGGCAATCTCACCCCCAATTTCTACCATATAATTTGTACAACCATGCGTTTCCAGCAAATGAGCAATCACATCGGAAGCCTGGCCTTTGGCTATTGCACTGGCATCGAGCATAATGGAGGGATTATTTTTGATAAGCTTATCACCCTCGAGTCGTACTTTGGTGAATCCGGTAATCTTCAACAAACTTTCCACATCAGGGGTCGAATCGCGGAGTTGTTCACCGAAACCAAAACCCCAGGCATTCACCAGCGGTGCAACGGTTATATCAAACGCTCCACCAGTGATTTTCGACACTTCGACTGCCTGCTTGTACATATCCTTAAAATAGTTATCGACTTTTACATCCGGGTCGTTGGTGTTGATGCGGGAAATCACCGATTGAGGGTTAAAAGTCGACAGTGATAAATCGAATTCTGCAAACTTTTCGTCAATTTCTTTTTGAAGATCTTTACCTTCGGGATGTTGATAAACAATGCTGTAATAGGTTCCGTAGATATTTCCTGAATTGCGGCTGTATTCGTGTTCAACAGCTTTGGGACGGCAGGCAACCACCGATACCATCAACAAAACAATCCAACTTGTAAAAATGAGATTCTTGTTCATTGTAATTTAAAAAGGATCAAAGAGTAAACGCTGACCACGTACAGCATCATTTACATTACCATCGGAATATACCAGTTCTCCATTTACCCAGGTTTTTAAAACCCGGTGATGAAACGTAGTGTCTTCGAAAGGTGACCAACCGCATTTTGATTCAATTTCACTGGTATTTACCTTCCATTCTGCGGAAGGATCGACCAGTACCAGATCGGCAAAATAGTCCGGCCTTATAAATCCGCGACGGCGTACACGGAACAGCTCAGCAGGGGCATGGCACATTTTACGCACTACTTTTTCCACTGATAACTTGCCTTGAAGTGCATGTTCGAGCATGGCTACCAGCGAGTATTGCACCAATGGGCCACCCGAAGCAGCTTTCAAACAATTTCCTTCTTTTTCGCGTAACAAATGCGGTGCATGATCGGTAGCCACTACATCAAGACGGTCGTCGTTCAGTGCCTGTAAAAGTGCCTCCCGATCGGCCTTGCTTTTTATTGAAGGATTCCATTTGATTCTATTTCCGTACTGGGCATAGTCTTCGTCGGAAAACCATAGATGATGCACACAGACTTCGGCTGTAATGCGTTTTTCTTTCAGCGGGATGGAATTGGAAAATAATTCCATTTCACGGGCTGAGGACAGATGCAGTACATGCAGGCGCGAATTGTACTTACGGGCAAGTTCTACAGCGAAAGAAGAAGAACGATAACAAGCCTCGTCGTTTCGAATCAAAGGATGAAACTGAATAGGCAGGTCATCACCATGAAGCGATTTATAATGCTCCTTGTTGGCACGGATAGTGTCTTCATCTTCACAATGTGTAGCAATTAGCATTGGCACTTCCGAAAAAATACCACTGAGGGTTTCCAGATTATCCACCAGCATATTTCCGGTGGATGAACCCATAAACACTTTCACACCACACACCTCTTCCGGATTTACTTTTCGAATCTCATCGAGATTGGAATTAGTGGCACCCATGTAGAAGGAATAGTTTACAACCGATTTTTCAGCACCAAGACGATATTTATCTTCCAGGGCTTCGATGGTGATAGTGAGCGGCATTGTATTGGGCATCTCCATAAATGAAGTTACACCTCCGGCAGCAGCAGCACGCGATTCGGTGTGTAAATCAGCTTTGTGAGTAAGGCCGGGCTCACGGAAATGCACCTGATCGTCGATTACTCCCGGCAACAGCCATAATCCTTCGGCATCTGTCACTTCGTCGCAATGAACGGAAGGAACTTCATTCCCTTCGCAAATTTCTTTAATTAGTTGTCCGTCGACCACCACCGAAGCCCTGTAGATGCGGTCTTCATTAATTAGTGTGGCATTTTTTATTAATAACATAAGATACCTTAATAAGAGGATGGTTTACGCGGATATTTCCGGAACCAGCTTTGAATTTTCAACTGGATGACCCCAAAAAAAGCTTCACCGAAAATTCCACCACTCATTTTGGAAGTTCCAAGTTCACGGTTGATAAAAATGATGGGGACTTCTTTCAGGGTAAAACCGCACTGATAGGCTGTGAATTTCATTTCAATCTGAAAGGCATAGCCTTTAAAACGGATTAAATCGAGCTCCATGGTTTCGAGCACCTGACGACGGTAGCATTTGAACCCGGCAGTGGTATCTGCGATATTAAGTCCCAGCACAAAACGAACGTATTTCGATGCAAAATACGACATCAACACCCGTCCTATTGGCCAGTTCACCACATTCACACCGCTCACATAGCGCGAACCAATGGCCACATCGGCACCTTCTTCGGAGCAGGCTTTGTAAAGCCGCTGCAAATCGGCAGGATTGTGCGAAAAATCGGCATCCATCTCGAAAATATAATCGTAACCATTGGCCAGCCCCCACTTGAAACCGGTAATATAGGCCGTACCCAGTCCAAGTTTGCCCTGGCGCTCAATCATGTGCAGCCGACCTTCAAACGCAGCCTGCATACCACGTACAATGGATGCCGTTCCATCGGGTGAACCATCTTCAATAATCAGAATTTCAAAGGGTACATCCTGACGAAATACCGCACGGATAATATTCTCAATATTCTCCTTCTCGTTATAGGTCGGAATAATTACCAGATTTTTCGACATGGCGCTGAAACTAGAGGGTTAGTCAAAAATAAATAACTCAGTGGGATTAAAACGGTCGAGGGTATGCAATTGCACATCGGTTCCAACTCTTATTTTATTGTTTTCCAGGTGACTTTTCACAGTTGAATAAGCCACATCCGGATGATTATTTTCCTTACTCAAATGACAAAGAAACACATATTCCAGGTGATCGCAATAGTTTTGAGCAAGAAAAGCACCTGTCTGTTCGTTACTCAGGTGGCCGGTATCCGAATTAATGCGTCGCTTCAAATCGGCCGGATAATGACCAGTAGCGAGCATATGTGGATCGTAATTAGCTTCGAAAACCATATAATTAGCCTGCTTCAGTTCATGGGCGGCCGATTCGCAAACATGCCCAAGGTCGGTAGCAAAGGTAAATCGTTTGCCTCTGTATTCTACCGTGTAGCCTACACTATCGGTAGCATCGTGCGAAACCGGAAAGGAATGAACCGTAAATTCACCCAGCTGAATACATTCAAACTTTTCGATAAAACGCCTTGCTCCGATTAGCTTTTCCGTTACACAATAGCTCCGGTCGATGCCTTCGTGAATCTTACGGGTAGAGTACACCGGAATATGATGAATGGTTCCCAGTGAGCCTACAGCCCGGATATGGTCGGCATGGTCGTGTGTCACAAAAACGCCCCAAATATGTTGAAAATCAAGTCCGAGCGCTCTCAGATTCTTGCGGATAGTACGTACGCCAATACCGGCATCAATCAGAATCCCCTGCGAAGCATTTCCAATAAAATAACAATTCCCACTACTTCCGCTGGCAAAACTCTGAAAACGTAATCGATCCATAAACTTAATGCAAATATTCGCAAAGGTAGGACTAATAAACCAAATTATTGTACTTTTGCGTTTCTTTTATGTATAAAAAAAATTAATTCAATAATGGTTATTCTGCATCTTGAAACTTCGGCCAGTACTTGTTCGGTGGCCATCAGCGAATACGACAAATGCCTTTTCTACAAAGCCGATCACGAGGGGCGAAACCATGCTGCCCTACTGAGTATTTTTATTGAGGAAGGATTGCAGATGCTACGTGATGAAGGAAAAAAACCGGATGCTGTGGCTGTGAGCAGCGGGCCGGGCTCCTATACGGGATTGCGAATAGGCGTTTCCACTGCCAAAGGAATTTGCTTTGCGCTGGATATTCCGCTGATTGGTATCAATACACTGGAACTACTTGCCTGTCAGGCAAAAGCGCAAATAAAGGATATGGATAATATCCTGTATATTCCTATGATTGATGCCAGGCGTATGGAAGTGTACAATGCCGTTTTCGATAAAAGAATGCATCTGGTACGTCCGGCACAGGCTGAAATTCTTCATCCTGAATCATTTCATACTTTTTTAGCCACACACACCGTTTGCTTTTCGGGCGATGGATCTCCAAAGTTGAAAGAGATACTTCAACACGAAAACGCACTTTTTCTCGACGACCTGTCACCTGATGCACGAACGATGATAGCTATGGCTGTTGAGAAGTTCAATAAGCAGGAGTTTGAAGATGTGGCCTATTTTGAGCCGCAGTATGTAAAAGAGTTTTTCACTACCGCCAAACCCTTTCAGGCAAGGCAATTTTAATCACGATCCTTTTTTCCTTATAAATCAAAACTATCGCCTATAGCCGGAATCTCAATATTTCTGTAACCGGCCTCCTTCAGCTTTTCGCTGTAGAATTGTTGCGATTCGTATTCACCATGAACCAAAAACAAGCCACGCAGCAACTCCTGATCCTGGCAACTCAGGAAATTCATCATCTCCCGGTAATCACCATGTCCCGAAAAAGCTTCGATGCGTTTAATATCTGCATTGACAGCATGATACTCACCAAAAATGGATATTTCCCGTAATCCCGGAGCCTGAATGCGGGCACCGAGTGAAGTTGGTGAACAATAGCCGATAATCAGGATAGTGGTCGAAGGTTTCGAGATATTGTTGGCAATATGATGCTTAATACGACCTGCTTCGGCCATACCCGAAGATGATATGATGATGCAGGGCTCTTTCGAATCGTTCAACGCCTTCGATTCTTCCACATTTTTAATATAGGTAAGCAAGCTGAATCCAAACGGATCATCGTCGTGCTTCATCACCTGTTTCACTTCATCGTTCATGCTATCGGTGTTCATGCGAAACACTTCGGTGGCATTTACCGAAAGCGGACTATCGACATACACTTTAATACGGGGCAATCTGCCTTCGTTGTAAAAATTATTCAGGAGGAAGACAATCTCCTGGGTACGTCCTACCGAGAAGGAAGGAATAATCAGCTTACCTTTTTTTTCCAAACAGGTATGCATCACAATCTCCAGCAATTCATTTTCAATGGTTCCCTGCGGTTCGTGAATCCGATTGCCATAGGTTGATTCGGTAATCAGGTAATCACACTGAGGAAAAGGCTGGGGCGCTTTCAGCAGGTAGTTGAAAGGCCGACCGATATCGCCGGTATAGGCAAGTCGCTTTTTCTGACCATTTTCCTTCACTTCGAGATTCACCACTGCACTTCCCAGCATATGTCCCGAATTGGTAAATTTCACATTGATATCGTCGTTGATGTAAAAACGGCGGTTGTAAGCCACACTGATAAACAGGTTCATGCTGTCCTCGGCATCATCGACGGTGTAAATGGGAGTCGTGGTGGGTAAACCCTGCCGGGCGCGTTTTTTATTGAACCACTTGATATCGAGCTCCTGAATATGACCACTGTCGGGCAACATGATGGAACATAAGTCGCGGGTGGCATTGGTACATATAACCGAACCCCTGAAGCCGAGTTTGTACAGATAAGGAACCAAACCTGTGTGATCGATGTGAGCATGAGATAGAATGAGGTAATTGATTTCCTCCGGTTCGAAACCCAGCTTACGGTTCATCGAATCGGTTTCCATACCTTTTCCCTGGTACATTCCACAATCGATTAAAATCTTTTTGTTCTTATCGGTAGTAATAAGTACTTTACTACCCGTCACCTCGCGTGCTGCGCCCAGAAACTCGACTTTCATAATCTATCTTTTTTAATGATTAATGATGAATCGTTTATCATTTTTTCTTCGCTCCTCTTGTTTTTGGCTTCCCGTACTTGGCCATCATCTTGTCCTTGTACCGCACCTTTTGATTTACCTTCTGGTTTTTAGCTGCTTTTTCGTGGAAAGCTCCCCCACCCTCCGGTCGCTTGGGTAGTTTTACCAGGATATTCTTCATTACCGGTTCATCCTTATCATAGGACGTAATTTCCTCTGAAATTTCAACGCCCTCCGGCATCGCCATCAACCTGACTTTTTTTCCCATCAACTCTTCGATAGCTGCTCTGGCTTCCGCATCACGAGAGGTGAAAAAAGAAATGGCCACTCCTTTTTTAGCAATACGACCGGTTCGACCAATGCGGTGCATGTAATTTTCCGGTTCGGAAGGAATATCAAAATTAACGACATGGGTTACATCGTCGAAATCGAGTCCGCGTGCCACCAGGTCTGTGGCAATAAGTATACGAAAATCACCTTTATTAAAGCGACGCAATTGCTCGAATCGAAAATTCTGTGATTTATTGGCATGAATCACCCCTGTGAAAGTAGCAATATTTTCGTTTAATCGGTCGTATACATCGTCGGCCATTTGACGGGTAGAAACAAAAAGCAAAACCTTGGCGAATTCAGGATGTTCATTCACCAACAATTCAATCAAATTGATTTTTGTAGCGAAGTTCGGCACCTTAATGGCAGCCTGTTTTATATTTTCGAGCGGTGTACCCGAACGTGCTGCTTCCACCACTTCGGGATCGATAAAATAATCGGCAATAAACCGACTTATTTCGTCGGTCATGGTAGCCGAAAACATCAGGTTTTGTCGTTTGGTGGGAAGAAACTCCATAAGTCGAACCAGCTGAGGACGGAAACCCAGGTTCAGCATTTCATCCACTTCATCGATCACAAATTTCTTTATATTTCTGAATTTCAGAGTTCCATTTAGCAGAAAATCAAGCATACGACCCGGTGTACCCACCACAATATCGAGCCCTTCCAGTAAATAGGGCGTTTGCTGCACCATATTTACACCACCATACACCGCCACCGAACGCACAGGCATATACACCGAGAGCTTGCGGACTTCTTCTTCAACCTGCGTGGCCAACTCACGGGTTGGCACTACAATGGCCACAGTAGGATGTTTCTCACGCGAGAACTTCCATTGTTTGAGTATAGGCAATAAAAAAGCAAGGGTCTTTCCCGTACCGGTTTGAGCTATTCCCACCATATCGCGCCCCGAAAGGATTACCGGATGGGCTTTTTCCTGAATGGTAGTGGGCTCTAATAATTGCAAATCGGCTAACGCATTCAGTAATGGTTTGGGTAAACCGAAATCTTCAAATGTCATTTTTCCTTTAAATTTTCACAAAGATACATATTTTTCGCAGCCTGATACGTTCAGATAAAGAACTGTTAATATCTTTTTGAATCGGGTAAGGGGTTGACTTCAAAAAAATGACTACTTTTGCGTATTAAAATACACGATCATACTATATATGGAAGAGCTTTTTCAAGACCGTCATATCGGCCTGTCGGACAACGACCGAGCTACCATGCTGAAAGCACTGGGAGTAAACACATTAGACGAACTAATTGCACAAACCATCCCTGAGGATATCCGAATTCAGGAAGCCCTGGATTTGCCAGAAGCCCTTACCGAGGCTCAGTTTCTGAAACACATGGGCTCTCTGGCTGCCAAAAATAAAGTTTTCAATTCACTAATGGGTACCGGATGGTACAATACGAACACCCCTTCCGTTATTTTACGGAATATCTTCGAAAATCCTTCCTGGTATACTTCCTATACCCCTTATCAGGCTGAGATTTCGCAAGGCCGGCTCGAAGCCTTGTTGAATTTCCAAACGGCTGTGTCGGAGTTTACCGGACTGCCGGTTGCAAATGCTTCCTTACTGGATGAAGCTACAGCTGCAGGAGAAGCAGCAACAATGATGTACAACCTGCGTAGCCGCGAACAGGTGAAAGCCGGTGTAAATAAATTGTTTGTTGATGAAGCCACTTTCCCGCAAACGCTGGCCGTACTGCGTACCCGCACCCGGGCTCAGGGCATTCAACTGGTTGTTGGAAACTACGAATCATTCATTTTCAGCGACGATTTCTATGGTGCAATTGTACAGTTCCCGAATGCAAACGGTGAAATCTGCGATTACCGTCATTTTGTGCAAAAGGCCAGTGAGAAAGGAATGAAGGTAGCCGTTGCAGCCGATATTCTGAGTCTGGCATTACTCACTCCTCCGGGAGAATGGGGCGTTGATATTGTTTTAGGTTCGACCCAGCGCTGGGGCATTCCGGTGAATTACGGTGGCCCTTCGGCTGCGTATTTTGTCTGTAAGGAAGCCTACAAGCGCGACATGCCGGGACGCATTATCGGGATGAGTAAGGATGCCAATGGTAAACCGGCCCTTCGCATGGCACTTCAAACGCGCGAACAACACATTAAGCGCGAAAAAGCAACGTCGAATATCTGTACTGCACAGGCTCTTCTGGCTACAATGGCCGGAATGTACACGGTGTATCACGGTCCAAAAGGGATAAAAAATATTGCACTGCGTATTCACAGCTATGCCGCTTACCTGAGCGAAATGCTGCCGGTTTATGGTTATACCCAACTGAATACCAACTTCTTCGATACGCTGAAGATCAGTATGCCGGAAGAAATCAGCACGGATGAATTCAAAAAGACAGC
Source organism: Paludibacter sp. (assembly GCA_034002585.1). Lineage (GTDB taxonomy): Bacteria > Bacteroidota > Bacteroidia > Bacteroidales > Paludibacteraceae > Paludibacter. The sequence continues at coordinate 23,061 of JAVFAG010000050.1, forward strand.
ACTGAAACACCATTTCAACTTCCGCTATTTTGAAGATGGATCGATTGGATTGAGCATTGACGAGAGTGTAGACAATGAGGTATTGAACCAACTCATCGAAGTTTTCGCTACCGCTGCAGGCAATTCAGCTGTAGAAGTAAGCAACGACGAAATAGCCTTCTCGCCTGCTTTTGATGAATCGCTGGAACGAACAAGCGACTTTCTGAAACAG
>JAVFAG010000051.1:0-22690 GCA_034002585.1 Paludibacter sp.
TTACAACAAGGCCGGATATTTTCCGTACATCGTGGTGGTGAGTGCCGAAGGGAAGACAATCGGGACAATCGCGTTCAAGCACCAAACGCCCGAAGTGTTTATTGAACAGTGCGAGGCGCTGTTGGCAACGCAAAAGCCGTAAAAATGGCACGGACAAAAGTGCGCCTTGCCCTTGCAGCTTTCGTAATATTATTGGCTGATATCCCCCTGCATGCCATCGAATCGCACAAGCAGTCGCTTATGTTGATGGGCAGTGGTTTTGAAATCACCGCTATTGCCACCGAAAAAGCCACAGCGCAACAGGCGGTGGGGATTGCCATTGCTGAGATACAACGCATCGAAAAACTCATCAGCGAGTGGGATTCTACCTCGCAAACCGCAGCCATCAACCGCAATGCCGGGATACTGGCTGTGAAAGTGGACCGCGAATTGGTCGATTTAATCCGTCGTGCCCTGTCGGTTTCGAAGCTCACCGGCGGTGCTTTCGACATCAGCTTTGCCTCCATGGTCAAGGTGTGGAAGTTCGACCGCAGAGAGCATCCCCTGCCCGACAGCACGGTGGTGCAACAAGCATCGCAGCACATCAACTGGCGCAATATACAAATCGACACCGCGCGTAATACCGTATTTCTGACTCAACAAGGCATGCGCATCGGGTTTGGCGCCATCGGCAAAGGCTATGCAGCCAACCGGGCGAAGCACAAAATGCAGCAACTACACGGAGTAGTGGGCGGAGTGGTGAATGCCAGTGGCGACCTGACCGCCTGGGGACAAAGCAATCATCCCGATGGATGGTCGGTGCAGCTTGCCAATCCCGACTCGCGACAAAAGCCCATCGGCTGGATACGGCTCAATAACATGTCGATAGTAACCTCCGGCGATTACGAACATTATTTCACCAGCAACGGAAAGCGCTATTCCCACATCATCGACCCCCGAACCGGTTATCCGGTGGTGGGCCTGAAAAGTGTGACTATCATTTGTGCCGATACCGAGCTGGGCGATGCCCTGGCGACCTCGGTTTCGGTGTTGGGCATCGACGACGGGCTGTACCTGATCAATCAGTTAAACGGGGTAGAAGGCCTGATTATCGATGAGGATAACCAGCTGCACCCTTCCAAAAATATGCAAATAAACTATTATGGCAATGCTCAGTAACAAGAAAACAATCCCGATACTCCTCGCAGCCGCGCTGGTACTGTCGGCCTGTAGCACGGTAAAGCCCTGGCAGAAAGTATACATCAACGATGCCGAGATGGAACTGTCGGCCAAAAAGATTGAGATGTTTGAAACGAATTACGAGACTTACCGCGAAGGCGCTTCGGGGGCCAATGGCGGCAAGGTAGGCGGAGGATGCGGATGTAATTGAAAAGAGTATGAAGAAAATATATATACTGAAAGGAATCATCCTGCTGATGGGATTAGTACTGCTGATGGGACTTCAGCAGATAATGGCAGAAACACCAGTGAGTCCGGCGGCCGTGCTTCCAGCGGAGCCAATGGGCCAAACGACCGCACTGCCGGCGGTGCCAATGCTTGATCAGCCGGCGGCTTCCACACCGAAGCGCAAAGAGCCTTTTCGCGATATCGATGCCAACTTCCTGAGCGGTTATTATCAACAGGATGGAAACAATTCGGCCGTAACGGGGGGCATAGGCACCGAGAAACTGAATGATTTCTCGAATGTGTTTATCATCAATGTACCGCTCGACAGCGTGAATGCGATAAGTCTGCTGGCAGGGTCGGACACTTACACGTCGGCCTCCACCGACAATATCGACAGCAATGTATCGTCGGCCTCGTACCAGGACACCCGCAACTACGGGACACTGGGTTATTCCCGTAAGAACCTGAAGAGGAGTTCATCGTGGGGCGTACGGGGAGGAGTTTCGCGCGAGTACGACTATCAGTCGTTTTCCACCGGCATCTCGTACAACAAGGAATGGAACGATGGAAATACGGGTTTAAACCTCACCGGGCAGGCCTTTTTCGACAAATGGCTGGGGAAAAAGCACAGTAATCAGTTAATTTATCCCGAACTATGGCTGGGCGATTTTCTGGGTTATGCGATGCACAGCGACCCGAAACGACATTCGTACAATGCTTCCCTCTTTCTGTCGCAAACCCTCAGTCGACGCCTGCAGATTGGCGTGTCGGCAGAGCTCATCTACATGACAGGACTGCTTTCCACACCCTTTCACAGTGTGTATTTTGCCGACAAAGAAGAATTTGCCTTCGACATAGAACGCCTGCCTTCGTCGCGCCTGAAAATCCCTTTGGGTGTACGGTTGAATTATTTCCCCTTCGATTTTCTGGTGCTGCGGGCTTTTTACCGGTATTATACCGACGATTTTGGCATTACATCGCATAGCTATAATATTGAAACGCCTGTGAAGCTGAGCAACGAGTGGACACTTTCGCCCTTCTACCGCTTCCATACACAAACCGCGGCCACCTATTTCGCACCGTATAAAACCCACACTTCCGACCAGCAATTCTACACCTCCGACTACGATTTATCGGCCATGGAGACGCAACGCATCGGCATGGGTGTGAAATACTATCCCAACGAAGCCATCCTTCGTTCGCCCCGGGCCTACGATTTTATCGGCATCTTTCAGTTTAAATATGCCGAACTGCGGGGAGCCTTTTATACCCGAAGCACAGACCTGAAGGCATTCGTTTCGGCCGATCCATCCCAGAGCAAGGGCCTGCAGGCTTTTAATGTAAGTTTAAACCTCGGTTTCGGCATCAAATATTAAGTTCAACATTCGTATCCAATGAAAACTATCCTTGTATCACTCTTTTTTTCAGCAATAGCCGGTCAGATATTTAGTCAGGATGAAGTTCCGGCTGTCATTACCGAGGGGCAGCTCACTGTATCGGCAACAACATCCCAGACATCGACACCCACCTATGCACCGAAACACATCCTGGCGATATATATCGTCGACAGTCAGGGCAAATTTGTGAAAACGCTGCTGGCCTATGCAGCCGAGCGCAGGCAATACCTTGTCAACTGGAAAAACGTAACCACTGTAGCCGGATCGGCCTATAATACTGTGGACGCAGTAACCGGTGCCACAAAAAGCCCGCATGGCACCCGCAGTTGTACCTGGAACGGCAAGGACCGTCTGGGAGCTTCGGTGGCCGACGGCACCTACACCTTACACATGGAGCTCACCGACAACGATGGTGTAAAACATAACAGGGCTTCGTTTAACTTCACCAAAGGCCCGACAGCGGCAACTCTCACTCCGGCAACGACTTCGGGTTTCAGCAATATTTCCATTAGCTGGAATCCGGTGAACACCGCTGTTGAAACGCCGAAGGACGACGCCGTGAAGGTATACCGCAATCAGGCTGGTACTCAGCTCATCGTTGAAGCGCCGGGTTTCAGGTATGCGGAGCTTTTCGACCTCAACGGGCGCCTGCTTCTTACCAGTCAGCTTCCCGGTTTCAACATCAGCATACTACCCAAAGGAAACTACACGGTAGTAGTACATAGCCGGGATCTTTCGCGACGGTCGAAACGAATTCTAATTAATTAATAAGTACTCACTGCTGCGCTCTTCCGCTTTCTTCGCTCGATGAAGTGGCCCTGTTGGCGCGTGTTTTAAAATCGTCCTTCCCGAAGCGATAGTTGAAACTAAGGCTCAGGCGGCGCGAGCTCCATCCGTTTTGCACATCGATATCCACATTGGCATGGCGGGCGTAAGCACTGCCGCGGTTGGTATTGAACACATCGTTGACGGCCAGTTTAAGCATCCCTTTGTGGTTGAAGAAACTGCGCTGAACACCCAGGTCGATGGAGTACCGCGGACGCATAATCACGTTGCTCACCAGTTGCGACGAGCTGTAGCGGCCACTTACTTCCAAATCCACTTTCCAGGGAAGGGTGAAGGTATTGCTCATATTTCCCATCACGCTAAAGCGGCTGAGCGGATCGCTATCGCCCAAATCGATCGTTTTGTACATTCCCGTAACGGTTCCATTGAGTCTCCACCACTTCACCGGTTGCAGTTGCAGCGTTTCCGACAGGGTCACATCCAGCGAGCTGTTCAGGTTTTCCATGGTTTGATATACCGTGCGGTTTTCGTCGTTCTGACGAATAATCTGAGTAAACAGTCCATCGGTATAATTCACACCCAGGGCCGAAATCAGCTTATTCTGGAACGAGTGGGTAAGCGCGGCAGTGTGGGTAAACTGCGGTTTCAGGTTGGGATTCCCCACATTGAAAGTATAGGGATCGACCATCCACTTAAAGGGATTGAGGTGTTGGTAGTTGGGTCGGCCAATGCGGTAGCTGTAGCGGAAATTCAGGTTGTGCTTATCGGTAAGTTGCTGTTGTACAAAAAACGATGGAAACAGCTTGAGGTACGAAGTATCGTTCACCTGGTTTGTTGTCACCGAATTGCCTTTCGAGAGTGTATTTTCGAGGCGAAGGCCCAGTTGCAGACTTGTTTTGCGGAGTTGCCAGCGCGCATTCAGGTAAGCCGCCTGAATATCTTCCTGATAAATAAAACGGTCGTTTTGCATCAGTGTTCCATCCATATCGATAAAACTTTCGGTAGTTACCGTACTGAATTTCAATCCCGATTCGAGGTGCAGTTGTTTGTTCACCGGCCACACATGGTCGAGTTTCGAGCTCAGGATGCTGATGTCGTTGCCCTGGGAGGTAATGACCAGCAGGTCTTTGTTTAGTTCAGTTAAATCGGGGCGGTAATATTGGCCTTCCTGGTTGTTCGAACTATTGAAATGAAAGCGCGCGTAGTCGATATCAAACAGCAGCGATTGTCCCATCGAATCGATATCCCACTTATAATTTAAATTGTAGGTATTACTGCTCCATTTGTTATGTCCTTCGGAATCGGAGATAAGCAGCGAATCGGTAATGAGGTTCACATCCCTGAAATTGGTTTGATTGTGCATACCTTCCTTATTGGAACCGCTGTTGCCGCGCACCATCATACTCAGCACATGCTTTTTGGTCAGGAAATAATCGGCACCCGCCTTGTAGTTGTGCGAACTGCCCCGGTAGTCGCCTTTGTTCGTGACAAGTTGCGAGGCCCCCTGCAATTCGGTGCCGGTATAGCGGCGCACAGCGTCCATAGTATTCCATCCCGCCCAGTGGTAGTTGGAGTAATTTCCGTAGAGGTTCAGTTTGCCGTAGTTCATATTCAGGTTGATGCCGCCGTTTCCACCCAGGGGAGCAGCTTCGGGTCGATAGGCTTCGCTAACCGTGAGGCCAGCGTTGACCGATCCATTGAAACCCGGCGCTTTGATATGCTTTGTTTTTATGTTGATGATGCCCGAGTTGCCTTCAGCATCGTAGCGGGCCGATGGATTTTCGATGATTTCGATGCGCTCCACCTCCTTGCCCTGCATACTTTTGAGCCACGAAGCAAGCTGTTGAGCCGTGAGGTAAGTCGGTTTATCGTCGATAAGTACCCGCACGCCCTGCATTCCCTTCAGGGTAATATTATCGTTGTTATCGATGCTCACGCCGGGAAGTTTACGCAGGATGTCGTACACACTTTCGGAGGCGGTGGTTACCGATGCATCGGGGTTTATCACCACCTTATCCACCGCTTGTTCAATAAAATCCTTTTTACCGACCACTTCCACCGCCTGCAACTGCTCCACCTGTTCGTTGAGCACAATGGTACGTTCGATCACCGACAGTTTACCATCCACTACCAGCTTTTCGGTATCCTTTTGTTTATAACCTACCATACTCACAGATAGCACATAGTTGCCTTTATCGACGCGGGAGATAGCGAATTCGCCCTTATTGTTGCACACTTCACCCTTCACCACTTCGCCGGTTTCAGGGCTCAGGAGTACAGCGGTAGCATATTCGACAGGTTCATTTTTATCGTTTACCACTTTACCTTTTACGACGGCCATTTCGGCAACAGCAGTGGCCCGGAGTGAAGTACAAAAAACACTACCCAGAATAACTATCAGGGAGAAAAAACGGATTGAATTCATATCGGAAAAAATAATTAGAGTTGGAATTAAATGTTGTAGCCAGTCATCACCAGGCGGTTATTGCGGAACACATGCAGCGCGAAGGGAGTACCGCCAATAGCGAAGAAAGCGTGACGGGCTTCGGGAGCGTTTTTGCACAAATACATACGATCGGCTTTGGGATTGATGTAGAAAAACGAATCCTGCGGATTATCGAACTGACGATTTTCGAAGCGGAAACCTTTCCGGGCCTTTGTTACGGGAATCTGAAAAAGACTGGTACGCTGAAACTGGTGCAGGCAACCCACGAACAACAGGTGACGGCGGGCATCTTTTCTTGTCAGTTCGCGTTCGGTTTTATACACATACACCGGGCGGCTTTGAAAATTATCCCAATAAACGGCATTTTCGATATCGGCTTTATCGGTAGCAGTGATTTTACATTTTTCGGGGCTCACCACCACGATGGTATCGGTAGTAAAGAAACGCACCAGTGGAAGAGAAGCAAGTTTCTTTGAGGGATTAGCTTTGGTTGTGGCTTCGCGGAAAGCTTCGATAGTGGCCGACGATTCAGGAACGGCATTGGCAATCAGAGATGCAGGAACGGTCATGAGGCAAAGTGCCAACAGAAACGGAAAAAAAGCAGTTGTTTTCATACGACATTAATTTTTTTGTTTCAAAACCGGCAAATTAATTTAATCCGGTAATGAAAAGTTGTTAAACAAGTGCATAAATCGACCGGTACGGGTGTACCACAGGCTGACCGACCGGTCGACTCAGGCGTTGTGAAATGAAACTAACATCGATGTTTGTAGTTTAGACGCAATCGGGAACGCATCGGGATGTGGGGGCATCCAACTTTTACGTTTTTTATGATTTTGAAGAACTACATTGATACGACGAAAAAGCATTGCAAAACGTAACACTAAGGATGATTAATTGTTTTTTAAACTCAAAGTTTAGAAAATTTTTATACATTTGTGTGGTTTTCAATTTATCCGGTTAAATGAGCAGATTCCTTTATATATTACTGACTATAACACTCTTTTCTCAACTTACATTCTCACGGGGATTGCTTTTTCATGCAAATTTTGAACCTATATCAGAACGGTCATCCTTAAGTTTATTTGCCAGTAATCATGAAACTTTTGATGAATTCCTGGATATTTCCTGTTTGTTCTCACTTTACGACACCGAATCGTTTGGATACCTGTTGTTTGTTAACGAGGAAAACAGTAAGACTTCCTATTCTGTCTCCTTATCCCCTGAAGCTGATATTGTAAATCTCAAACTAAATGTTACAGGAAAAAAATGTCTTTTAAATATTCCGATAAAAAAAGAAAATCTGGGAATAAAAAACTGGCAGAAGTTAAGACTTGTTTTTGATCATCACAAAAATGAGATCAGGCTTCAGTTAAACAACGACAGTTATGTTTTGACTGTTAAGAGTCATCTGCTTTACCAACCCGAAATCGTTTTTGGCAAGTATAAAAGTTATATTGATATTCCGAAGTTTGCGGTTAGAGATATCACTGTGAGGGGAAAAAATAAAACAATAAACTTCAGACTGGATCAAAAAGAGGGTAACATAGTGACAGATACCAGGGGCAAAAAATACGGCACTGCTGAAAACCCCATCTGGATGATAAACGACTCATACAGATGGACACTGCGCAGTGAAAAAAGGCTTTACAATCCGGGCGTTATCAATTTTAATGAACAAAAACAACAGTTTTATATACTGGACAAAGATTCGCTATTTATTTACGATTTGAAAAGCAACAACCTATCGTTTAAACAGTATGCAAATGCCTGCCCTGCCGATATACGGTTGGGTAGCAGTTTTATCAACACTCTAAATCAACAACTACAGGTTTACGAAGTCAACAACCTACCAGAAAATACCCCGTCGATGAGTGTATTGGATTTAAACACATTCGAATGGGCGATACTATCAACAGATCAATTACCCTGGCAATTGCATCATCATTCTTCATTTTTCAATAAACGAACCGGCAGATACACGTTATTCGGAGGATTTGGACACCAGCGCTATTATAACAATTTTGTTACATTCAACGACACTACCAGAAAATGGACAGTTGAACAATTTGCGGGCGATTGGATAGAACCACGTTTATTTTCGGGTATAGCACCGATTGACAGTTCTAAAGCCATTCTATTTGGAGGGATTGGCAACGAAACAGGAGACTTCACCGTCGGAAAAGAATATTTATACGATTGTTTTTTGGTCGACTTTGAAAAAAAAGAATCAACATTTCTCTGGAAAATCAATTTAAGCGAAACCGGACTTGTGACTGTCAGGAATATGTTACTGGCGGAAGATAAAAACTCGTTTTACAGTATCTGTTATCCCGAGTATGAAACACATACGCATCTCAAACTATATCAGTTTTCGATGAAGGACGGTTCGTATCGGGTACTTGGTGATTCTATTCCATACATGTCGGATAAAATTGAGTGTAATGCAACTCTTTTTTACAATTCATTTACCCAGGAAATCTATTGCACTACTCAGGAGTTTTATGCTGATGGTGAAAATATAATCCGAATTTATTCAATTTCATCTCCCCCTTTGGCTGATACTGATGATGCGTTTATCAGCTCCATTCATACGTCATTGCTGCTGTATATACTGGTTGGTTTGTTTCTCGCAGTTGCAGGCATTATGGTGTATGTAAAGCTAAAAAAGGGCAAAGTTAACGCACAGAATACAGATCCTGGTATCGACACTGCGTATAAAGGAGATATTATAAAAGCCAACAGTATTTATACTTTTGGTGAATTTACCGTGTACGATACGAAAGGGATCAATATAAGTCATCTGTTTAATCCCAAAATCAAATATTTATTCCTGTATCTGTTTATAAAGGGATTGTTTAATGGCAAAGGAGCCGACTCACATGAGATTCAGCTGGCTGTATGGCCTGAAAAAACAGCTGAAAATGCTAAAAACCTCAAAGGAGTTGCTCTGAATCAGATTAGAAAGATAATTGCCGATGTTGATGGAATTGACTTGCAACTGATAAATGGTTACTACAAAATCCTTATCAGCGCACCTATGTATATCGACTTTATCCGATTTACAGAACTTATTAACGGAATGAACAGGAACACTTCGACTGATTTTAGTGACGCCATGGTCATATCGTCGAGAGGATATTTTTTAAAGGATATAACGAATATAGAATTGATTGATTTAACAAAGAACACCTGTTTTCCCTTACTTGAAATTCTAACTACCCATCTTATAAAGTTTTATAAAGACAGAATGTACCGGGATGCAATAATTACCGCATTCATCATCCGGAGTCTTGATCAGAATAACTATCAGTCTATAAACTATCTGATCGGTTCCTATATCAAACTAAATCTGAAGGATCAGGCCAGGGTATATTACATTGATTATTTTAATTCGTTGAGCAATGAATTAAAACAAAGCTGGCCTGTCGATTTTAATGAGTATCTGATTCGGCTCAGGCAACAAAAAATCATTTAAGATTACAACTACCCAAGACAAGGGATATTGCCTAATACCATGCAGTATCCTTTTTTTTTGAAACCCGCTTTTACAGTCGGATTAAAACATTTAAGCCCGGATTAACCCAAAATTAATTTCAATTTAACCCTGAGAAGCAAAACTGAGCATCTATATTTGCAGCGAATTTAAAACACTATAACGACAAATCTGATTTGAGATGAAACGACACACTTTTTTTAAAACGGCCGTTCCGTTTTTATTACTGGTATCTTTTTTCTTCACCGCCTGTAAAAGCGAAACAGAGCCCTTACCGGAACTGGATTTTTCAGAAATGGACAGTTATATTGTGCAGATGCAGAATATGATTGACACGGCAAAGGTAGGCGACACCGACGGCACATATCCACGGGAGAATTTAATTGCATTGCAACAAGCTCTGGTTGAATTGCAGATTGGGAAATCGAAAGCAGAAGCAAAAGAATTCATCCTTCAGTTTGAGATCAACAATTATTGCATCATGGCTAAAAAGGCCATTCAGGACTTTTTAGACTCCTATCAGATAACTCTGCCTTCGGGTATTGAAGCAGAACTAAAAGTTTTCGGAATCGATCGTAAGGGAAGAATTGAATTCGGGGCATCGCCTGATTATGCAGGAAGCAATACGTTCACCGTTGAGTCCTGGTTAAAATACGATGCCGGTTTTTACGAAAGTGCCATTGGGGATTTTCTTGCAACGTTCAACAATACGGCTATACCCTACGAAGGTTGGATGATCAATTTTTTGGGATCAAACATTCGGGCAACAATCGGCATGGGACCACAGCCGGCACGGGTACTGGAATTCGGGGCAGCATATCCAACTAATTATGGAGAATGGAATCATATTGCCATGGTGTACGATGGCTCTCTGAAAGAAGGTCAGCTTAAGTTATACATCAACGGGAAAGTACACTTTGAAAAAACAAATGATATAGTTGATACGAATAATATTTTACAATCGTATCAGCCCAATATTGTAAATCAGAACATGTGGGCATTTCAGGAACCCACCGATCTTTCGAGATGCATGACCGGTTACATCAGGAAATTGAGAATCTGGGACAGCGCGAAGACCACAAACGACATTAAAACACTGATGAACAGCGAAGTCAGCGGCACTGAAAACGGATTGTTATGTGCCTGGGACTTTACTGAAACACCTGTGGATCCGTCAAGCATTCCGGACAAAACCGGTGGTCACGTTGCAAAACTGGTTGGCAAGTACAAATGGTATCCCATTAAAAAGTAAATCGAAGAACTAACGCACTTAGTATTCAATATAAACGATAATTTTCATGAACTACACACGAATTAATGCTGTAATAGGCATCCTGCTACTGTTTCCTGTTTTAATTTTCTCACAGATAAAGATTAAAGGAACGGTAACTGATTCTGAAAAAGAAGTTTTACCGGGGGTGTCGATACTCCTGAAAGGCACAACCACAGGAACGATTACCGATATCAACGGGCAGTTTACCCTTGAAGTGCCTTCTAACAACAGAGTATTGGTATTTTCATACATAGGCTATATTACTAAAGAAGTAAATTGTAAGGAACAGACCGTCGTCACGGTAAACATGGAACCCGACAATCTTCAGTTAAGCGATGTTGTGGTTGTTGGCTATGGCACACAACAAAAGAAAGATTTAACGGGTGCAATACAATCCGTGAAAAACGAAGATCTGGTTAAAGCTATGAATTCCAATGTTACCGAGTCGTTAAACGGCAGGGTAGCCGGTGTACTGGTAACAAAATCCTCCAATCGTCCGGGTGCTGATATGAGTGTTGAGATACGTGGTAAGAATTCCATAAACTCATCCAACGAACCTCTTTATGTAATCGATGGCATTCCTTCCTATTCCGGCCTTAAATTTCTTAATTCTTCCGATATTGAATCCATCGATATTTTAAAGGATGCTTCATCCTGCGCCATCTATGGATCACGCGGAGCCAACGGAGTAGTGATTGTTACAACCAAAGGAGCCAATAAGACAAAGGGTTTTTCGGTAGAATACAACGGATCGGAGGCCATAAAAATGCCAACCCGTATACCCGATATGATTGGCAACAAAGGCAATGGAATGGAATATGTGAATTACAGGATAAAACTATGGCAACAAAAATACGGGGATGCCTCGCTTACACGTCCCGATTTTCTGACAGCTGCTGAACGTAAGCGTATTCGTTTCGGACAATATTACGATTGGTTGCGCGAATTATCGGGAAATGGATTTATTTCAAGTCATAATATTAACTCTACCGGATCGAACGAAAACACATCCTATACAATAGGACTGGGATACTTAAAAGATCAGGGGCTAATCAGCAACGAAAACTTCTCCCGTATAACCGGAAATGTAGGTATTGAACATAAGGTATCGAAAATGCTGCGTACCGGATTCTCGGTTTATCTGTCGAAGAACGATACTGACCCGGGCTCGAAAAACGCCTTACTCAATGCCTATTTTCTCCCTCCGATTGTAAGTCCATGGGATGAAGACGGTGAATTGCTGTTTCACAGTCAGCCAACCTCCAGTAAAATTAATCCATTGATTCAGATCCAGAACAATATTCAGCATGCCGAAAGTTATTTTGTGAATACCAGTAGTTTCATTGAGTTGAAACCTACTGAAGCACTAACGATGCGTTCCCAGATTGCCTATCAGTTCGACACGCATCTCGCTGGTGAATTTGCAGGAGTTTATACTCAGGAGAATGATGGTATAAACCCGGCTTATGCCATCCGGAATGAAAGCAGAAATGCCAACTGGGTATGGGATAATACCGTGCATTACAAAAAGACCCTGGCTGATGTACATAAACTCGACTTTACCGGACTTTACAGTATACAAAAGGAGATTCATGCGGGTTCGGGTATGATGGGCACCGATTTGCCCTACGATTCGTACTGGCACGCCATACAAACAGCCAGTGAAATAAGTAATGTAAGCAGTTATTACTGGGCAGCTTCGATGATGTCGATTATGTTAAGAGCCAATTACTCCTTACTGGATAAATACATGATTACGGCAACAGGCCGATATGATGGCACTTCGAGGCTTGCAACAGGTAACCAGTGGGGATTTATGCCATCGTTGGCGTTGGCATGGAGAGTGAATCAGGAGGAGTTTCTGAAAGATGCTACCAACCTCGACAACCTGAAACTGCGCCTTAGTTATGGTAAGACAGGTAATAACAACCTTAGTCACGATATCAGCATAACGAAACTGGCTCTTTCAAAATATTCGTTTGACGGGAAAGGCTATAACGGTTTTGGGCTGAATAGCAGCAAGGGAAATGCCGACCTGCGTTGGGAAATGACGTCGGAAATCAACCTGGGTATTGATTTTGGATTTTTCAACAGCCGTCTATCCGGATCCATTGACATCTACGATCGTACCACCGACGGATTGATCTTCAACAGGTCGATTAGCACAATCAACGGTTACAATTCCATATTCCAAAACATTGGCACAACCAGCAACAAGGGGATAGAGCTATCGCTGAACACCGTTAATATTAAGACTAAGGACTTGATGTGGCGTACCGGAATAACTTTCTCACTGAACCGTAATAAAATTATTGATTTATATGGCGATAACAAGGACGACCTGGGAAATAGATGGTTTATCGGTCAACCCATCAATGTTGTGTACGATCTGAAACAACTCGGTATATGGCAGGAGGATGAAGCCGATTTGGCAAGGGAATACGGTCAGAGCGTAGGACATATCCGGGTAGAAGATTTAAATAACGACAAAAAAATCGATGCAAACGATTTTCAGATTCTGGGAACAAGAAGTCCGTCGTGGACTGCGGGACTCACAACGGGCATAAGTTATAAAAACTTCGACTTCGACATGGATGCCTATGCCCGGGTGGGAGGATTGTACACCGATGAGTTCCTGTATATGTTTACAGCATGGGATAATGAGCATTGGAATAAACTGGATGTGGAATACTGGACACCTGAGAATAAGTCGAACAAGTACCAACAGGTTGGAGCTGTTTCGTATCACACCCAGGTGCTTTCGCAGGTCAGTGGCACTTTCGTGAAAATCAGAAACATCGCTCTTGGGTATACTATAAACGAGAATAAATCGCTGAAGAAACTGGGTATTAAATCGCTGAGAGTTTACACCAATGTGCAGAACCCATTCACCTTTACTGAATATCCGGGATCCGATCCCGAAATCATTGGTGAGAATGTATACACGCAACTGTCACTTTACCCAATGACTTTTACCGCAGGATTAAAACTTATTTTTTAACAGCTTACAAAAGCGAGGCAACAAAAAATTGAACTAAATAAATATGAAACGAGCAATCAGAAATATAGGTTTTACCTTACTAATACTACTCAGCCCTGCATGTTCCGATTTTCTGCAGGTCGAAAATCCTTCACAGGTCACCGACGATTTTTACAATACGAAGAAAGGTCAGGAGGCACTCCTTGTTGACATTTACTCGAAATTCCGGTCGGTGTATGGAACAGGAGAATTCCAGTATTTCGGTACCGATTTGTACATGGCAATAACTGAATCGCCCATCGAAAAGATGTTCAATGGATACGATGCATCATTTAATGGTACAGCCGGGCTGATTTTTGGTTACTGGAGTAATCTGTACAAAATCATTCAACAGTCGAATATCCTGTTAAACAGAATTCAACCAGACACTGAGGGAATGACTCCGGCCGACTATGCATCTCTGACAGCACAAACCCGCTTTTTACGGTCACTGGCCTATTATTATCTTACCGAAACTTTTGGTCCTGTCCCACTACTTACTGAAGAGAATCAGGAGTTAATAACAGCTGTTACGCGTAATTCCGAAACAGAACTGTATACGTTTATGATTAATGAACTGGAAGAAATACAGGATGTTTTACCAGCCCGAAGTGCAGAGTCCGGAAGAGTAAGCAATGCCGCTGTTTTACAATTTCTGGGTAAACTATACCTGACCAGAGCTTATCGGAGCTATGCACAACCCGATGATTTCACAAAAGCAGCTTCTGCCTTCGAGAAGGTCATACAAATTCCCGAATATGAATTACAACCCACGTTTGCGTCGGTTTTCGACGAACTGAATCAAAACAACAGTGAAGTTATCTGGTCGATTCAGTATGGTAGCGACAAAAATTATTACGGTGGAGGTAATTCGCAGCAATCGATCTTTGGTTTCAACATTACGGCACTGAATCCCGATATGTTTGTTGCAAGTCAATCCGACTATTCGTTTATGGAGCGTTATTACTGGATCAATCCAAAGGTTCACGAATTATTTACCGATCCGGTTGCTGATAGCAGATACGATGCCAGTTTTCAGCGGGAATTTTATATAAATAATCCTGCAAACAGCGACAAAGGCAGATTGGGAATCTATTTTCCAAGATGGAATGACACATCCGATGACAGTAAGAATGCTGTATTGTACTACCCGTTTCGTAAAAACAATGAATATTACTGGTACCCACAGTCGTCGTCGATGCCTGCTTTAAAAGATGCAGCTGATAAGATGCCAATCTTAAAAAAATTCAGAGATACAAAAATGCTTTGGAAAGGAGCAGGAACCCGTGAGGATGTGGTTATGCGATTGGCCGACACCTACCTTTTGTGTGCCGAAGCATATCTTGGAGCCAATAATGAACAGAAAGCGCTCGACAAGGTAAACAGCATCCGGAGCAGGGCTGCCCGTACTCAGGCCGATGCAGCGGCTATGCGTCTTGCCTCGTTGAACCTGGACATCCTTATGGATGAACGTGCAAGGGAGTTGCTTGGAGAACACGACCGATGGTTCGATTTGAAACGGTGTGGTTTATTAATTTCACGTGCTAAAGCCTACAATCCTTATGTCCAGAAATACAACAACCTGAACGAAGATCATCTGGTGCGTCCGATTCCACAGGATGAAATTGACCGACTATCGGGTCTGACACAAAATAAAGGGTATTAAGCCATGCTTAGAATTCAGAAAATCATTAAATTAAGAAAAACATGAACTTATACAGAATGGAATTATTAAGTCTACTTGCAGCTATGATGCTGAGCTGCGAAACCTATGTAACCCCCGATCCAACGGCACATAAAAACGACAGTATAAGCACGAGCTTGTATGTGGAACAATACGACAAATTCAGCGACAAAGGTCAGTACAACTTACCAAAACAGAAATTGGGCAACAGTTTTTGGGTAGTCGTAAATTCGACCAGTAATGTTAACGACTATTCCGACAATAGTTTACGGACCTCGTTACTTGCTGAATCCATCATTGGTCTAACAGCTCTGGCAGTGAATGAAAACAGAGGTTCGACCATGGTATGGAGCGATGTGGCCACTCCCGAATATATCGCATTACGAAACAATACCGGAATGAAAAACCTTGGTTCGGCAAGTGTATGGGAATTGCTTGAGAAACCCGAAATAAAACAATGTATCAAAGGGTATGTACTTTACAATATGCTTCGGCAGGAAAGCATTTCAGCTGCAACAGTTGCTGCTCATGTGTACGAATCGATTTTGGTTGACGCCCAAAACGAAGCAAAAGTTCAGGCTCTCGGATACACTAAAACATACGATGCTTCGAATCAAACACCTGTAACTGCGTGGGCAGCCTTCAGAGACAAATGCAACAACAATGCATTGCTGTTTATGCCTACTCTTACTGCCAATAATAAGGGATTTGCCATTGCTCACCGGTTGATGTTTATCAACTTTAACAAACGGTATGCATTCCCATCATCGGGCAACAACAGTGCTCTTTTTAGTGAAGTACTGGCGTGGCTGAAACCACTTTCACCCGTAATTGGTTGGGAACAAAATGTGGATGAACATTCCTTTGTCAATCTGGTTTCGAATTCGGGCAATATTGTTGCACCAGCCGATTGGTTATACAATCTCACCATACTATCGGCAAATTACACCGATAAGCAACAGGGAATAGCAACCGTGACCAATCCCAGGTATATCACCTATTCCGACACTGCCAGTTTTGCCTCTTTTTTCCTTTCCGATGGCGATAATATTCAATGGATGATCAACGGCTTCAGAAACTCAAAATACTACTTCAATCCCGACAATATTAAAACTAAAATCTCCTTCGGAATGCCGGTTAGCAATCTGTCAACAATGATTCCCGGTTTACTACCAACCCTATTTGCCGAACAGTCACCTTCAAATTCCATAATCGAATTTGGTGGAAACGGGTATTTCTATGCCGATGACTTTGCATCCGGTGTGAAGGGCGAACGAACCACTCTGCTCGCTAATCATGCACAGAAAATCGCAGACAATTTACGTCAGCGCCGGATAAAACTACTGGGGTTGTTTTGTAATGATGTAAAGTCGGAGGAAGCCAAAGAAGCCTATCAGGCTTACATCAGCAAAAACGACCAGTTGGTTGGCATAATTGCATTGCAATATACTCCCTATGCAGGGGGCAATGGCGAAATAATGTGGTTTAAAAATGCCAACAACATCCATATCCCGGTGGTGACAGTGAGGTATTCCATGTGGAATTTTGGCAACTCAAACAACAGCAACGAAGGGACTCCTGCTTTTGTAGCATCACAAATCAACAAGCTATCCGACGCTTCCAAATCAACCTTCTCGATGGTGGCTGTGCATGCCTGGTCGGCATTTTCCGACATTGGTGAATCGACCAGTCTGACGGATGAAAATAAAAACGGAACTGCTTATTCTGCAACTCCGGTATCGTGGTGTACAAAACGCTTAAACAAAAAAGTACGTGTAGTCAATGCCGAAGAATTTATGTGGCAATTACGTATGAAAACATTCCCTGAAGAAACAAGACAAATTTTACAGAGTTTCTATTAAGTATAATCACAATTTAAAAGTAATGTATCATGAAAAAAAATCTATTTACTATTTTGTTTTTAAGTGTGGCATTTAGCCTGTTGGCAGATGCACAAATCAAAATCTCAACTATTGCCGGCTTACAGGCAATGGAAAACGACAAATCTTACATTCTGGATGCTAACATCGACTTGTCGTCTCTTAGTGCTGGCCTGAACAAGGATTTAACTAATGTCACTTTTGATGGCAATAATTACACGCTTTCCAACTTAACCGCTGATGGAGGCGACCGGGGTGGTTTGTTTAAAAATCTCTCGGGATGTACCATTCGAAATCTTAAGATTAAAGATTTTTTGATTGGAGGTAACTGGGTAGGAACACTTGCAGGTCACGCCGACAACACAACCATCACAAAATGTATTGCCGAAGGCATTGAAGTGCAGGCCGGAGGTATTGCCGGAGGACTTATCGGGCATATGGAAAAGACAATCATAACCGAATGTGCGGTGAGGGGTACCGTTACCGGCCGCGACCACGTAGGTGGTATTGCAGGCCATATGCAGAGTGCAAGTACCATTGAGAACTGTTATGTAAATGGTGATATTGTGACAACCGGATGGCAGGTTGGTGGAATTGTAGGTTGGAGTGAAGGCGCGAACGACAAAGTCAACAACTGCTTTGCTTCAGGAACGGTATCGGCTGCAGTGGGCTTCACCGGAGGTATTATAGGTGCAGGTGTGGGTGCAGGAGTAAAAGTCAGCAATTGCCTTGCTATCCAAACCAAAATCACAGCCAATTCCGATATACCAAAAACCAACCGCATTGTGGGCGATCATAACGCAACTACCCTTGAAAACAATTACGGATTAGAAAATATGGCCTGGGAAGATCCTAAACGTACAGAAACCTGGACAAATCTGAACGATGGCAAAGATGGAACAAGTGTTACACTGGCACAAGTGGCAAGCCCACAGTTCTATGCCGACAGTTTACCTACCTGGAACTTCAACACCGTATGGGTATTGGAAAATAACCTTCCAAAGCTGAAAATGGAAAACGGCCCGGTTTCGGGAATTGACGAAATGAAAAAAGGTGTTTCAAAAGTAATGAACATCAACAGCGAGATCGTTGTAGAATGCCCCTTAAACTCGACTATCAGCGTGTACAACACTATTGGAAAGCTCATCGAACAACGCACATCTTCAACTGTAAAAGAAATTTTCACTTTCAAAGGAATTTATATGATTCGTATAAGTTCAAATGCAGGTAACGAAACCTTTAAAGTGCTAAATTAATCTTTTAAATTCAATCCCCGGTATCTCAGGTTGAAATACCGGGGATAACATCCCGAATGACCAGAATGAGAACTAAAATCACTTTTGCTTTGCTGCTTGCTTTCTGTTTCCAATTGGATAGTACTGCTGCACAAAACGAACATATACTTGCCAAACTTCTTCATTATACCGGGTGGTCGGATATTCCGGGCCTGATGGCTGATTCGTATGAAATGCAACGAAACAAAGTGATTTCGAATTTGGATACTAAATGCAACACACCCCTTAGCGCCTTACAATCCTTGTCCGACAACGAATTGGCGGATGCTGCATTGATGCATAAATTTTTAGCCGGAGGTGGATTTCGCACCGTCGAACAGCTGTCGGACATGTCGCTGGACGATTTTAGAAATACCCTGATTACCCTGAATGCTGAAAATACCGAATTTACAGTATCGCAATTACAGGCCTTTGATACTGCCCGAAATCTGTTTATTGCTCACGAATGGTGGTTGAAACGTGCAGGCAGCGATACAATGGACAAAAAAGAAGCACTAAACGAAGTTTCAGGCAACACTTTAATCAGGTTTGATACAAAGGATACCCGGGGAGTTAATATGGACGGCTTATCGATAATAAAAGCTGATGAGGCATTTACATATCTTGCCGTGTACCATTCATTGGTATCTGGCAGTCAGTTTAAGTTATACCTTGCAGGAAGCAACGACCTAAACAGATGGACTTATCTCACTGAACTGGGCGATCGTTCACATCAGGGGGATATTAAAAAATGGGGGAATGGCTATGTTGTTGCCAATGAACAGGATCCCGTGCAAGGGTCTAACACCATCAGAGTCCGCTACTATGCTTCCTACGCGCAGCTACTAACCAACAGTCATTCCAACACTATCGTTTTGCCACGCAATTTCTCCAATTCGGCAGAAGGGACACCCGATATCAGGTCATTTGTTGGAACTTCACCGGATTCATCACATATTGTAATCGGTTTTCATTATTACAACCGGAACATTCAGGATCAGATCGCATTTGGCATTTTAAAGAACTTTGCGTCGTGGAGAGCATGGAAGGATGAAATTTCGAATTACAACATTCAACAACTGGGTTTCAGGGGCAATTTTGGTGACAGATGCAGTTTTGTTCACAATGGAAACTACATTTTACAGGAAGCTCAACTGATTTCAAACGACTGGAGCAGTTGGCGATTATTGCTTGGCGATGGTGCGTATTATTCAGTCCTTTCGCCTGTTACTCCTAAAGGTTCGGTGTCATTTGCAAATCCATCGATCACCGGTATCGGTTTAGGAAATTTCGTGGTCAGCTCCTTTATGCCTACCGAAGGGAACCAACCTGGAGAGAGAGGTCAACTGCTGTACAAAGTTAATTTTAAAAATGCACCCACTTCCGTCCCGGAAACTCCAACTAATGAAGAAACCAACCAGTCTGTTTATACTGTAACGGATCACAACGAACTCATACTTTATAATGCTCAGCACCATCAGGTCAGGATCTACAGCCTTCAGGGTGTTCTGTTAAAAAGTATTCCGGATGCAGGTAACACTCTGCGAATCACATTGCCTTTACCAGCAATTATCCAACTAATCAGACAATCTAAAATACTGACATTTAAATATCTACCCTCAATAAAATAACCCTCTTAGAAATAAATATGACAAAGCGAATTCCTATACTAGCATTTGCATTTCTGATGACTTTCAAATCGCTGGCAATGAACGAGGTAGTGGATTATGTTAATCCACTGATAGGCACATTAACAAAATTTTCTTTATCGAATGGCAATACCTACCCGGCCATAGCACGACCATGGGGTATGAATTTCTGGACACCGCAAACTGCTCCGATGAACGACACATGGACCTATTGGTATGCTGCCGACAAAATTATCGGATTTAAACAAACGCACCAACCAAGTCCATGGATTGGAGATTATGGACATTTTTCGCTTATGCCTGTAACAGGTGGTGATAAAATTACCGAAAACGATCGGGGAAGCTGGTTCTCACATAAAGCAGAAACCGTAACACCTTATTACTACAAAGTGTACCTTGCCGATCACGATGTTACCACCGAGTTTACACCTACTGAACGTGCCAGTTTTTTCCGGTTTACATTCCCTGAAAGTCAGAGTGCCGGAATCGTAATCGACGCTTTCGATGAAGGATCTTATGTGAAAATAACTCGCGAAAAAAACACTATTGAAGGGTATTCTACTAAAAACAGAGGGGGAGTGCCGCCGAATTTTAAAAATTATTTCGTTATTGTTTTCGACAAACCTTTTGATGATGCCTCGTTATGGAGTTCAGGTACCATTTCAGCAAAACTAAACGAAATAAAGGATAACCATGTGGGAGCTATCGTTCGGTTCAAAACAAAAAAAGGAGAAAAAATTTCAGCCCGGGTTGCTTCTTCGTTTATTAGTACAGAGCAAGCCTATCAGAATCTGAAAGAAATTGGAAAAAAAGATTTCGAAACAATAGCGAGAGAGGGCAGAAACAACTGGAATGAAGTGTTGGGAAAAATCAAGGTAGAGGGGGGAACTGTCGATCAGATGCGGACCTTTTATTCCTGTCTGTATCGCACTTTATTATTCCCCAGAAAATTTTACGAACTGGATAAGGATGGCAACAAATACCATTACAGTCCCTACAATGGTCAGATTTGCAAAGGTCCGATGTTTACCGACACAGGTTTCTGGGATACGTTCCGAAGTTTGTTCCCTTTTCTGAATCTGGTTTTTCCTGAAGTAAATGCCGAAATACAGGAAGGACTGTTGAATACATACAGGCAAAGTGGATTTCTTCCTGAATGGGCCAGCCCGGGTCATCGGGATGGTATGATTGGTAACAATTCGGCCTCGGTAGTTGCAGATGCTGGATTAAAAGGCATTGGAAGCTATGCAATTGACAGTTTATACCTAGCGCTACTTAACGGCGCAAACAACCGTCATCCTGAAATTAAGTCCACAGGGCGCTGGGGAGCCGACTATTACAACAAGTTAGGATATATACCTTACAATGTTGGTATTCCGGAAAACACCGCCCGCACACTGGAGTATGCCTACAACGACTGGTGTATCATGAAACTGGCACAAAAGCTGAACCGGCCTGAAAGTGAAATTAAACTATTTGCAAAGCGGGCTCTAAACTACCGGAATGTGTTCGATTCAAAACACAATCTGATGCGTGGACGTAATGAAGATGGTACATTCCAGCATCCATTCAATCCTTTCAAATGGGGCGATGCATTTACAGAAGGTAACAGCTGGCACTACTCGTGGAGTGTATTCCACGATGTACAGGGCTTAATTGACCTGATGGGTGGCCGCGAACCGTTTGTTAAAATGCTCGACTCTGTGTTTATAATGCCTCCGGTGTACGACGACAGTTATTACGGGTTCTGTATTCACGAGATTAAAGAAATGCAGATTATGAATATGGGTCAGTATGCTCACGGCAACCAACCTATTCAGCACATGATTTATCTGTATAACTATGCCGGGGCATCGTGGAAGAGTCAATACTGGCTTCGTGAAGTGATGAACCGAATGTATACTCCACTTCCTGATGGATATTGCGGAGATGAAGACAACGGTCAAACTTCTGCCTGGTATGTATTTTCAGCACTTGGATTTTATCCCGTTTGTCCGGGAACTAATCAGTATATAATTGGAGCGCCTCTGTTTAAAAAAGCCACAATTAGTTTAGAAAATGGTAAAACAATAACGATAAACGCTCCTGAAAACTCTGAAAGCAACCGGTATATCTCACAGATAAGTCTAAATAGAAAGAAATATTCAAAAAAGTATTTTGAGTATAAGACACTGAGAAATGGTTGTACAATTTCGTTTAAAATGACGAATACACCGGTAAAAACCGACACTAACAGCCTTGCTGATTTACCATATTCATTTAGCAGCGATTTAAAGCAATGAAACCGCGATTTGAACCGGATTACAACAATATCTTAAAGGTAGTATACAACCAACGCCCCGACTATTTACCGCTTTATGAGCACCATATCGATGTTCCGTTTATTTCAAAAGTCATAGG
>JAVFAG010000052.1:0-21969 GCA_034002585.1 Paludibacter sp.
GAAGGTTACGACATCACCGGCGAAGTAATTGCAAAGCTGAACGAACGTTACGGCAAGAAGAAAAAATAAGATTTACAAAGTGAATATAAAAGAGGAACCGCGAAAGTTGTTCCTCTTTTTTGTGCAAAAAGATGCTATTAGTATATTTTCAGATGAATTTTGAATAAGAAAAACACTTTTCCAATGAAAATCAGCATCAAAAATTACACTTTTCCGATTTTTGTATCGAAGTTGGTTTCATTTCTTATTGCACTGTTTTCAGATATTCATAACTCACCCGTACACTTTCCATCGGATCCATGGTGTATTTTTCCACTTCTACAATCATCTTCTTTACACCGGCTACCTTCACTGATTTTAAAATTGCATCGAAGCCTACCATGCCGCTCTGACCCAGCTCTTTGTGGTCTTTCATATGGAGATGCTCGAACCTGCCGGGATAGGTAGCAAAGTATTCAACAGGACTGTAACCGCCTCGTACTACCCAGTACACATCCATTTGGAAGAATACCTTCGAAGGATCGGTGTTTTTCAGCATGAAATCGTACATCAGTTCGTCTTCTATTTTCTGAAATTCGAAACTGTGGTTGTGGTAACCGAAACGAATGCCAGCTTCGTTGCAGCGACGACCAATTTCGTTGTAGTAATCGCAGTAGATTTTCAGATCGGCCAGGGTTTTGGGCACGGGCATCGAGGGAACAACGAGGTAGATCATGCCGGCTTCCTTGTGCGCTTTAATGGCCTGATCCCACCAACTCCAAACGGCTGGCCAGTCGGTCTTAGATGGTTCATCGGCCAGGCGGCGCTGAGTGTGCGAAGAGAGAACCTTCATACCGGTGGCTTCAATAGCCTTGCGAAAATCGGCGGGCGACATGCCGTAAAACTGTCCGTCGCTGTATCCGGCGGCTTCAATACCGGTAAAACCTATTGCGGCCAGCTTCTTCACTGAGCCGTGAAAGTCTTGTTTAATCGCATCGCGGATGGAATACAACTGAATATACATTTCCTGCTTTTCAGCAGCGGGCTGACAGGCCATTGCTATCATAGGAATAACTACTGTGGTAAGTAAAAGAATTGCTTTTTTCATGGGATGAAAAGTACTTAAACACTACAGGTGTTCGTCCTTCCAATCCGGAATTCGGAACACCTGCAGTTGATTTAACATTAACTTATTCTAAAATCTTTATTTTGATATTGCGGAACCACACATCATCGCCGTGATCCTGAAGTCCGATATATCCTTCGTGAGCATCGCCACCGGCATTCAGGAAGTTTTCCCAGCCTTTGAACTTGCTGTTTTCAACCATCGCTTTCCAGTCGTCGGTCCACAAGTGGTATTCCACTACATTTTCACCGTTCTGAATGTGAACCACTGTGCCTTTATACACAATGATACCGGCTGTATTCCATTCACCAAAGGGTTTCGAATTCTGGGGAACCGCCGGTACCAGGTCGTACAACGATGCCGACTGGCGATTACCATCCTTACCCAATTTGGCATCCACATGGTTTACATTATCCAGAATTTGGTATTCGGGCGATGATTTCCAGATGGGGTCACCTTCAATTTCCTGAGCCAGGTAAAATACACCACTGTTACCTCCTTTGGACACTTTCCACTCAAAGGATAGCTCAAAGTTCTGGAATTTACGGTCGAAAATAATGTCACCACCGTCTTTGTTGCCGGCTTCCCCTTTTCCTGAACCACTGATTTTAATCGCTCCGTCCTCGATCGACCATGCTCCCGGAATATCGGTGCGGCCATACCCACGCCATCCTTCCATCGAAGTACCATCAAATAAGGTAATCCATTCTTCCTGAGGCGCTGCCTCAGGGGTTGCTTCGGCCGGTTGCTCTTTGGCCGGTTGATTACAGGCTATCATACTTGCTGAAATTGCTAAAATGCTTAAAAAATAAACTGTCTTTCTCATCGTAGTAAAATTTTAAATTGATTAATTATCAGGGCATTTCCGGTAATTTCCATCCTTCGCGGTAGGTATGACGAATCATTTCCTGTGCAAAAGCTTTGGCATTGTACGGATCAGTCATTGTTTTATCGAAAGTCGGGTGACCATCGGTTATCTTAAATCCATCTTTTATGACGGTACGAATGGTGGCATTATCGGGGATATTGGTAAAGCGCATATTAGCACCATCCCACTCCAGCTCCTGATTCAAAGCCTGCAGACGAACCGCTACAACGCCCATCACCACCATTTCGTTGAACGGACCTGCTTCGCTGAACGGTGAAGCGGTTTGCACGCGGTCGTCGGCATGTTCTTTAGCCGCCCGCACCCAGTCCATCTCGTGCGAAAGGGTAACTTCGCGCATTACCTTCGGTGTTGAGGGTACGCGACCCGAAACCAGCCAGGGCTCCCTGCCATAACAGCCGCAAATAAGCGTATCTTTGGTACCATGGAAGATAACTCCACCACCTGCATTGTTCAGATCTTTACCCACAGGCACACCGGCAGGACGTGTAGGTTGAAGTCCACCATCGTACCAATACACTTCTACCTCAGGCATACCTACTTTAGGCAGGTTATCGCGGGCCGGGAAGGTATATTTCACCATTTCGGCATTGGGAGCACTCTCGGTCAGCAACAAGGTAGAACTTCCCTGAACCTTGGTTGGATAGCCCAGTTTCAAACCTTTAAATACCGGATGCAGGATATGACAGGCCATATCACCCAGTGCACCTGTACCAAAATCCCACCATCCACGGAAGTTCCAGGGTGTGTAAATGGGATGATACGGACGCATGGCAGCCGGACCAATAAACGCATCCCAGTTCATGGTGGAAGGAATTTTTTCTGCCTTCTCCGGACGGGAAAGTCCCTGGGGCCAGATTGGACGGTCGGTGAAGGCTTCCACCTTGGTTACTTCGCCAATTTCACCATTCCAAATCCATTCGCATACCTTGCGAACACCTTCACCTGATGCCCCCTGGTTGCCCATCTGAGTGGCCAGCTTGTGTTTAGCAGCCAGGCGGGTCAGCAAACGCGATTCGTACACCGAGTGAGTCAATGGTTTTTCAACGTACACATGCTTGCCCATAGTCATGGCATCGGCTGCAATAATTGCATGGGTATGGTCGGCTGTGGCCACCACTACCCCATCGATGCTTTTACCGAGCTCTTCGTACATCTTGCGGTAGTCGTTGAATTTCTTTGCTTTCGGGAAATATTTAAACACCCGTTCACTGTATTTCCAGTCGGTATCACACAGACCGATGATGTTCTGGCTTTCCATCCCTTTGAGAACTCCAAAGCCTCTACCGCCGACACCTACACCGACAATATTAAGTTTATCACTTGGAGCCACGGCTCCGAACTTCTTACCAAAAACCGACGAGGGAACGACCGTCAGCCCAACTGCGGCAGTTGCTCCCGTTTGAAGAAATTTTCGTCTTGACATTTGTGACATAAGCTAGTATTTTTATGGTAAATAATAAAGTTAGATTTATCCGCGGATAATTTCCCGTTTCTCTTTATCCCAGTACATGGTACGCCCTTCCAGGTAAGCGCGTGTACCCATGTGGGCCGTAATTGCTTCTTCAAAAGCGGGTTGAATACCACATGAAACTTCCGATCCGTTTCGGATAGCATCAATCCATTCCCGAAGATGCAGGTAGGTAGTATCGTATTTTTTCCCCTGAACATAGGAATACAACAAACCGCGCTGGGCAAAATACATTTCCGTTGCCGAGGATAATGCATCCAGACTTTTGCCCGATGCATACCGGTAGAACGGTTCTCCGGGTTTAATAATACCCTGATCAATTTTATCCTTGTACTGCTTTGAAGCCCTATCGACAATTACATCCAGGGTGCTGCCCAGTTCTATGGTAGCATCGGTTCCCATAATCTTTCGCGGACGGTTGAACTCGCTGGCAAGGGTAGCTGAATAAAGCATGGTCATGTCGCGGTGCGGAAATTCAAAACTGGTCTGCAACACATCGGGTACAGTGCGTCCATCCTTATAATAATACACACCTCCCGAGGAAGTGGCCGAATGGGGGATTCCCAGGTTCAACATATGGTTCATTACATCGTATTCGTGGGTCAGCAAATCGCCGCTGAGTCCGGTACTGTAATCCCACCAGCAACGCCAGCGGAAGAAACGCTCCAGACTGAATTTTTCGCGTTCATCGGGGCCAATATACCGTTCCAGCTTATTCGATTTCATGTACTGATGGTATTCGTCAATCCGACGCGGATCGCCTACATACTGACTCCAGTCTATCGTTTTGGGACTTGCCTCAGGATGGATGGGATATACCCAGGCACCATTGGGGTCGTTGCGGTTGGTGCTCACTTCCACAAGGGTCACCTTTCCAATGAGTCCCTGTTCAATAATTGCTTTGGCTTTGTGATTGATTTCAATTTGCCGGCCCTGATGGCCCAACTGAAAAACAATATTACTGTTCTTTACGGCTTCTTCTACCAGATACGTTTCCTGGACTGTCCAGGTAAGCGGTTTTTCAACGTAAACGTGTTTTCCCGCCTGTGCTGCTTCAATAATCATCGTTCCATGCCAGTGGTCGGGCGTTGCGATAATCACCGCATCGATATCGGGAGCCGCCAGCAATTCACGGTAGGTTTCGTACACCACGGGAGCATTGGCCATTTTTCCACCTGTAGTTTGACGATACAGGTTTGAGCCAGCCAAAACAGCATTGTGGGAATTTACCGTAAAGATATCGCAAACACCCCTGACCTCCACTTTCAGGTCTTCCTGTTCCAGAAAATCC
This sequence comes from Paludibacter sp., assembly GCA_034002585.1. Taxonomy (GTDB): domain Bacteria; phylum Bacteroidota; class Bacteroidia; order Bacteroidales; family Paludibacteraceae; genus Paludibacter. Next base: position 4,754 of record JAVFAG010000052.1, read on the forward strand.
TGGTAACGGGTATTGTTGGGATCCTCCTTTGAAATCTTCTTCCATTCCTCAAGCAATTCAGGCGTGGCAAAACCCAGTGAACGCATGAGGTACGATCCACGGCTTCCGTAACCGATAATTCCAATACGAATCACCTCACCATCGACAGATTTTCTTTCTGCTACCGGTGCCGGATCGACATTGAACAGGTTACCAGCGATTTTATTGTAGTTTTCTTTCTGACGTTTTTTATATACACCATAGGCCATCGCCCCGATAACAGGTACGGTAGCCAGTGTTTTGAGAGCCTCTCTCCTTCCCTCCGACTGAGGGGTATTGGTATTCTCCATACTATTTTTACGCTTTCCTTTTTTTGTAGATATACCGATCGATGCCGATACGGTGAGAATTAGGGAACAAAAGACCGGTAACCACTACAGCTACCAGAATAATCACATTTTTATCAATCCACAGGTACGAACCCTCGGGACGCAATGCGTAAACAGCATCCAGTGTAGGCGGATGTGAAAAGTAATATAAAACAAGCATGGTCGCGGCACCTATGCTTCCCAAACGAGAAAAAATCCCCAACAGTAGACTCAGACCTACCAGTATCAAACCGTATATATTCAAATAATTGATAACAGTCATAACCAAAGGCATATCGGCAAGCCACATAAAAAACTGTCCGAGCGGGCCTTTCGAATCCATCAGGTAACCATAGGCCGACCAGTTGGGTGATAAAAATTTCGTAATACCCTCGTACAAAAAATACCAGCCGATAAGCACCCGCAGAACCACGAGTCCCGTCAGTTGCAATGGGCTGTAAGAGAAATGTTTTCGCATAGTACTATAATTAATTTCTAAAACTTAAAAACAAAGTTACCAGTGCATAAATCAGGATAGCAGCAATCCAGAGAGTAGTGCCTTCCACCATGGAATACACTCCAAGAGCAAGCACCAGACTCACCATGAAATTCATTCGTTGCAGCCGTTGAGCCCTGAAACCTTCGGCCGGTTCTTTCAATAAAAAAATTAACTGAATAAGAATGATAATAGCTGCACCACCTCCAAAAACAAATTTTCCAACTGTTAACTCAAAAAAATGCATCAGGGAACCAGCTACCAGAGCCAGAAAACTCAAAACCAGAGCCTGTTTAATCAACTTATTATCGTTCATTGAATTTTATCATTAAATAAAAAGATATCCTCGTCATCCTTTTTCATCAGGTATTTCTCACGAGCCACTTTTTCAAGGTATAACGAATCAGTTTTCAACTTATTGATTTCTTCCCTGTTTTTTTTGATTTCTTCACGAAAGACTTCTAATTCCTGTTGCAATTGATTGACTTCACGGCTCATTTGATACTTACGAATCAGGTTGTGTCCATCGAAAAAGATGAGGTAGACCAAAAAAACAGCAACTACAAGGGTGTATTTACTGACGATGATTTTCAGTAGTACAGATGCAAAATGGGTTCGGGACATTGTTGAAAACTGATTGATGACAGACCACAAAGATAGCGAATATTTCAAAATAAAATCCCTATCTTTGCAAAAAATGAAAGTATAGGAATATCACATTTATATGGAGAATTTCATCGTTTCGGCCCGAAAATACAGACCCTCTACATTTAAGTCGGTAGTTGGACAAAACGCGCTTACCACTACCTTACGGAATGCCATTCAAACTAACCATCTGGCCCACGCCTATTTATTTTGTGGCCCAAGGGGAGTTGGGAAAACAACCTGTGCACGTATTTTCGCTAAAACCATCAATTGTCAGCAACTTACTGCCGATGGCGAAGCGTGTAATCAGTGTGAATCGTGTGTATCGTTCAACGAGCAGCGTTCGTATAATATTCACGAACTTGATGCAGCCTCCAACAATGGAGTTGATGATATACGGTCGTTGATTGATCAGGTGCGTATCCCGCCTCAGATCGGACAGTACAGTGTATATATAATTGATGAGGTACACATGCTGTCGCCCGGTGCTTTCAATGCTTTTCTGAAAACCCTTGAAGAACCTCCGGCTCATGCCATCTTCATCCTGGCTACTACCGAAAAGCATAAAATTATCCCTACTATCCTTTCCAGGTGTCAGATTTACGATTTCAACCGCATCACCATTGCTGATACTGTTTCTCATCTGCGGTATGTTGCTTCGAGCGAAAATGTGAGTATCGACGAAAATGCATTAAACATCATTGCACAGAAAAGCGATGGAGGTATGCGTGATGCCCTGTCGATTTTCGATCAGCTGGTAAGTTTCTGTGGTACAACGATTGATTACCAGAGTGCCATTCAAAACCTCAATGTGCTTGATTATGAATATTATTTTAAGCTTACTGATGCTTTTCTGCAGGGTGATGTAACCAATTCCTTACTTATTTTCAACGAAATTCTCAACAAAGGCTTCGACGGGCATCATTTTGTGACCGGTCTGAGCTCGCATTTCAGGGATCTTCTGGTTTGTAAAGATCCGGCAACGATAGAGTTAATGGAAGTCGGAGCCGACATTGGGAAACGATATATCGCTCAGGCACAGGCCTGCGAAACCGATTTTCTGATTCCGGCGCTTAAAATTACCACCGATTGCGACATGGGCTATCGGATAAGCAATAATAAACGCCTGCTGGTAGAGCTTAGCCTGATTCGTTTGTGTCAACTCACAAGCGCAAAAAAAAAAATAATAACTGACGAGGAGCTTCCGCCCCTGCAAGCCGTTTTTCCAACAACAGGAAACGCAACTTCAGGTACCAGTACACCTACTGTTCAGGGATCCACACCTGCAACAAATAGTGTAAGCACAGCTGCACTTACTCAGAAAAAAGCACCAGCTCCTCAACCCATTGTTCGGTCGGCAGCAGCTCCGGCCGGAAAACGCCCGATTTCCATCTCCATCAACAGGGGAACTGCCACACAGGCAAGTACAACTCCTGCCAACCCACATCAGGAAGTGCTGGCTGAAACTGCCGACGAGCACTATTCACAGGAAGCATTCGAATTGGCCTGGAAAGCTTATGCTCAGAAGATACCAACAATAGCCAGCGCTGCCAGTTATATCCGCTCCACTCTTCCGGTTCGTACCGAAGCACATGTCTACGAGATTAGCTTCAGCAATATTTTTCAGGAAAATGAATTCAAAACACTGATGACCGACCTGAGCAATCACATGCGTCAAACACTCCGAAATTCAGCCATTCGCTTTGTAAGTAAGGTTACCGAAGCCAGTGAGGTTCCCCGTACCGGTAATCCTGAAGAAATACTCCGAAAAATGATGGAGGAAAATCCGGCACTTGAACTGCTGAAAAATACGCTGAAACTGGAAATTGATTAAAAAGGGTAGCAGAACACGTCCACTACCCTCTTCAACTTCAGTTAAATAATTTATTTACTACCCTTGCTTCCTCCGCCCGATGAACCGGGTTTCGCGATATTTTCACGCATCGAAGTATCAGCTTCGATATTTTTCATTTTGTAGTAATCCATGATTCCAAGATTTCCCGAACGGAACGCTTCAGCCATTGCTTTAGGCACTTCGGCTTCTGCTTCAATAACCTTAGCACGTTGTTCCTGTGTCTTGGCTTTCATTTCCTGTTCGAGAGCCACAGCCATCGCACGACGCTCTTCGGCTTTTGCCTGAGCAATGTTCTTATCAGCTTCAGCCTGATCCATTTGCAGCTGAGCACCGATGTTCTTACCGATATCAATATCGGCGATGTCAATCGACAGAATTTCGAACGCAGTACCGGCATCTAATCCTTTTTTCAATACCAGTTTAGAGATTGAATCCGGATTTTCGAGAACGCTTTTGTGCGATTCCGAAGAACCAATCGACGAAACAATACCTTCACCCACACGGGCCAGAATCGTTTCCTCACCAGCTCCCCCAACCAATTGTTTAATATTGGCACGAACGGTGACACGGGCTTTGGCAATCAACTGAATACCATCCTTCGCAACTGCTGCAACCGGGGGTGTGTCGATCACTTTAGGATTTACCGACATCTGTACTGCCTGAAATACGTCACGACCGGCGAGATCGATTGCAGTAGCCATTTTAAATGAAAGATCGATATTGGCTTTAGAAGCAGACACCAGAGCATGAACCACGCGTTCAATATGTCCACCAGCCAGAAAGTGTGCTTCCAGACCATCGCGGGTAACTTCGTGTAAATCGGCTTTATGCGCTTCGATCATACACGCCACAATGCTATGTGGGGGCACTTTTCGGATGCGCATCAGGAAAAGCTGCAGCAAGGCAATATTTACGCCTGAAACTTTGGCCGATACCCACAAAAGGAAAGGCACATAGTAGAAGAATAACAACAGTAGGACCCCAAGTAGTCCCAGCACAATAATCTCAATAATCGCCATGATAATTTGTATTTAAATTAAACAATTTCATTTCGTTCCACCAGCACGTTGGTAAGTTGAACCTGTCGTACCACAATTTCGCTGCCTTCATCGATAAAACCTTCCATCGATTTGGCTTCCATAAGATGGCCATTGATTTTCACTTTCCCCATAGGAGCCAGGCGTGAAACTGCAGTTCCTGTATCACCGGGTTGAACATGAATACCTTCCAAAGGGTCGTTCTTACTATCCACTTCGGTTTTCAATGCCATTTTCTCCAGTGTTTTAGCTTTCAGAAAAATCCATACCGACAGTGCCACAATCACAATGGATCCGAAAACAGTCAGATGACCCGCCTGAGCTCCAATTTCGGTATAAGCATACACCACGCTTCCTGCCAGAAAAATGATTCCACCTATACCGGCAATTGAAATACCGGGAATCAGGAAAAACTCGACCAGCAACAGCAAAACACCAATGACCAGCAACAGAATAACAATTCCTATCTCCATAAACAGAAAATTTTTTGTGTAAAAGTATTCATTTTTTACATAACATCCGTCTTTTTCAGAAATTTTATTTCTTCATTACGAATCTTTTTTTCCAGTTCTTCCAGTTGGAGTTTCCACTGCCGACCCTGCCTTTCGAGGGTTAGCATTTCCCGTGAAAGTGTTGCCCTTTCGAGCTCCTCCTTTGAGCCTGAAAAGAAGGCCCGCAGTTCGTTGAGTCGTTCATTCAATTGGTCAGTCGATTCTTTAAGGTTCAGCCATTTAGAAAACAAAATTCCCGACTCGGGGCTTTTAAACTGATCTGAACTGGTGTACCTCAAATTGTCGGTAACAAAAAACACAACCGGCTGAGGTTCTGGTTTAACGGTAGTTTCAGAAGGTTTGCGTCGTGTGGCCTCTTGCTGATTCGACCATTGAATGGTACGCAGGGTAGCAGCATCGATAAATTCCCGGGAATTATCATTTGTAAGAAATTGTTTCTGACCGGTATAAATAAAGCGATATACAGCCACTTTATTTCGTGGCTGAAAACGATCACTCACAAACCAACCTGAATGATTTAACTCATCGACAACCATCATATAATCATTCGCCATTGAATTAAACGGCAGGCCAATGTTATCGGGATTCAGGTAATCGTTGGAAACCCCCGAAAAACGGGTTACAAAAATATCGTAACCACCCAGTGAATTTTCACCATTGGAAGCGTAGTACAGTGTTAACCCATCGAGCATCAAAAAAGGATAATTTTCGTCAGCGCTAGTGTTGATTACCGACGACAGGGGTTCTGCCTTTGCCCATCCATCCAGCAATTTATTTGCCTTATAAAGATCGATGGAATGATGTGTGGTATCCGAGAAAATTTTTCTGTCGCCGCGTTGTGTGACAAAAGTAATAAGATCGAACCATCCTGAACCGGTTTTATAGAAAGGTTTTTGATCCAAAACACCCACTTCCCTGCTTAGTTCAAAATGTTTCAGAAATTCCCGCTTATCTACAACAATGCTATCGGTAAATTCAATTTTTTCTACACGATTCATCAAACGGGCACCGACTGTAGCACGGCGAAGTTTAGCTTCCACATCGGCCAAATAAGCCTGATTTGCAGTTGTGCTCTCGGCATAAGTTGTATAAAGGCGTATAGCATCATCAAAGCGATAGGTATGAAAATAACTGTCGGCAAGGTAATACGCAGTGAGCGGATAGCGGGTACCACTTTTCGTAAAATACTGAATAGCAATATCATATTCCTTTAATTCATAATTGCTTCGGGCGTATCGATAATTGTACAATGCATCGTTAGGACGGTTTTTCAGCAATTCCTTGTACAACTGAGCAGCCTGAAGATAATCGCGCTTAGTAAATAAATCATCGGCTTTGGCTGCCGATTGACCAACCAGTAACAGTGGGATTAACAAAATATATAACAGTAAAAACCAGCGCATAAACGTATTCGATTTTGTAAACAGTTGAAATAGGAATCAATCCATGCAAAGGTACATCAAATCGGCGGTTAGAAAAGCCTGTTTTTGCTATTTTTTACAATTTAACCTAAAACCATTTGATTCAGAACTAAAAAATTCATACGTTTGTAGGTCAAATTCTCAACTCCATTATGTCGCTTCATCACCATCATAGCACCCCTGATCATCCGGTATCCGGTACAAAAAATATTCGTTTTGCTTTTTTTCTGAATTTGGGTTTCACCCTTATTGAAATTGCCGGAGGGCTTCTTACAAACAGCGTTGCCATACTCTCCGATGCCCTGCATGATTTTGGTGATAGTATTTCGCTGGGACTAGCCTGGTATTTTCAAAAACTATCAGTCAAAGGGAGTAACGAGAAATATTCCTACGGCTACAAACGCTTTTCGCTGATTGGTGCTTTGGCTAATTCGCTGATTTTGGTAATAGGTAGTATTTTTATATTGAGTGAAACCATTCCCCGTCTGCTGAACCCGCAACCAGCCAACGAAGTAGGAATGTTTTGGCTGGCTATACTGGGCATACTGGTAAATGGTGCTGCCGTTATCCGGTTAAAAAAAGGAACAAGTTTAAACGAAAAAGTAGTTTCGCTTCATTTACTGGAAGATGTTCTGGGATGGGCAGCGATTCTCGTTGGCTCAGTGTTGATGTATTTCTTCAATTTACCTTTTATCGACCCACTGCTTTCGATAATGATTTCTATTTATATATTAAGTAATGTAGCTCAGTCGATTCGTGAAGGAATGCGCATCCTGTTGCAGGCCACACCCGACGATATCAGATTGCAGGATATTCGCCAACGATTACTAAATCATCCTCTGATTGAAGATGTGCACGACCTTCATGTTTGGTCGGCCGATGGAAGTTACCATGTTATGACCATGCATGTTGTTTTAAAGAAAGATACCACTGGAATTCCGGAGCTAAAAACAGAGATACGCACTATTTTAAAAGAAGAAAAAATTGAACATGCTACCATCGAGTTTGAAAATTCTGAAGAAGCATGTTTATTCGAAAATTGCACACAATCATGACAACACAAGACAGAACAAAAGTAGCGCAACGCGTTACGTGGGTTGGATTTTTCGTCAATCTACTCTTAAGTACATTTAAGATTATTGCGGGTATCAGCGCTAAAAGTGCGGCCATGATTGCTGACGGAGTGCATTCGTTTTCCGATTTTATTACCGACGTCTTTGTTTTGATTTTTATTCGTTTTTCGGATAAGGAAAAAGACAGTGATCATCATTACGGGCATGGTAAATACGAAACCTTTGCCACTTTACTAATTAGTATAGCGCTTATTCTGGTTGGTATAGGTATTTTCTGGAACGGAATCACGATGTTAATGGAAGTGTGGAAAGGCAAAGAGTTGCAACAACCCGGTTATCTGGCTCTTTTCGCAGCCATTGCTTCTATCGCTGTCAAAGAAGGATTGTACTGGTACACGTCCATTCAGGGTAAGAAGATAAATAACAATGCAGTGATTGCCAATGCATGGCATCACCGTAGCGATGCATTATCCTCGATTGGAACTGCTTTGGGTATTTCCGGAGCTATTTTTCTGGGATCCCAATGGCGAATACTCGATCCTCTGGCTGGTATGATAGTTAGCTTTTTTATTCTTAAAGTAGCCATCGAACTGGGAAAGCCCAGCATGCACGAGTTGCTGGAACAATCATTACCTGAAAGCGTCGAAAACGAGATTATCGGAATTGTATCATCACATCCTGACATCTGCTTTCAGCATAACCTTAAAACACGTCGTATAGGGAATACCATTGCCATCGACATACATATCAAGCTCGACAGAAACATAAGTTTTGTACGATCGCATGATATTGCAACCGAAATTGAAGTAATGTTACGGGAAAAGTACGGGGAGAGGACAATTACGAATATTCACACAGAACCGTGTAAGGAAAAATAAAAAAAGTGCGCAGGATGAGACTCGAACTCACACGCCGGAACCGGCACTACCCCCTCAAAGTAGCGTGTATACCAATTTCACCACCTGCGCATTAAAGAAAGAAAGTGCCCAGAACAGGACTCGAACCTGCACAGCCTTGCGGCCACTAGTCCCTGAAACTAGCGTGTCTACCAATTTCACCATCTGGGCAATGGTTGAGAAGTACATCTGGAAGGTGAAAACGCTGTTTCACCGGATTTTGTTGGAGCGAAAAACGGGACTCGAACCCGCGACCCTAACCTTGGCAAGGTTATGCTCTACCAACTGAGCTATTTTCGCATTTTGTTATTTTTGCTTGATATCTCAGTTGGTAGAGCATTTTGTGTTTACTCTTTGGCAACTGAGCTATTTTCGCATTTTGTTATTTTTGCTTGATATCTCAGTTGGTAGAGCATTTTGTGTTTACTCTTTAGCAACTGAGCTATTTTCGCATGACTATTTCAATTACAATACTGTTTTGAGGCGTTCCTCAAACGGAGTGCAAATATACTATGTTTTTTAATATCTGCAAGGGCTTCAGCAAACTTTTTTCTATTTTTTTCTCTGTTGTTGGAATCCAATAAAAAAAGGAGATTCGTATAAGAATCCCCTTTAATTATTAAGTGTTGACTTCCGAAACTTTCTCAGTTTCTTGTTTCAGGTTTATTTCGTTACCCTTATCATCATAAAACTTGAATTGAAGAAAACCGAGCGATTGTGAGGGTACAAATTTGCATCCCAACCCGTATTTACTTCTCCATTTCCATATTTGCGATACAACACCTTTAGAGATATAGGCTTCGATGTACGGGTGAATATGGAGTTTAAACTTTTTAATTTTTAACACATTAACTACAAAATCGATTTTATCTTCCAGCTGATCAATAAAGAGAATCGAAGGTTGCATATGTCCGGTACCAAAGCAGGTTGGACATTTTTCCTCAATATTGATATCGGTCTCTGGTCGAACCCGCTGACGGGTCATTTGCATCAATCCGAACTTACTTAACGGAAGGATATTGTGTTTGGCCCGGTCGTTCGACATGGCTTCCCGCATACGTTCGTAGAGCTTCTGCCTGTTGTCGTTATCGTGCAGGTCAATAAAATCGACCACGATAATACCTCCCATATCTCTTAGTCGTAACTGACGGGCAATTTCATCGGCAGCAGCCAGGTTCACTTCCAGTGCATTTCCTTCCTGTCCTGTAGCCAGCTTCGATCGGTTTCCGCTGTTCACATCAATCACATGCAAAGCTTCCGTATGTTCAATAATCAGGTATGCTCCGCTTTTAAAGGAAACCGTCTTACCAAAAGCCGATTTTATTTGCTTGGTAATTCCGAAATGATCAAAAATCGGAATCTCGTCCTTGTAAAGTTTCACAATATCCTTTTTATCGGGAGCAATAAGCTCCACATAATCTTTCACCTCTGTGAAAATGTCGGGATTGTTGACATGAATGTTATTAAAATTGGCGTTGAATAAATCTCTAATTATTCCCACCGTGCGACCTAATTCCTCTAATATAAGCGAAACACCTTTTGAGTGCTGCAACTTCTGGCAGGCTTCCTCCCATCGTTTCACTAATATTTTCAGTTCGTTATCGAGTTCTGCCACTCTCTTTTGTTCGGCAACCGTACGTACTATCACCCCGAATCCTTTGGGTTTTATACTTTGAATCAGTTGCTTCAGACGGATGCGTTCCTCTTCCGATTCAATCTTCTGAGAAACCGACACCTTATCGGCAAAAGGAATGAGAACTAAAAATCTTCCGGCGATAGACACTTCGGCAGTTAGCCTCGGACCTTTGGTTGAAATGGGCTCTTTGGCAACCTGAACCAGGATTTCCTGTCCGGGCTTGAGCACATCGCTTATCGTTCCGTTTTTATCAATCTCGGGAAGATGCTTTGCTTTTTGCATCGAAGGTGCCTTTTTGCGGTCGCTCAGCACCTGCGTTGTAAAATTTTGTAGGGTATTGAAATTTGAACCTAAATCAAGATAATGAAGAAAAGCGTCTTTTTCGAAACCAACATCCACAAATGCTGCATTTAAACCGGGCATCAGTTTTTTAACCTTACCCAGGTAGATATTTCCAACCGCAAAACTGGCCTCACGGCTTTCCCGGTTAAATTCTACCAATCGTTTGTTCTCCAGCAGCGCAATTGAAATTTCGGATGCTTGTACATCTACTACAAATTCGCTGTTCACTTTTTCTTGGATTTAATGTTTTTGTTTTCGCTTAAACAAAAAACAAACTTAAAGTCTGATCGTAAGTCTTTAAGTTTGTTTTCAGTACTTGTCGTTGAAGACCTTCAGACTTTATTTCTTTTTATGTCTGTTTTTTCTCAGTCTTTTTTTACGCTTGTGCGTCGCCATTTTGTGACGTTTTCTTTTTTTTCCGCTTGGCATACTAACTAAATTTTATTGTATCAATTATTTTACTGCACTTACAAAAGTCTTGGCTGGTTTAAATGCCGGGATTTTGTGTGCAGGGATAATAATGGTTGTGTTCTTCGAAATGTTACGAGCGGTTTTCTCAGCTCTTTCCTTGATAACAAAACTACCGAAACCTCTCAGGTATACGTTTTCACTATTAGCAAGAGACTCTTTAATAGTCTCCATGAAAGCCTCAACTGTTGCCAACACCGATGCTTTGTCGATACCTGTGTTTTTGGCAATCTCGTTAACAATGTCTGCCTTTGTCATGATTGTACTCTTTTTAAATTTTTGATTACTAAATATTTTTTGATGATTTTTTCTTTTCGAATTTCGGACTGCAAATATATTGCTTTTTATTCTGATACAAAAACATTTGGGTAAATTTTTAGTTGATTTTTCTGTTTTTTTTATGAATGTTCCTTCAAGTACAAAAAATAAACTACTTTTGCAGTTGATTTCAAATCCTGAAAAAACTATTTTATTCAATATGAAGAATGTTATTGAAGCAGTTGATCGTGAGCTCATCGCGAAAGAACTGACGGCTAATAAATTTCTCAGACCCACCAATAAAGCCGGTAATGAAATCTATGTAATTACGGCCCACGACTCTCCCCATATTATGCGTGAAATTGGCCGCTTACGGGAATTATCCTTTCGATCGGGAGGAGGCGGCACCGGCAATGAAACAGATACCGACAAATATGATTTTCTCGAAAAACCCTATAAACAATTAATTGTATGGGATCCCGATAACCGTGAAATAATCGGTGGTTATCGCTTTCTGGCGGGTGCCGATGTTATGATGAAGGAAAATGGCCAACCCGAATTTGTAATGTCGCACCTCTTTACATTTAGCCAACATTTTATCAAACACTACTTACCTTATACCATCGAGCTGGGTCGTGCTTTTGTTCAGCCCAATTACCAAAGCACCCGCATGGGCATGAAAAGTTTGTTTGCGCTGGATAATCTTTGGGATGGACTTGGAGCTCTGATACATACAGTGAAGGGTGCAAAATATTTTATCGGGAAAGTAACCATGTATAATAGTTTTCCTGTTGTTGCCCGTGAGTCGATTTATGCTTATCTGAACAAGCATTTTACAGATAGTGAAGGTCTTATTACACCTAAACGTCCTATTTTCATCAGCGATGAAATGAAACAAAATGCAAAGAACTTTCTGACCGAAAACAATCCAACAGATGATTATAAGCACCTTATTAAAACGGTACGCAATAATGGTGAAAACATCCCGCCGCTTTTCAATGCTTATATAGGTCTTTCTGATACAATGAAAATATTTGGATATACGATAGATCATGATTTTGGCTCTGTTTACGAAACAGGAATCATGATTACTATTGACGACCTGCATCCGGCCAAACAACAACGCTACATCCAGCCATATATCGATTATGTGAACAAATTTATTGAAGAACAGAAAGAGGCCCGCAGACTGGCCAGGGAAGAAAAAGCGAAACTAAGGTTAGAACGTCAAAAGGCAAAAGAAGCCCGGCTGAAAGCGAAAAACAGGTAGATATAAGTCACGGCTGATCTGAAAAACAGTCTGATAAACAAAAAAACCCTGTTTAACAGGGTTTTTTTGTGCGGCTGAAGGGACTCGAACCCCCACGCCTCTCGGCACCAGATCCTAAGTCTGGCGCGGCTACCAATTACGCCACAGCCGCGATTTTGTGCGTTAGCGGGTGCAAAGATAAGAAAACTTTTTAACAAGCCAATTTTTTTATTACTTTTGTGCCTCCATTAAAAAACCATTTGTAAGGTATAAGTATGATTAAAATTACATTTCCCGACAGTTCTGTCCGCGAATTTGCTCCCGGAGTAACAGGACTACAGGTGGCTGAGAGCATCAGCCCCCGATTGGCACAGGACGTGCTATCCGTTACCGTTAACGACCAGTTATGGGACCTCACCCGCCCTATCAACACCGATGCATCCATTAAATTACATAAATGGGATGACGAAGAAGGAAAACATGCTTTCTGGCATTCGTCGGCCCACCTGATGGCCGAAGCGCTCCAGGAATTGTACCCTGGTATCAAATTCGGCATCGGACCTGCCATTGAAAACGGTTTTTACTACGATGTGGATCCGGGTACGGCTATTATTAAAGAAGGTGATCTTCCAGCTATTGAAGCAAAAATGATGGAGTTAGCAGCACGAAAAGTGGCATATCTCCGTAACGATATTTCAAAAGCCGACGCACTTAAAAAGTTCATAGACAAAGGCGATGAATACAAAGTCGAACTGATTACCGACCTGGAAGATGGCACCATTACATTGTATACTCAGGGCAACTTTACCGATTTATGCCGTGGTCCGCATTTGCCCAGTACGGGCGAAATTAAAGCCATCAAACTGCTGAGTGTTGCCGGTGCTTACTGGCGTGGAGATGAAAAACGCAAGATGCTTACCCGTATCTACGGTATCACCTTCCCAAAGAAAAAGATGCTCGACGAATACCTGGTACTTCTCGAAGAAGCAAAAAAACGTGACCACCGGAAAATCGGTAAAGAACTCGAGCTTTTTGCTTTCTCGGAAACAGTTGGAAAAGGATTGCCCCTGTGGCTCCCCCGTGGTACTGCGCTGCGCCTGCGTCTTGAAGACTTCCTCAAAAAGATACAGCGCCGCTTTGAATACCAACAGGTAATGACTCCCCATATCGGTAACAAACAATTGTATGTTACTTCAGGGCACTATGCCAAATACGGCAAGGATTCGTTCCAACCTATTCATACACCGGAAGAAGGCGAAGAATACCTGCTCAAACCGATGAATTGTCCGCACCATTGCGAAATTTATAAGGTGAAGCCCCGCTCGTATAAGGATCTTCCTTTACGAATGGCTGAATTCGGAACCGTTTATCGGTACGAACAAAGTGGTGAACTTCACGGTCTTACCCGCGTTCGCTCCTTTACACAGGACGATGCGCATATTTTCTGCCGTCCCGAGCAGCTGAAGGAAGAATTTCTGAAGGTAATGGATATTATCTTCATTATTTTCAAGGCATTGGATTTCGAAAATTTTGAGGCGCAAATTTCGCTGAGAGATCCTGAAAACAAAGAAAAATACATCGGTTCGGACGAAAACTGGGAAAAAGCGGAAAGTGCTATCGTGGAAGCCTGTCGCGAAAAGGGCCTAAAAGCCCGTGTGGAACTGGGTGAAGCCGCCTTCTATGGTCCTAAACTCGACTTTATGGTAAAAGATGCTATCGGTCGTCGCTGGCAGCTGGGAACCATTCAGGTGGATTACAACCTGCCCGAACGCTTCGAGCTGGAATACACCGGTGAGGATAATATGAAACATCGTCCGGTAATGATTCACCGTGCACCTTTCGGTTCCATGGAGCGCTTCGTAGCGGTACTCATCGAACATACTGCCGGAAAATTCCCGTTATGGCTCACTCCCGATCAGGTGGTAATACTTCCTATCAGTGAGAAATTCAACGATTATGCCTACGAACTGGCAAAGGAAATGAACCTGAAGGATATACGTGTTCAGGTGGATGACCGCAACGAGAAAATCGGCCGGAAGATTCGTGACAACGAGTTAAAACGCATCCCCTACATGCTTATCGTGGGAGAAAAAGAAGCTGAAAACCGCGAAGTATCGGTTCGCCGTCAGGGCGAAGGCGATAAAGGCACCATTAAGGTTGCAGACTTTATAGCCATGGTGAACGAAGAAGTGGAACGGATGATGAATCAGTATTGATATTTCAACGTACAAAGATTGCACCCTGAATGAACAAGCATTCAGGGTGTTTTTATTTTTTCCAAAACGTTGGTGTAAACAGCACCAGTACTGTAAATAATTCAAGTCGGCCCAGTAACATGGCAAACGACAGAAACCATTTGCTGAATTCAGGAACTGCGGCAAAATTACCAGCCGGACCTACCAGTCCCAGCCCGGGTCCTACTCCCCCGATACAGGTAATCATGCCGCCAATGGCCTCCATAAAGGGCATCCCGGAGAAAGTGAGCACCAATACTCCAATCCCAATGGAGAACATGTATAGTATAACAAATGCCAACACTTTGGTAATAATATCGGCCTGAACAATTTTACCATTGTATTTAACAGGAACAACGGCATTCGGATGAATGATTTTCTGAAATTCATAGTAACAATATTTTGCTGCTAACACCAACCGAACCATTTTCATTGCACCACTTGTCGAACCAGCTGAGGCTCCGGTGATCATGGTAAAAAGCAAAATAATCCAGGTAAAGGTTGACCAGGTCATATAATCAATCGTTGCAAACCCGGTGGTTGTCATGGTGGAAATTACGTTAAAAAAAGCATTACGCCATGCCTCTTCAATTTCAACCCATGAAAAACCAGTCGAAAAATCGACTAATGACAGTGCTATCGTCAATGAAAAAACAACTATCAGCGACAAATACGTTTTGAGCTCCTCATTTTCGAACACCTTACTAAATTTTGTTTTAAATCCAAAATAGTAAAGTGTGAAATTCACTCCGGAAAGCATCATGAAAACAGCAATTACATACTGGATGTAAGCTGAATCCCAATACGCAATACTAGCTTGTTTAGTTGAAAATCCTCCGGTAGCAACGGTACCAAATGAATGGCAGACCGCATCGAACCAGCCCATTCCTCCAAAACGCAACAATACTGTTTCAGCAACTGTAAGAACGATATATACCAACAAAAGACGTTTTGCAATTTCAGCCACTTTTGGATGTATTTTGTCAAAAGATGGAGCAGCCGATTCGGTGGCAAACAGCTGAGCACCACTACTTCCGAAAACCGGTAAAATGGCCAGCGACATTCCGATGATACCCAGTCCTCCCATCCAATGGGTAAGACTTCGCCAGAATAGTATACTATACGAAAGTTCTTCAATATTGTTCAGGATGGAAGCTCCGGTAGTTGTAAAACCCGATATTGTTTCAAAAAAGGCATCTTCCACAGCAGGAATGCTTCCTGAAAAAAGATAGGGTAACATCCCCACTACAGAAAAAAGAATCCATACAAAAGTCACCACCAATGAACCTTCCCTACGACTTATCAACGGTGATGCGTTACGACCGTAGATAATAGCCAGAATTCCGGATGACAGGGCAATACCTCCGCTCATTAGAAACCACCGTACATCTTCTTCGTGGTAATAAACCGCAACCAACGACGTAGCCAGCAAAGCAACGGCTTCAACAAGTAGTAAGATTCCGAAGAAACGGAAAATCAGTTTAAAATTAAAGTTCTTCTTCATATTGAAGGCCTGTATTAAATTACTTTTTCCAGAACACGGGAGTAAAAATCACCAAAACTGTAAATAATTCCAGTCGGCCCACCAACATAACTATCGAAAGAAACCACTTTGAGAAAGCCGGAATTTCTGAAAAGCTGAAAGCAGGCCCAATACTTCCCAGACCTGGGCCAACGTCGCTGATACAGGTCACCATTCCTCCCAGTGATTCTAAAAAGCCCATACCACTGAAAGCGAGGACAATAACTCCTATCAAAATAACAATAATATAAAGAAGAATAAACGCCAGCACCCTGGTAATAACCTCTTCGCGAACGATGGAACCATTGTATCGAACAGGGAATACAGCATTTGGATGAATTATACGTTTAAATTCATAATAGGCATATTTGATAACCAGAAGAACACGAATCACTTTCATCCCTCCGGCAGTAGATCCGGCTGAAGCTCCTATCATCATTATAATTAATGCCAGAATCCAGGCCAACGGAGCTAACTGCATATAATCGATTGTAACGTATCCGGTAGTAGTTATCAGCGAAACCACTGTAAACAAACTATCCCTTATGGTCTTTTCTATATTGGTGAAACTTGAAAATGTATCGGGTGAGATCATCGTGAAACCTAACAAAACGGTAACAACCAATACAACAAGTAAATAAAATTTTAACTCCTGATTTGTAGTAAGCTTCTCATAATTACGTTTAACCATGAAGTAAAACAGAGTAAAATTGACGCCTGCAAGAAACATGAACAGAATAATAATATACTGAATGGCAGGAGAATCCCAGTATCCAATGCTCAACTGTTTAGTGGAAAATCCTCCTGTAGCCATGGTTGTAAAAGCGTGATTCAATGCATCAAACCAGCCCATACCGGCAACTCTCAGAAGGAGAAATTCTGTTAACGTAAGCACTATATAAATTGCCAGTAAGCGTTTGGCTGTTTCGCTCATTTTAGGATGAATTTTATCCTTGGTAGGTCCTGTTGCTTCAGCTGAAAAAAGTTGTACTGATGAAAAACCAAAAATCGGAAGTAAGGCCATAGAAATAACAATAATTCCAAGTCCTCCAACCCACTGTGTAAGACTTCGCCAGTAAAGGATACTGAATGGCATTGATTCAATATTATTCAGAATAGATGCGCCGGTAGTTGTGAAACCCGACATGGTTTCAAAGAAAGCATCCGTTACCGAAGGGATACTACCTGAGATGAGGTAAGGCAACATTCCAATCAACGAAAATAC
>JAVFAG010000053.1:0-20947 GCA_034002585.1 Paludibacter sp.
GAAAAGACAAGAACCGGGATTTTGCCAACGATTTTTGCACCTACCTCAGCGGGATGAAATGGTTTGTTTCCGACTGGTTTTTAACAATCATGCGCCCTTTCTGGGGGAAAGCAAACGACGAAATGTTCCGGGGATTTATGAAACCGTTTTTTAAAGCCTATACCGAAAATATGGAACAGGGGATTAATCTGGTAACGTATGATGCACCCCTTGCCCTGTATTTTTATGGTTCTCCCTATACCGATCCAGCCGATCCGATTGTTGCGGCGACCTATGCAATGATAGCAGCAGAGTCGATGGGATTGGGCACCTGTATGCTGGGCGCCATTCATCCGCTAATTCAAAATGGCAAAAAAGCACAGCAGTTCAGGGAAAAACACGGAATTCGATACAAAAGCCGCGAAGGTTTGTTTGTGGTGGTTGGCTATCCGGCAGTACAGTATAAAAAGGGAATCCGGCGAAGTTTTGCATCGGTTGCCAACATATAAACTATCTGACTGTAATTGTGATGATATCAATATTTAAAAACAATTAAAGTTATAAGTATTATTTAGTTGTGATAATCCGTCTAAAGTATAGTATAACCATATAATACACGGATTAAATCAACAATGTAAATTTAAATACTAAAAATAATACACTTAAAATTTGGTTTTACTGATTCAATCCTATATTTTTGCAGTTGAATAAATACGACAATTATATAGTATGAATATAGGTAAAAAGGATAAATTAAACCAACTTTTGAAATATTTGCAACCGGGAGGATTGTTGTTTTCCACCTGGTTAAAAAAAAATGGATATTCAGACCAATTAATGCAGCAATATCGCAAGTCTGGTTGGTTTTCAACATTATCAAAAGGTGTAATGTACAGAACAGGAGATACACCTACTTCCTTTGCATCTTTATCAAGTTTTAATACCCAATTGAACAAAGGATTTTATGTTGGTGCTCATTCTGCGTTGGAGCTTTCAGGATTCAACCACTTTGTTCCCATGGGAAAACCGGTTTTAATGATAGGTCATCCTCAAGAGAATGAAGTGCCTGGTTGGATGAAAGAGATTGAATTCGAATATGAATTCAAATTTTTTTCTACTAAAGTTTTCCAGAATAATCAATTGACATTTATCAATAAGGGTGAATTTAAGATACTCATTTCTGTGCCTGAACAAGCATTTCTTGAATGCCTGTTGCTAGCCCCGAATCAGTATACTTATATTGATTTATATTATATTATGGAGCAGCTAAATACGTTAAGAAGTGAGGTTGTGCAGCAGTTGCTGGAAAAGACCAACAACATAAAAGCTAAGCGATTATTTATCTATATGGCTCGAAAAGCGGGTCATGACTGGTTTGATCGGTTAGATATAAGCAAAGTTGTTACAGGAACCGGCAAACAAAAATTGGCTGATAACGGGGTTTACCTCCCTGAATATATGATAACTATACCCAGGGAATTGTACGAATATGAATGACATATATCGAAAGCAACTAAAAGAGGTATTATAGGCGAAGTCGAAGATAGGGAACTTTGCGAGAAAGCAAAAGAGGAATTTAAAATGAGCTGCGTTGCAAGAGTAGTTCCATTTTCATTGTTATATGGAGGCAAAATTGCTGCTGCATTAGGTCGTCAACACCCTCGCGACCTTTTTGATTATAAGTATATGGAAATTGAAACTTTTGCTGATGTGAAAATTGGTTTTATTTTCTATTTATTAGGAAGCGACAAGCCACTTATTGAATCTTTACTGCCGAATCCTATAGATCAGAAGTTAGCCCTTGAAAATCAATTTAAGGGAATGTCTGATGTGCCATTTGATTATGCAGATTTTGAAGCTACCCGAAAAGATTTAATAGAAAAAATCAATCAAAATCTCACAGCTATTGACAGAGAGTTTTTGCTCTCATTTGAAACAGGTAATCCTGATTGGAGAAAATGTTGTGCCGGTGATTTAAGCAGTTTTCCTGCAATAAATTGGAAACTGAGAAACATCCAAAAATTGAAGGACAAGAATTCTTCAAAATTTGAAGAGGGAATTGAAAAATTGAGTCAATTTCTATTTCAAGTTTAAAATCTTAAGACAGATAATTAATTGACAGTAAGTATTTGAACCCCGGTTTTTTCGCTGTTTACTTAATTAACTTACTTCCCAACGGAAGCACTGTCTTTCCTGCCAGGTCGTTGATAATAATTGCAGCCATCATATACCACGCACACAACGCACAAATAATCAGAACGATAGCTGCGGTTACCTTCAGTTGTGGAAATCCAAAATGCTCCAGTATAAGCAAAATAAACCCGATTTCAAGGAAGATAAAGGTAATGGTCATGGCTTTGTGAACACGCAATGAGGCGATTAACATGATCATCGTGTAGAGTCCCCAAACCAGTAAATAGTAACCCAAATCTTCGCCGGAGGACGGATAAATCTCAAAGTGATTGAATATCTTGATGATACTTAAACCAATCCAGAATGCTCCATAAGAAACGAAGGCAGAGTATCCGAAACTATTTCCGACTTTCTGCTCCTGAAAACCAGCAATTAACTGAGCGAGTCCACCAAAAACAATCCCCATTCCCAATACCGGACCCCAACCCACTAATCCTAGATTGTGTAACTGTAACAACAAAGTTGTTAAACCAAAACCGGCCAAACCCACAACCGCAGGATTCGCATTCTTCTTTTCCATGTGTGATAAAACTGTTAAAAATTTGAAGGCGCAAAAGTACTAAAATGTTTTCAATATTTAGCACTACAATGTATTGTTAGAATCAATTGCTGAAGTGATTAGTTTTTTTCGCATTCCATACCAGCAACGCTACCAATGCTGATAAAACCGTTGCTCCCAGCCAGAAGAACCGCGCGATGGAAAAATCGTAGGAAATGATTTCATCTACAATCACTTTTTTATCGCTGATTAAAAATCCACTGATGAGTTCCTGCAAGCCTGCGCCAACGTAACTTGCAATGCCGATTAAACCCATGGTTGCGCCGGTTGCTTGTTTGGGAACAATGTCGATGGCCATCAAGCCACCCAGAAAAGTAATGAGAATGCCGATTGCAAAACCATGTACCAGCATGGCCGCCGAATCAATCCACACATTTCCATTGGGATAAAATAAGAATACGGAGACTGAGAGGATGTTCAATATGCCGGCTAAAAGTGCTGGTATATTACGACTTCCTCTGAAAAACTTATCGGAAATTAAACCCGAAATTACGGTGCCAATAATACCCGTAATGGCAGTTAAACCAATCATTTGTCCGGCTTCTAAAAGTTCGTAACCCTTTTCAGCCTGGGCGTAGAATATCCCCCAGCTCTCGATAGCATAGCGACTAATGTACATCAACGCGCTGGAAAGGGCTATCAGCCAAATGTATGGATTTTTTACGATCGCCTTTTGAGCCGCTCTGACTGATTCGTCGTTCTTTTCAGAAGTGTTGATTTCGGCCGTATTGCATCCAACCGATGGCAGACCTTTGCTCTCAGGACTATCGTGCAGGAAAATCAACACCATGACTGCACCCAGAATTCCGGCTACGCCGGCACCCCAGAATCCCCATTGCCAACCGCCGATGCCAATCAGGAAAGGCAGCAGGGTGAAGGTGATTGCTTTGCCAATGTTATGACTGGCGCTCC
The DNA here is from genome assembly GCA_034002585.1 of Paludibacter sp. Lineage (GTDB taxonomy): Bacteria > Bacteroidota > Bacteroidia > Bacteroidales > Paludibacteraceae > Paludibacter. The sequence goes on from JAVFAG010000053.1 coordinate 3,644, forward strand.
AGATGCCATAGTAGGTTCCCCGCACTTCGGGACTAAACCAACGGGTGAGGGCAACCACGCTGGGTGCGGCTCCCAACGACTGAAACCAACCGTTTAATCCCCACAGAATAATGAATACTATGAATAATGGAAATGCTCCCAGGGCTAAATTAATAAGCGCACTAATCAGCAATCCGGTAGCAATGAACCGATTGATATTGGTGCTGTCGGAGAAAATTCCGTTTATCAATTTGCCCACAGCGTAGGTGAAAAACAAGGCTGCACCAACTTGTCCTAGTTCTGATTCGGTAAGTACACCTGCCTCGACCAATGGTGTTTTTACAACGCTCAGACTCAACCGACACACGTAAAACAAGGCATAACCCATTGTTGCCGAAAGAAAAACGCTGTAACGGTAGTTGAACATTTTTTTCTTTACTTTACTTTCATCATCAAGCACAGGCTGGTGAGCAGCCGGGGTATAAAAGTTCCGAATGAATTTCAACATAAATTTCAAAAATGGTTTTTAAATTAGTAGCGAATCAACCAGGAATTAACATGACCGAACTTATTTCTTCCAGCCTTTTTTCTTCAGATAATCGATGAGCATCTGTGGACGGTCGGTCTGGATGATGCGTGCACCCAGGGTTTCAATCAGATAACCATACGCTTTATCGGGATCTTCCAGCGCCATGTCGTCATCGTGACCTCCGGCCATGGTATCCCATAGAGTGTTGTACCAGATAAGGCTTTTCCCTTTCAGCAATTCTTTCACTTCGAAAGGCACTTTGCAGGTATCCGAAACAAAGAGAAATTCAAAAGCCAGTGGCTTAATCTTTTCGTTAAACTGATTGATTTTATCTATCGCTCCGGGGCGGTCGAGGTGAACGATGGGCATGTAAATCACCTCATTCAGATAGGAGCCATATTGTTTGACAAGCTCTTCCGGAGTTTTTCCGCCTTTCATGATGATTTGCCGGGTAGTTCCTGTCTTTTGGAGCAAAACGTAAATTTCATCAAAATAGCGATCCGCCTTATCCAGGTTGATCATGATTTTATCTTTTGAATACAGAAGGGCTTCCTCGAGGGTGGGAATAGTGTGTTTGGTTCTGATGGCACAGCCATTGAGCAGTTTCAACGTCCTGATGGAGTCCAGCGTCCACTCATCCACTCGCCCTTTACCGGTGGTGGTACGATCGAGGGTTTTGTCGTGCATCAAAATCAGATGACCATCTTTCGTGCGCTGAACATCCAGTTCCACCACATCGACGCCCATTCGAACTGCGCTTTCAATGGCTTCGATGGAATTCTCAGGAAAGTTACGCCAATCGCCCCGGTGAGCCACAACCAGCACTTCATCCAACCCTGATGTGTTGAGTTTGGCACGAATGGAATCGACATGACTCGAGCTGACTGCCTGATAAAATGGGAAAATTATCAGCAGTAAAATGAATAATTTACGCATAATTTAGTTGTTTATTTTACAGCCGGGTAGTTGTCTTTTTTGTAGGGATGATTCTCCACATTTCCAATCTTAGTAAATGTAAATTCCACCAGCACATCTTCTCCTGAAATGGATTTCAGATTTACAACCTTGTATTTTGCTTTAAATGAATCTTGCTGAGCCACAGTAGTATTCGGCTTTATGGATGCCAGCGTCGAACGATGAGCTTGCAGTTTGATTTTACCGGGTAATCCTACTCCCTGCACTTTTTGAACCAGTTCCAGTTCATACTCAATATCCGAACTGTTTTTAAATTGAATATATTTTGCATTATTTTCAATTATCATTGGAAGGTCAATCACGCTTACCGAAGCATTAAATAACTGCGTCAGATGTGCTGTATGCCCCACCACCTGATTTTCAAAATAAGCAGCTGTTCGACCGGCAAACATCGCTTCCCGAATGGATTCTACGGTATTTTCGGTTGCAAATACAAGCGTTACAGGTCGTTGTGTCTCCTTGTCGTACGTAATATCTATCAATTTGTGTTCATCCGAACCCGCTGTTATTGAAAGCTTTTTATTGTTTGCCCATTGAACTGCATCGGGAAAGAAAGTTTTTTGATTATATACTTCAATGCCTTGTATTAGTCCCTGATTATACAGTCGGTCGTGAACCTCAAACCATTGGTAGGGTACCTTCTGACCAATACCCGGATGATTCCATTGAATGAATGCTCCCTGTGCTTTCGCTACATGCAATGCGCTAAAGAAGTTTGAATCCTGTAACTCATTAATGTCTGAAGCAAACAGCACATTAAAATGCCCGGGAGGCATCCCTCTGTTAATCTCACAGCCTTTTATCAAGGTTATTCCCAAACGGTCGGCAGTAAGTTTTGCCGTGTTGTAAGGAGCATTTCCATCTTCCGAATTAACGTACTCTTTTAAAAACGACCACTTATAATTCAGATGGTCGGTGATGGAAATCACATCTAATCCATCGCGCCAGGCTTCATGCACTCTTATCGAAGGCCAAACTTCACCATCCGAGAATATGCTATGCATGTGAAAATCACACTTTAAAGTCAGGTAGCCCGGGATATTGGGAATGTTTATTTCTTTGCGTGCCTGAGTAAAAGCGGAGAAAGTCAGTGCAAAAGACAAGGTGAAAACGAGTAGTTTTTTCATGTTTGTCGGAATTGAATTGATTCCCGACCCGTATGTAGCAGCCGGGAATCAATTGGATTATGTACTAAACTACAACCTTTTTTGTTATACCACTTTTCAATTTTAAAATATAAACTCCTTTATCGATATTCAACCTGTTTTGACCAGGTTCGATGTGAAGCGTTTTAATTAGCATTCCATTGCAGGAATAAATTGATATTTCCTGCATTCCATACGTATTGTTTATAATCAATTGATTGCCAATTGTAAATACAGAGATGCTGTTTTCAGTTTCGTTGTTGATTGTGGTAGTTGACCTTTCTACTTTAACCAATGACAGAAAGACTTCATCTTTTGTACTTGTACCGCCAAGCTTGAATGTGATTGGAGATGTGCCTCCTTCAGTAAATGTATAGGTGTTGCTTGTTGCATCGGGAGTTGTAGTTGAGCTTGGCAGGGTAGGAGTAGATATCACTGTCGAAGAATTGATTTCGCCAAGTAAAACCTCCATCGTCGGTGCACTGGGAGTTCCTACCAGGCCAACATTGGTGCCAATGCTATACGTGAGAACATCTCCTGTTTGGTAGGTGATGGCTGGTGTTGTAAGATAACCAGGATAGTCAGGCGACGTTGTGGCAGAATTGTATTGTCTTTCCCAGCCAATTACAGCCATTCCCCCTTTTTCGAAAATTGCTTTTCCTTTCCATCCCGGAGCCTGAGTTCTTGCATCCAATTCAGTAGTAAGTTCACCAATTACGAATGGGAATAAATCGGTAGGTGAATTATTTGTATAGGTAGTTGCACCATCCCAGGTTTGGTTCCATGTCCAGCTGTATCCTAAGGTGAAATTATTGAATGTTTCTACCAAAATACTTGATCCATTCACAGCCACTTCAACCTGATCGAGAATTATTGAGTTTCCGGCTGTGCCTCCGTTTGCTGTATTTCCAACTTCGATGGTAACTCGCGAATTTGCAGTTGCCGCAGGAATATCTGTAACTGTGTAAACATTAAATGGATTGGTAGTATTAACATCCCTCCAGGCCATTCCCACATTCACTTCGCCGACTTTTGCTCCATCCACTAATATTGCAACTTTAAACGTTGCAGGAGGTGTCACTGCTGGTTTCACATACTGTGCTGCATGTAAAGTAACTGTAATAGTTCCGCCTGATAAATTTAATTGTGGAGTTGTCACATAGCCGATTGTGCTACCTTGTCCAAGTTTAAAAGCGCCAGCTTCCTGACGGGCACCTGAACAAATAATCCAGCCCGGTAATGCTGTAACCCCGTCGGTTTTCATAATTTTCGCACGATTATTAACGGTAACGTCAGTCCGTGTAAAGCCGGAGAAATTTTCTGTAAATACTGTTGTTTGAGCATTTAAAATACTAAAAGCACAAACAACCTGAAAGAGAAGCGTGTAAATAATTGTTTTCATAAATATTACTTTTTAATTATTGGATAAATTACTGTATATGGTATTGTCCGGGCTGTTTTTGCGAATATGCCCGTTACCCCATTTTTGTTGTACAGAGGTCATTATTCATCCCTCCACTTACCATTGATACTTCATCACCTGGCCCAACAGGAGGTTCACCCTGAGCCGATTCCAATTCCAGTGAAATTTGGTTGTCGAGTTCAGTTAATTCAATCTCAGGTGCTATATACTTAGTGCGTTCCATAAGCTCTTATTTATTTGATGATTATTTTTCGTGTGATGTCGTTTACTTTGACTACATACATACCCGAAGAAAGATTGAGATGTTGCACTTCTGAAGAAGTAGAACCAAAGTTGACTTTCTGACCCATAGTATTGAAAACTGCATATGGACTGTTTGACGGCGCAATAATTATAATTTGATGGGCTGCATTTACAAACACTTGTGCGTTTAGATGACTTGCATTCTCAACTTGTGTGGTGACGCCAGGTGAACGGAATACAAGACTGAAACGGTCGGTATTAGATGAAGTTGGCTGTGAGCTGAAGTTGTAACCTGCGCCTTCGGCTAATTCAAATTCGCTGGAAGGATACAGTTTGTCTTTTAACAAAATGCGTGTGCCGGGTTCGAAATTTGAAAGCTCAGTGCGTGAAATAGAGAAATTACCTGGTTGCTTAATAACAATTCCTACTGGAATTTCGGTATCGTAAGGTATAGATTGCATACCATTGATGGCCACTTTCTCAGCTTCTGCCAACAGGAATATCTCTGGTGTGGAAGCACTGGCACTTTCAAACATTTTTCGCGAATCAAATGCATCAAATCCATTTGATGCTGAACCATTGAAATATAAAACAGCCTGATCGCTACCGTTACTGCCGCTAATATTTATGCGGGCAATTTGATTCATTTGCTGTTGTGGCGCTTTCAACGCTGTTGTATTTATGGTAGTTTCACCTACCACAGGATTGGCATGTGTACGCATAGCATTTGTAAACACAAGTTGCACGTTATTTACGTTGGTGCGAACCCAAAATGCCTGCATTGGCGGAATGTAGTCTGTGACGGCGTTCCCAGATAGTGCAGCATCTGTACCCACTCCCGTAGTTGTATTTACAGTCTCGAACTTGTACGTTGACCCTTTGGTACGGTACCAAATCGTTTTTTCTACATTCAGACTATTCATTGCCGACATTGGATTGATGTACGAAGGATAAGGATTTGCAATCAGATTATAACCTGCAAAACCACCTGTGCCGGTTCTGGTAAGCGTAACGGGAACATTTCCAGAGTTTAAAGTGCCGGATAATTCAATGTTGTTCGTACCTGTACCTGAACTTGAAACTGCAACATAGCCAACGCCACGTAGCAAATTTCCGGTATAATTATTAAACCAGGCATTGGAAGTTCCATTTTGAGTTTCGTCGTAATACGATACTGACGAGGCAGCACCGGAAACTGTTAAACCGGTTGCCGAAGCAGGTGCTATTGTACTTTCAATAGGGCTTGCCACATACCAATTACGACCTTGCGGTAAATATTGTTGAACGCTGGCATTTACAGTTGGTGATTCGTAACTATCTATTAAAGTTCCGGTTCCTGTGGCATCGCTCTGCAAAGTTATTGCATCGGCAACAGTTAAAGTTTTTCCCGCAGCAAGGGTCAGTTTTGCACCCGGATTTACGGTTAATGATTTTACAGATGCATCATCATCAATAGTAAGTAAGCCCGATAATACAGTAACATCGATAGTTGAAGTAGCAGCGATGGATGAAATATTCTTATCTGAGGAAACGTATTCAGCAGTTCTCCTGTTTAATCCCTGAATATCGTTCCCTCTCATACTCCACGATTTTTTCTCTAAACCGGCATTAATGTCGAAAACGAACAGCCTTCCATTATCCTCTAATGGAGATACTCCTTCTCTAATGGATGCTATATACAATTTGTTATCAGGTCCTATGGTTGCGGATGCACTAAGTTGGTGACTGGTTTCTAATATTACTGTTTTTGTGCCTGTAGTTGCATCTACCTCAAATACCTGGTAATATGTTCCAATTTTTGACTGCGTTCCGCCATATAGTTTACCGGTATCGCTTAATACCAAACCACCGTAATTCATTGAACCTCCTATCGTGGTAGTCCATTTTTCAGTTCCATCCGGGTTCACAGCATACACTTTTCCAGCTGCTAATTTTTCATTGAAATAGATGGTGCCATCTGGTCCTACAATGGGAAAATAAGAATCGCCACCACTTGCACGGGTCCATTTGATATCTCCATTTGCCATATCTATGGCTGCAATACCGGCCGTTCCTCTTAGTGCTGCATATAACCTGTTTCTTCCACTGTCGATAGCAAAAGAGCCTATCTCGGTTAAAAGAAGAGAGCCGGCAGTAGTTTCCCATTGTAAATCGCCTGCTGCATTGTATTTAACAACTTTAGAATTTGTACCCGCATACACATTGCCCACATTGTCGATTGCTACAGCACCTCCGGTAGTACCTGTTATTGTTTTATTCCAAATTTCGGCTCCGGTACCTGCATTAAGCGCATATAAAGTGCTGTTTGTTGTGCCATTAGCAAGATAATAAATCACACCATCAGCTGACAAAGCCGGGAATGCATCGAAATTCCCAATTCCGGTAAAAGCCCACTTTTGTGTACCATCAGGGTTAATAGCATATACTTTTTTATCTCTGGCACCCTGATAGATTGTACCATCGCTTCCTACCACAGCTCCACCACCGTATGTTATGCTGGTAATCTCGAAGACCCAGTTAATAGCGCCGGTCGCACGATTCACTGCAAACAAATGCCCGTTAGGTGTGGATGTTGGAATGTAAATGGTATTGCCATCAGGTGAAAACACCGGATTTGAGGCTTTGACATAGCCTTTACGAGCTCCATCTACTAATGCATATGAAGTCCATGTTGTAGCTTTAATATTTATACAAATGCCCAAAGAAACAAGTATTAATAAAAGTAGTTTGTTTTTCATAACATTTTAATGTTAAAAGGTTAACTTTCCATTTTCCCATACCAACTTTTCACCCCAAAAAGGCAAAATTGAGTTCTCGCAATCTAATTTTGATGCACGCTCCAACCCTAACTGAATACTCCACCTGGATTCTTCCACGCCTTCGTGTGCAAGTTCAAGTATGTGCGATACTAACACGTATTTTGGTTTTACCTTTTGACCAATGATGTTGTTTTCAATGATTGAATTGGCCGTTGAATTCGGAGCATAGCGCGGAATAAAAATATCAACCGGCTCTTTAATATTATATTGAGACGGAGTGAAGTTGGAATCACCAATGTGCATAATCACCAGATTTCCGCCATCTTCTCCGGTATTAAACTGATAGGTAGTAACGAAATTCTTCAGGGTTGAATTATGATCGTTCATGTTTGTGAAGATACCGACAGTACCAATTTTAAACGTGGTTGAACTGGTGGTGGTGTACTGATAATTTTGTCCTTTTCGTAAATAATTGGATAATACAGGCTTGTTCCTGCTGAACATTTCATTGATTAATGGAGTATCATAATGATCGCTATGACTGTGTGTGATACACATGAAGTCGAGATAGGGAGCAAGTTTCATAGCCCATCGATGATTAATATCCACACCAAAACTGACAGAAGGAGTTTTGATCACATAGCCCATGTTGTACAACATCCAGATTGCAGTTGTGCCCTGTTTAACCTGCGTCGTTTTCACTTCTTCCAGTACCTTATCAAATGCTGCACGGTATGCAAATAAAACAGGATCATACTTCTCCAGGTTCTCGCATTGTGCATCGGTGCTCTTTAAATAGGTCTTGAAATAATCAGCACTACACTTATCAGCATAACTTTGTATTTTGTTAAAAGCATCTTCCCGTTTTATCTCAACGTTTAATGATGAAGTTGACCACAACTGCGTCATCACTTTTTTTGCTTCATTCTCCTTTACAACAGGATCCGGATCGGGATCAGTAGTGTCATCGCAACTGATGAAAAAGAAGCTAATGAGTACAAGTAAGATGCTTCTAACTAAATATTGTTGATTATTGATCTTCATATTACCTGCTGGTTCCCTGAATATTTTTTCCTCTCATACTCCAGGAGTCTTTCTCTAATCCTGCATTGATAGGAATAGCGAACAATTTTCCAAAATTATCGGTAGCTAAAGCTCTGATGGATCCCAGGTACAATCTGTTATCGGGACCAATGGTTGCAGCTGCCATGAGTTGCTGATCGGTTTCTAAAATCACACTTTTCGCCCCGGTTGCAGCATCAATTTCAAAAACCTGGTAATTTGTTCCTATTCGAGCATTGGTACCTCCATACAGTTTCCCGGCATCGCTGAGCACCAATCCTAAATAATTCATGGTAACTCCAATTACCGTATTCCATTTTTCTGTACCATTCGGATTCACAGCGTACACCTTTCCACTGGCATTTTTTTCGTTGAAATAGATGGTTCCGTCTTTTCCTACAATCGGGAAATACGCATCGCTGGCACTTGCATTGGCAAAGGTCCATTTGATATCACCATTTACCATATTTACGGCGGCAATACCAGCTCCTCCACGAAGTGCGGCATACAATGTCGTTCCGTCAATTGCAAAGGAGCCTCTTTCAGTTAAAATGAGAGCGCCAGTTTCCCATTGTTTTTCTCCTTTTGAATTGTATTTGAAAATTTTCGAATTTGTTCCAGCGTATATATTACCCGCATTGTCGATAGCCACAGCACCACCTGTATTTCCACTCAACGACTGTTCCCACTCTTTGTTTCCGCTGGTTACATTTATTGCATACAAGGTGCTGCTTGTTCCGTTAGCAAGACAATACAGGAAGCCATCGGCCGATAGGGCAGGGAATGCACCAAATGCTCCGGCTGCGGTAAATACCCACTTTTGTGTTCCATTCGGGTTTATGGCATATACCTTACTGTCGGTTCCGCATTGATAAATAGTACCATCATTACCAACCACAGCTCCACCGCCATAGGTGATGGTTGGAATCTGGAAGACCCATTTAATGATGCCTGTCACACGATCCACGGCAAATAAATGCCCGTTGGGAGTCGATGTAGGAATGTAAATGGTATTACCATCCGGTGAAAATACCGGATTCGAGGTTTTAACATAGCCTGAAAGATCACCTGATCTTAATTCAATAGACGACCAGAGATATCCGACAGGAACATCAGCAGGAGTCGCTGTACTTGTCGCCTTGTCAGACAGGCCGTTAGGGTAAACTGCTGACATCTCGAACGAGTATAATACACCATTCGTTAAGCCTGTGACTATAAAGCTTTCAACATCTTTTGATACAGTGAAAGTCTGACTTCCCGGTGAAACGACTAAGCTGTATCCGGTCAGATTTGTGTTGGTTGGTTTTGTCCATTTTAACTCCACAGAAGCATTGTTGGGAATGGCAGTAAAACTGGTGGGTGCAGGCCTTGAAGATAAAGGTCTGGATCGTGTTGATATTTTACCACTCCGACCTTCATCACCATAAATTGCCTGAATGAAAAATGTATAAGTCTCACCATTAATTAAGTTGCCTACAAGGTGATTGGTTTTGTCAGCTTCTAGGATTATCTCTCCACCTGCTAATGAGGCTGTGCCTGGAGTCCAGGTTAAGAAATAGCCGGTCGGTTTTGCGTTTTCCATGGGAGTCCAGGTAATATTAACCTCCATATCTCCGGGTGTAGCAGTAAGTGTTGCTACTTCCATCAGGTTTAAATTTGCTTTTGGTAATAGCTCGTCTTCACAGGCTACCAGCAGGAAACCTAAACTTATAAGTGTGATATATATAAGATTTTTCATTTTGTTTCTCATTAATATTTTGAATAATTAATTGTAACCCGGGTTTTGCCACAGTAAATCTGTATTATTAATTCGTTCCAGTTCTGTTTTGGGAATTGGATATACCAATTGATAATCGGCGATTGAATGACCGATTCCTTCCATTACTTCCCGGGCAAAACCCATTCTCACCAGGTCGAACCAACGATGACCTTCAAATGGGAATTCACGTTGACGTTCAATCATGATTCTTCTTCTGAAGCTGGCCTGATCAGGTATTTCTGAAATCTTTATGTCTGTTTTGCATGAACGTTTAAATACTTCGTTCAGGCTAGTGTAAGCAGGTGATGTTGCAGAGTTGGTGAATGAAATTTCATTTAATGCCTCAGCATACATCAACAATACATCTGCATAGCGGTATACGATGAAATCATTACCTACATTGGTAGTAGTTTCACTTCGTACATCATAAAACTTTTTCAATACGTATACATTACCCGAAGGTACATAGGAAATCAGTTCTTTTCTGGCATCTGTGGGGTCGGTATAGGAAGCAAGAAGTTGGGGTGACGGATTAACAGCGTTTGCCGGACTGCTTATGCTGTGCCAAAATCCATGGCCTTCACCAATCTCATTTTTGTTAAAACGAATCGCAAAAATAATCTCAGCGTTCATTTTCTTTGTTACATCAAACACGTCGGCAGGATTGCTTTGTAGAGTATAGTTTCCAATGACGCTGCTTAAAACATTCCGGGCTTCCTCCCATTTGCCAAATGTCAGATACACTTTACCCAACAGCGTTTTTGCAGCTCCCATAGTTGCCCTTCCGGTGTTTTTTGAATCATAGGTCGAAGGCAATAAGTTTTCGTTGATAATGTATTCAAGGTCGCCTGCAATAAATTCATACATTTCTTCTTCAGAACTACGTCCTATTTGTAAAGCTTCTGCAATGGTAACTGTTTTACGGGTTGTGGGAACACCACCCCAGATCTGGTACATATTAAAGTAGGTAAATGCCCTTATAAACATTGCTTCCCCTTTAAACTGATTTTTCAATTGTGTGTCAAAACTGGCATCGTCTATCTGGTCTAAAACCAGATTACAGCGGTATACACCATTGTTGTAGTTGGCCCATGCATCGGATAAGATGCCATTTGCAGCAGTTTCTACAAACTGATCGATGTCATACCGGTCTTGTGTACCTGCCGTTGGCGCAGATAAATACATATTGTCACTCCGGTATTCTGAAAGTTCGGTGTAGTAGTTTATCTGACTTTGTAATTTGGAATAACAACCATTTACGGCAATATTAAAATCATCTGCTTTCTTATACAGCTTCTCTGTTGTTACTTTATCGCTTGGTGTCAGAGTCAGGAAATCATCTGAGCATGCGTTCACGAACGTAACACAGGCAATTAACAATAAAAGATTTCTTATATACATACTAATTGATTTTAAAGTTATCAGAATGAGATATTTAATCCAAGAGTGAGGACTCTTGCCAGAGGATAAGTACCATAATCTTCTCCGGGAGTTAACGCATTGGTTGGTCGTAAGTTTACCTCTGGGTTATAACCTGAATACTTTGTCCAGGTGAACAGATTCTGACCCGACATGTAAACGCGTAGTTTGTCCATTGCCAATCGCTTTGTGAGATTATCGGGCAAGGTATAACCCAGTGTAACGTTTTGAAGACGTAAATACGATCCATCTTCAATATGCCAGGTTGATGTGCGGCCATTATTCCCTTTTTGCTTCCGGTTAGCGCGGTTAACTTCACCGTTCCCGGGATTTTCTGCACTGTACCAACGTTCCAGAGCTATTGTAGTTCCATTGGTATTTCCTTCCATATTATCAATGTAACGGCGGTTCAGATTTAAGATTTCATTCCCGTAGACTCCCTGGAGCACCACTCCAAGATCCAGACTCTTAAACGAAAGTGTACCATTGAAACCATAGGTAAAGTCGGGCATATAATTGCCCACAATCATACGGTCCTTATCCATGTCAATTACACCATCTTTATCAACATCCACAAAGCGGAAATCTCCGGGCTGTGTGTTTGCAAAATGTGGATACTGTTTCAATTCTTCCCGATTCATAAATACTCCATCTTGTACCAGCACGTAATAGGAACCAATAGGGCTGCCAACCTGAGTAATATAATACGCATGATCGGCGCTACCAGACGCAATAATTGGGGTGTTTCCGGGACCCAAAGCCTTTACTTCATTAATATTTTTAGAGAAGTTGGCAGAAACAGAATACCTGAGTTCAGATGTGATATTTTTTTGGGAAGTTAAAAGAAGCTCAATCCCTTTGTTATTTACTTTTCCGATATTCATGCGTGCTGTACTTTGTCCGGCAGTGTGGGGCACCGGAACATTCAGAAGCATGTCGGTAGTGTTACTATTGTAGTATTCAACGGTTAACCCTAACACTCCTTTAAACAACTGTACATCAACTCCGACATTTACCATGCTTGTTTTCTCCCACGATAAATCGTCGTTTTTAACTTTATCGGGTTTATATCCTGCGGTTAAACTTCCATCTCCAGCACCTAAAATATAATTATCTGAAGTCATTGTGGGCAGGTGTTCGTAGTTTCCAATCTGGAAATTACCGGTTGCTCCATAGCTCGCACGAAGCTTTAAATCATTCAGATAACCTTTTGTGTTGGCTAAAAACGCTTCGTCACTAATTCTCCAGGCAGCAGAAGCTGAAGGGAAATATCCCCACCGGTTATTCTTTCCAAATCGGGATGATCCATCGGCACGAATAGCAGCAGATGCCATGTACTTGCCCAGGTAACTGTATTGAACTCTGGCCAGATAGGATGCAAGTGCCCATTGTTCTATGTTCGAACTTCCACTGGTAACAGTTCCGCCCGAAATGGTCTGGATATAATCATTCGGGTAGTCAGTAGCAGTTACATTGTTGCTTTTTAATGTTTCCTTTTGAGCAGACTGCACTAAAATCGCATTAATATTATGTTTATCTTCAATATTGGTAGTATAGCTCAGCTTGTTTTCAATCAACCAGTTAAAATAAAAGGATGAAGAGCTGTAACCAACCGGGTTCGAACGTTTGTCATAATAGGCCCATCCCCGTAAGGGCAGTTCAGAGGAACGATAGGTGTCGTTGTGAGATCCATAAAAGTCACCACCAACTGATAAATTGTAGGTTAATCCTTTTATAAATTCGTATTCACCATACACCTTACCTACTGTCGCATAGCGGTCAACCACATCCGATTGTAATTTTGCCAATGCAACCGGGTTTAAAACTTCATTGTGTTGGTAGTCATTTCCAATTCTCCAATAGCCATTTCCCTGGTAATTATAAGTACCATCCGGATTATATACCGGCCAAACTGGTGGAATAGCTAAAGCCGACTGAACAATACCTCCATCGGTATAAGGGCCTGAAGCATCAACCCGATTTGATTTTGAATAGGATGGGGAGTAATTAACCCCGAATCTGAATTTATCATAATTGCCATCCAGATTAAGTCGGAGACCATATTTTTCGTAATCGGATTCGATAACAACACCTTCTTTCAATAAATAATTCCCGGAAACAAAATACCGTATGTTTTTGCCCTTCCCCGATAAGGAGATGTTATGGCTGGTAGTTTGTGCTGTACGAAAGATTTCATCCTGCCAATCGGTGTCAACAAGTCCGGTTTCTCCCATTAAATAAGGGAATAGCTCAACAGGAATTCTGTGATACGATTGAGGACGGGCGCTGTTTGGGTCATTGACTGATCCTGTGGGTACTTCATCAAGGTAGGCATTGTTATGACCATCTCTTGCCGACTCCGCAAACTGATAGGCATTCATCATCGGCAGTTTTTTGGAAACATTTTGAGTCCCATAGTAACCATCGTATTTTACAGATAACTTTTCTGACTTTCCTTGCTTGGTAGTTATAATGATTACTCCATTAGACCCTCTGCTTCCGTAAATTGCCGCTGAAGATGCGTCTTTCAAAACTTCAACCGACTCAATATCGTTATTATTCAGATTGGCGAATCCTCTTTCAATAGGAACTCCATCAACAATATACAAAGGTTCATTTCCTGCAGTGGCAGAACTAACTCCCCGCACTCTGATTCGTACAGCACCTTCGGGGTCGCCGCTGGGTTGTAGTACCTGAACCCCTGTCATTTTGCCGACCATTCCTTCTCTGAAATCAGATATTGGAATGTCCACCAGCTGATCTCCTTTCACCTGAGAGATTGAAGTTGAAATATCCCGCTTGTTTTGTACGCCGTATCCAACCACAACCACTTCGTCCAGAGCTTTCGCATCTTCTTTCAGCACAACTGTTACGTTGTTTCTGGATCCAACTTTTAGTTCCACACTAACATATCCGATATACGTTAGTGTCAGCACAGCCTGTTCGTTTACATCCAGACTGAATTTTCCGTTTACATCGGAAATAGTTCCTGAATTCGAACCTTTTACAACTATACTTGCTCCAATTATGGGGTCGCCTTTTTCATCGGTTACCAAGCCGGTAATTTTTTTTGATGTACCAACCGTACTTTTTAATTCCGGAGTTTTGTTTTCGATTAGATACAATTTGTTGTTTTTAATTTCATAACCCAGGTTGGTTCCTGTCAACAATTGTTTCATTGCCTCTTCCACAGCAATGGAATTAACTGCTATGCTGACTTTTCGATTCAGATTAACCAGCTGTTCGCTGAATACAAGCGATAATCCGGTTTGTTGTTTAATGGAGTTTAATACCTTTTCGAATGTTTCGTTTTGAAATGAAAGCGTTACTTTCTGAGCTGAGGTATTCAGTGCGAACACGGTCAGAAACACAATGAGCATAAAATACCTTGCCAATGGTCTTGTTATCTTCATGAATTCTTGATTAATAAAGTTGTTTTTTTCGTAATTCTAATTAGTAAACACATCAACTTAAAAAAGGTATGAGTGGAGAGCTAAAAAAAGAAACCTGTTGAAAATACATTCATAAAAAGTGTATCATCAACAGGTTACTGTGTTAGTTTTTATTAGTACTTAATCCCCGGAAGTAATAGAATACTTTTGCCCGGCATTCAGGGTAAACCGAATCTTCGAGACTTTCTCGAGATCGTTGAGCACTTCATTGACATTGATTTTTGAGGTTGATATGCTGAACTTGTAATTTAACAACGCAGAGTCAGTCACATCAAATTGCACTTCGTATTGTCGTTCGAGGGTCTTAATAATTTCACTGAGCGGGGTGCGGTAAAAGTTCAGACTTTTAGTACGCCAGGCTGTATGTGTCGACATGTCTGTAGCTTCGGTAATTTTACATACGCCTGATTTTCGATCGTATTCGGCACTTTCTCCCACCTTCATTGGATATACTTTATTGCGTTGGTCTGCAATGTTCACGCTGCCTTCTTCCAGGGCTACCCTTATTTTAGTATCATCGGCATAAGCTTTTACATTGAACTGCGTGCCTGTGACCTTAATTTCAATATCATCCAAATCAACTTTAAAGGGGCGGGATGATTCTTTTGCTACGGTAAAGTACGCCTCTCCGGTGAGTTTTACCTTGCGACTAAACAAGCCAAAGGATTTGGGATATTGCAAACGGGAACCTGAATTGAGTTGCACCTGTGTGCCATCCTGAAGCACTACATTCAGTTGTTCGCCCAAAGGGACCACAAACTCCGCCATCTCTTCGGATTGAAAAACTCCCGAACGATTGGCTATAAACATCAATGCGCCTGCTACAAAAAGAAATGGGATAAGCACTGCCGCAGCTACCCGGAAACGGAAGGTGCGAACCCGTGTGCCGAGTTGCGACATAAATCGAACATTCATCCGTTTAGTCGGAATTTCGTGGTCGAGCCACTCCTCTAACAGCTTTTCGTTCAGCAAATACGATTCCCGGTCGTAGCGTTTCGCGAAGTACTCCTGTCCTTCGGGTGTAGCAAACCAGGCTGCAACCCGGAGGGCTTCGTCGGGAGTAGCTGTTTTCGAAAGTACTTTGTCAATTATCGTTGGATCCATCGTGAATTGGATATATTTTTTACAATTAAACAGTTTACTAACTTAAAAGTATGAGTTACTGGTTATAGTAGTTGTCTGACTATCCACACAATCATCAGCAGTTTGTCAATCTGTGATCGTAATAGTTTAATTACCTGAGTGTAATGAGATTTGACTGTCGGTACCGAGATATTCATCTCATCAGCAACTTCCTGATTGGAAAATCCCTGTTGAATTTTCAGCAAACACACTTCTCTTTTTTGAGGTGGTAATTGCTGTATTAGGTTGTAAAAATGTTTTTTAAAGTCGGCATCTTCCATGCTGTGTAAAAAATTTGACTCATCTTCTTCACCCAGTTGTGCCAGTTCGTAATTTTTTTGTATCACTAAGTTATTATGCCTGATTTCATTCAGAATGTAGTTCTTCAGAATGGTAAATAACAGATTTTTTATCCCGGTTTTGTAATCAAAGCTTTCCCTTCCTTCCCATAACCGCATAAAAGTATATTGCACCGCATCTTCGGCATAGCTTTCCGACATCAAATACCGACACGCTAACACATACAAATACCGGTGATAGTTCTCGAAAACAACCGAGAAGGCTTTTTCGTTTCCATCTTTAAGTTTGATAAGTAGTTCGTAATCAATATGAAATAGCTTGTTGGACATTGAATTGCTACGGAATTTTGTGTCAAAAGTATCTTTTTATTTTGGTATTTAAAAAGAAAAGGTCATTTTTTTTACTTCCGACACTGCCATTCAACTCTAACTTCTACCTGCAAAAAATCCACGTTAACAACTTTCGTTAACGTGGATTTTGATAAAATATTATGTGAAATTTATGTAGCCTTTACTAACTATTTCGCGTAACTCACCGCTCTCGTCTCCCTTATCACCGTTATCTTCACCTGCCCCGGATAGGTCATTTCATCCTGAATCTTTTTGGCTATATCGAACGACAGCAATTCGGTTTCCTTATCGTCGATTTTGTCGGCACCCACAATTACGCGGAGCTCACGACCGGCCTGAATGGCGTAGGTTTTCACTACTCCCGGATACTGAGCAGCCAGGTTTTCGAGGTCTTTCAGACGCTTGATGTAGGCTTCCACGATTTCGCGGCGGGCACCCGGACGGGCTCCCGAGATAGCGTCACACACCTGAACGATAGGAGCAATCAGCGATTCCATTTCAACCTCGTCGTGGTGCGAACCGATGGCATTGCACACCTGGGGTTTTTCCTTGTACTTTTCGGCCAGGCGCATTCCGAGGATGGCATGCGGCAATTCCGGCTCATCATCGGGCACTTTACCAATATCGTGGAGCAGACCGGCACGTTTTGCAACTTTAGGATTCAGACCCAGTTCCGATGCCATGGTGGCGCAGAGGTTGGCTACTTCACGCGAGTGCTGCAACAGGTTTTGTCCGTACGACGAACGGTATTTCATTTTACCTACCAGACGAATCAGTTCGGGATGCA
>JAVFAG010000054.1:0-1228 GCA_034002585.1 Paludibacter sp.
CTGAGGTTCGCAAAAATAAACTTGATTCAGTTACAAAGGCCATTCAAAAGGAATTTAGTAAGGACAACGACTATGTTGTTCAGGTTCGTTCCATGTATTCAGGCAATGAATACCATGTGTTTATTCACGAAGAATTCAAGGATGTTCGATTTGTACATGCCCCTCCCGGTTCCATTGGTAAATTTGGTGGCGACACTGATAACTGGATGTGGCCGCGCCATACCGGCGATTATTCTGTTTTCAGGGTTTATGCCGATTCAACCAATCAACCGGCAGACTATTCAGCAACCAATGTTCCCTACCAGCCCCGTCGTTTTGCAGCTATAAGCACTAAAGGGTATAAAGAAGGTGATTTTGCCTTCATCATGGGTAATCCGGGTAGCACCTCCCGCTACCTGACCTCCTGGGGAATAAACAACCGTACAAAAGCCTCCAACCAGGCTCGTATCGATGTTCGGGGAGCCAAGCAGGATGTTTGGAAATCGTTTATGAAAGCTGATGAGGCTATCAATATTGCCTATGCAAGCAAGTATGCAGGCAGTTCGAACTACTGGAAAAACAGTATCGGAATGAATAAAGCTATCGATGAGTTGGGTGTATTAAAAAGAAAAAAGGAGCTGGAACGCAGTTTTGGCGAATGGATTACGAAGGATGCTAAACGTACACAAAAATACGGACAGGTACTTCCGCAGCTGGAATCACTTAACAACAAAGTATTTACCACCTTACGCACACTCACTTACCTTCGGGAGGCACTTTACAGTGGTGCCGAAATGCCACGAATCGCCGGTTCGCTTGAAAGTATGGTGGAGAAGAAAGACAGCAAAGAAGCCATAGAAAAGCGTGCCAATGAACTTTACAAGGATTATTATCCACAGGTTGATGAAGCTACTATGGCAGTTATGCTCGAAACCTATCGCAAGTATGTAGCTGCAACCGAATTGCCTGCTATCTACGCTGAAATTGATAAAAAATTTAAAGGAAATTACCAGGCTTACACCAAAGCACTATTTGCAAAATCGGCTTTCAGCACAAAAGATAAATTCCTGAAACAGTACAATGCAGGTAAACTCAACCTGGAAAAAGATCCTGCACTTCAGTTTCGCAAAGCTGTGAATGAAACCATTGAGAAACTCGACAGTAAGGAATTCCGCGAAAACTTTGAAGCTATCCGTAATGCAGAACGTTTGTTTGAAGCAGGTTTGATGGAAATTAACCGCGAGAATGG
>JAVFAG010000054.1:1328-20653 GCA_034002585.1 Paludibacter sp.
TTCGCAAAGCTGTGAATGAAACCATTGAGAAACTCGACAGTAAGGAATTCCGCGAAAACTTTGAAGCTATCCGTAATGCAGAACGTTTGTTTGAAGCAGGTTTGATGGAAATTAACCGCGAGAATGGCATTCATACTTATCCCGATGCCAATTCAACCATGCGTCTCACCTACGGAACAGTGGGAGGATACAATCCTGCCGATGCAGTGAGTTACCATTATTACTCCACTTCGAAAGGTATTCTTGAAAAAGAAATCCCCGGCGACATGGAGTTTGATGTTCCTGCTACGTTAAAAGAAGCGCTGATTAAAAACGATGTAGCTCCTTACACCGACGAAAACGGCAAACTCATTGTTAATTTCCTCAGCAACAACGACATCACCGGCGGCAACTCAGGCAGTCCTATCTTTAACGGAAAAGGCGAACTGCTGGGTCTTGCTTTCGATGGTAACTGGGAAGCAATGAGCGGCGATATCGTATTTGAACCTGAACTGCAGCGTACCATCAATGTGGATGTACGCTACATGCTGTTCGTGATGGATAAAATCGGAGGTGCCGAACGCATCATCCGCGAATTAAAACTAAATTAAAAACTAACTGCTCCACCCAGTAAGAAGTTGAATCCCTGAACCTCGTAACCAGGGAATTGTTCGTAACCACGGTTCAGTACATTATTCAATTTCACATAGGAGGAAAAAGTCTGGTTGAAACGGTACGAAGCACTCAGGTTCAGATCGTTCACCGGATCCATAGATACGATAGTTGATCCCAATCGGGCTTTCCGCATTCCTTCATAAAAAAAGGAAGAGCTGATCGTCAGATTGGGATTCACTGTTACATCAATATTCCAATCTGCCTCCCAGCCCGGCTTCATCCAGGCATGCGCAATGGTTTCAGTCTTCCATCTGTTCGATACAACTTTCACACTGGAGCTTATCAGATTTTTGTACTGAAAGCTTACGCGGCCCCCAATGCGCCACAAAGAGGCATCGCTGTAATCCACTGTAAACTGATTGGTATAAAACAATTGGTTGGGAAGAAACGGATTAGTGTTTAATGATACTGAATCGTTTACAAAGAAATACTGGTCCTTGATCAGGTTGTATTCTGCAAATGCATCAATCAACAGGAAATGAACCGGTTTCACGTTAAATCCTATGTAAGGCTTCACTGGCGTATAGATATCCTTTACCCGCAGGGAGGGCTTCACCCAGGGATTTTCGCTCAGCAAGCGGTCCTGAGTCATGGTGGCAAAACCGCCGCCAACACCTCCATACAAGGTCATGAATTTCGGAAACACCTTCCATTCCCCATGAATATCGGGTGAAGGATTGAGAGCTCTGCCGGTAACAAACGAAACAGCAACCGATGCACCCAGTCGGAGCGATGCATTTCTTTTTTCCAGGAGGTAGTAGGGATTAATTTCTAATACTGAATAGTCGGGAAACACTGTCGACACCAGAACAGGCGCTTCATAAGTCAGATTTTTCAAATCAAATTCGATTCCAAGTCGGTTTTTTTTGTATAAGGTACTAAAACCGTAATGAACATTTACCACTTTTTCTTTCCATCCCAGTTTCAGATTCAATGCATTGTATCGGATATAACCGTTATGACGGAAATTACTCTTATCGGACAAACTACGAAAACCCAGTTGACCACTATACATCCAATGGGTATCATCACCAATCAGCCCAAGTAAGGTATCGGCTGGCAGACGATCGCCTGTTCCGGAAAAATTAGCTCCGAAATAATTGAAAAACCGGTGCGTTCCGCCCACGGATGCCATCAATTCAATAGTTTTAAAAAGATGGTTGTAATCGATACTTCCTACAGTTTGCGAGAATTTTCGCTTACCGAAGGTTCCCTGATGCTGTATGGAGATGTCGAGCCTGTCTTTATCCTTTTTCAGAACAGGCAGATGTACATCACCAAGAGTGTTCCAGAAATTCCCCATTCCCAGTCGGACAAAAGCGTCCTGTCGTTTACGTTGTTCTTCTGCAAAAGCCGTCATCGGCAAACTGTGAAGGAAGCGACCAAGTGGTAAGGGATGAAAAAAATCGGTGTAATCGACCCGTTGACGGGTAGTTACAGGTTCCGGAATTTCGGGTAGAGTTGTAATCTTACCAGCATCATCAATCACGGGTTGATATTCACGTTCAACGGTAACATTACGGTCGATGGTTGGATCCTGCGCTATCAGGACAAGAGGAAAAAAAAGCGCCAACACTACATATATTCGGTTCATAGGATTCTAAATTTAAAATTTCTGATACTGCATTAATTGCTCACTTTTGCCCGTTCGCGTTTCGAAATAGCTGCCAGGCGGGTTTCAATCATTTCCTGAATATCATCCTGCGCCTTGTAGTTGCGCTGGAGGCTTAACAAGTACTGCTTCGCCTGAAAATCATTTTTCTGGATGATATACACATCGGCCAGCACTATAAAGCTACGGGCCAGCCAATACTGATGCGGAGTGTTCATTTTAGCAAATTCCTGGACTTCTTTTTCAGCAGTAGCATAACTTTTCTGATCGTAATACAGTTTGGCGAGCAGATACTTGGCTTCAGCTCCCTGTTCGGTGCGTGTATCGGTCGACAGCACCTTTAAATCGTCCATTGCCAGATTTGCTCTTCCCGACTGAACATAGGATTTTGCACGGAGGTACCGGGCTTCAAACTTCATTTCCTGCGACGAACGGGAATCGTTGAGCAAGGCATCCGCGCCCTTAATGGTCATCGTGTAATCCTGAATTTGATACGCCGAACGAAGAACTCCCAATCGCGCCATATTCTTTCTTTCAGCCGATTGTGCTGCCTGTTCAAACTGATTGAAATAAGTCAAAGCAGTTTTAAAATCCCGCATCGAATATGATAATTCTGCCAGTCGCATCAACGCTTCTTCCATATATTGATTACCCTGGATAGCAATTACCTTGCGGTATTCGCTCATAGCATTGGACGTATCGTTCAGCTTGTAGTAACTATCTGCCAGGTAATATTGCGCGCTGGAGCAATAACGACCACCTGTGCAATAATTTTGAAGATAAGCACGAAATCCATTCACAGCCTGTGAATAATTGGTATTCATATACTGCCTTTCTGCTGCAATATAACTGATTGAATCCTGACGATTGGTACTCATTCCCGAAAGAGTCATATTCAGAGACTGGGAATAAGCAAGGTAAGCCGGAACGTCGTTGAGTTCAATATAAATACTCTCCAGGCCCTCAAGAGCAGTAAATGCCTCCACCGATCCGGGATAAGCCTCAATCACTGCTTTATAGGCAGTGATGGCATCACTCAGCTTATTTTGATTCAGAAGGATTAAACCAATTTCAAGGGCTGCCTTGCGAGCTGAAGCGGCTGTGGGTTGCTGTGCAACTAACCGGCGATACACCCGTAGCGCCTCAGTTTCGTTTTCGAGCATGATAAAAGCGCGACCGGTTTCGTACAGAGCCTCATCCACGTACGAAGAATTCGGATACAGTTCCACCAGCGAATTCATGCGCGAAATTTTTGTGGAATAGTTTTTTAGCAAGCCAGCCATGTAAGCACTCTGGAACAGAGCATAATCTCCGGTAGTTCGACTCAGATTGGCTGCCCGTGTATAGGCTCTCTCGGCATTTGCAAAATCGCGTTCGTAAAACATGCAGTCCCCCACCCGACTCAACGCATCGGCAAACACATCAGAGGTCTTATTGCGTTCGAGATTCATAAAAAGTTCATAGAAACGACGAGCCTCGCGGTAGTTTTGGTTGGAGAAATGAGCATAGCCCATGCTGTAATGAGCCATAACATAATTCTTACTGGCTTTGGCCTCAGGATGTGCCAGGAAAGCCCGCAAATCGGTAATACTATTGGTCAGCTTACCCAGGCGGTAAAAGCTTTCGGAGCGCCAGTAATAACTTTCGGCGGTAAAACGGGGCAGGTAATTATCCTTTATTGCCAGATTAAAATAATTCACCGACTTTTCAAACTGATTTTGAGCAAACGCTTCGGAGCCTAACTGAAAAAGGATGTACTGTCGGGCTTCAAGTATTTTTTGTGTTGGATTTTTAACCCGCTTCACCGATTCATAGGCTACTTCAAAATTTCGGGTCGCCATATAAGCCGATGCCAAATAGTTTTTTACCTTGTACGCACCTTGTGTATTCGGGTATTCATCGAGGTATTGCTCCAGTGCTACTATCGATTCACCAAAAGCGGAAGTGGTTTCGTAGGTGGTAAGCGCGTAATTCAGCATGGCTTGTTCCCGTATTTTATCATCGATGCGGTATCTTAAAACCGCTTCAAAGGCCATGCGGGCATTTACTTTATCACTTATCTTTATAAAACAGTGTCCCAGGTGAAGATAGGCATTTCCGGATAAGGAGTCATTCTCGGTGGTAACCTGTTGCAAATAAGGAATTGCTGCCGAATGGCGATTGGTTTGTATCAACGACATTCCCATAACATACGAGGAATGGCGCAACAAACGTTGAGACTTCGTTTCGTAACGTTTCAGAAAATCGATTGCCTGAAGATAATTGCCTTCGTTGTAAGCAATTTCACCTTTGATGCGATACACTTCCGAATTATTAGGATGTTCGGGATAATTTGCCAACAGATAATCAGCCTTCAGTTGCACCGAATCTGTCTGTCCGTTAAGGTAATACAGCTGAAAAAGATAGTAGGTCACATCCTCCCGAAATTGAGGTACCTGCTCCACTTTCTGAAATTCGGGCAGTGCTGAAGCATAATTTTTAAGGTAGTATTCGCTATAGGCATAGTAGTACATCGACGGAATCTGATACTCCGATTTTTCATTTTTTATTTCCTTAAATAGAACTGATGCAGCAGCGTACTGTTGGAGTTGAGTCAACGAATAAGCTTTAGCAAAGGTATACATCGTACGGTGACGTTTTCCGAAACGCTGTGGTTTTACTGTTTCAAATAAATCGAGAGCAGCCTGATAGTTTTTTGCATCGTAGCGTAACATTCCCTGCATAAACCGAATCTGGTCGGCAAATGGAGTATAGGGATAATTGCGGAGGAAGTTTTCTAACAGCACATCGGCGTTTTTTTGCCTCAACTCGAACGCATTGGCAACAATGTAGTAAGAGGCGTCGTGCAACTGACCGGCTGTTGCCCTACTGTTATTTAAAAGATAATCCTCAAACTTTCGGTACGAAGCGGCATACTTACCCTGTTGAAACAAGTCTTTACCTTCTTCGAACAACCTATCGGGATGGGTGTACACACTGCTTTGCTGTGCCTGTACCAGGGTGATGACAGCCGGCAGTAACATGCTGAAAATCAATTTTCTCATCATATTTTACTTTTTATAGGTTTCAACAAAACGACTCACGGCATTCCGGATGGAGTTAAGTCCGAACTGCTGTGGGTCGAGGCGATTGAGCGGTATGAATGAATAGTCCGCTACATCGTCGGCGGCAACAGGAACAATTTCCGTACCGATTCTCACGAGATAGAATAAATCGAGGGTGGGAAGTGTCCATCCGCTGTATAAATATTGGTTAGGAAGCGAAAAAAGATAGTTCACAAGAACGACTTCAATGCCCAACTCTTCTTTCAGCTCACGAATCAGCGCTTCTTCGGCCGATTCATCATTATCCACAAAGCCACCCGGTAAATCACAGGTACCGACAGCAGGTTCCTTGGCACGAATAGTCACCAGCAATTCATCCTTAGGATTGAGGATAAAAGCAGCTACTGCACCCGATGGATTGACATACCACGAGAAATTGCAGCTGTGGCATTTCATAGATTTTTCATTATTCTGATGGAAGTCGGCACTGCCACAAACCGGACAATACCTGAATAGCTGATTAAACTTCATATTGTAGGATGTTTTACTGCAAAGGTAGTGAATATTTAACAGTTCAGGATGCGTGCTTACTACAAAAAGGGGCTTGTTAATAACTTTTTAGCTTCACAATTTAGGGAATTGCAATTAATACTGTATTTTTGCAAAAATTCGATGCTGATGAACCGAAAATTATCTTTTCTGCCCGATGAAGAGCCGGACGAATTAATCCGTCGCTACGAAGCCTTTGTTGCTGAGAAAAAGGGCCCCGGCTATTTCGATGTGGAAGAAATGGAACAGATTGTTGATTATTATCTCCGCAGGGGGCGTACCCGCGACAGTTCGAAAGCACTCGAACTTGGTTTTCAACTTCATCCCGGTAATCCCGGACTGCTCACCAAACGTGCCAAAATATACCTTGCATCGGGACATGCGCGCAAGGCTTTTCAGATTCTGGAGAACACCACCAACCAATACGACTACGAGGTTCAGCTGTTGCGCATCGATGCTCTGGTGCGCCTCGACCGCCCGAAAGAAGCATTGCTTGCTGCCGAAAAGCTAATAAAAGAAGAAGAACAACAAACCGACGTGGTTTGTCTGGATATCGCTTATATTTACCTGGCACATTTCGATATCGAAACAGCATTAGTTTTCCTCATCAGGGGTGATGGGTACAACCCGACTAACAGCGAACTGCTCTACGAACTTGCCTTTTGTTACGAACAACAAGCCCGGGTGAACGAAGCAATTGCCACCTACAACCGGATTTTGAAACTCGACCCCTATGCTCCGGAAGCCTGGTTTAACCTGGGACAAATTTATTTCACGGCCAATGACACTAAAAATGCACTCGCTGCGTATGAATATGCGCTGGTTATCAGACCCGACGATTCACTAACGGTATTGCAAAAAGCGCATACCCATTTTCAGCTACAACAATACAGGGAAGCAATTGAGGAATACGAAAATTATTCGACCATGGCGGCCGAGCACTGGCAAACCTGGTTGTTTATCGGTGAATGTTACGAACGAATGGAGCAGTACAAAGAAGCCATAACGTACTACTCCCGTTCGCTAAAAGAGGAGCCTGAAAATTACGAGGCACTTACCGGCATCGCAATTTGCCTGATGGAACAGGAAAATTATGTCGACAGCATTGCCTTCAGTCAACGAGCTATCGAAATTCGCGAAGATGCAGCAGAAGCCTGGGTATATCTGGCCGAAGGACTTATTGGCGTCGACCGGGTGGATGAAGCGTTGCAGGCCTATCTGAAATCGGTAAAACTGGATCCCGAACAACCCGAAACCTACATGGCAATCGGGAATATCTGCATGGATAAATCGGAGTTCAACCTGGCCATTGAATATTACAAACAAGCCCTGGCTACTGATAACGAAAGTGACCTTCAGAATATACATGTATATATGGCTGTGGCGTACCATAAAACCGGCCATATGAAAGCTTCACTTCACTCGTTGAACAAGGCGCTGGATGAAAACCTCGATGCCCTGAAATTATTCTATGAATTATGCCCTGAGGCCGATTTGTAAACTGTTTATTTTAAAACTAATAAGTGTACAGCATGCGTCAGTTTGGATTAATAGGATTTCCTGTCATACAATCGTTTTCGAAACAATTTTTTACTGAAAAGTTTAGATGCGAAGCTATCGATGCTCAATATGAGCTGTATCCTGTTGAGGATATTTCTGAGTTTCCGGCGCTGGTACAGGCTAATCAATTTGATGGTCTGAATGTTACCATTCCGCATAAGCAGGCTGTGATGCAGTACCTCGACGAACTGGATGAAACCGCTGCTGAAATAGGTGCAGTGAATGTAATTCGTTTCATACGTAAAAATGATACGGTGAAGCTCAAAGGATTCAATACCGACGCTATCGGTTTCGAGAATTCCATCAGTCCATTTCTAAAAGATATACATCAAAAGGCATTAATTCTCGGTACCGGTGGAGCTTCGAAGGCCATCGACTATGTGCTTCGTAAAAGAGGACTACAAACTACTTTTGTATCACGAAACAGCAGGGAAGGACAACTCAGCTACGGTGAGCTCACACCTGAAATGATGGCCGAATACCTTGTCATTGTAAATTGTACGCCATTGGGCATGTTTCCCAATGTGGATGACTGTCCGGCGATTCCGTACGAAGCCATCAGCAACAAACACCTTCTGTATGATGTTATTTATAAACCTGAGACAACACTTTTCCTGCAAAAGGGTAAAGAAAAGGGTGCAACCATTATCAATGGTCTGGAAATGCTTTGGGGACAAGCCCTCGCATCCTGGGAGATTTGGAATGATACCGAATAAACTAAAATCAGTAATCACATGCCCGACACTCTGAAAACTCCTTATACCTTCGACCGGGTAGTACGAATCGTAATAGGTCTTGCAGTACTCACCCTGTTGTTTTTATTGATCCGCCGGCTTGGTGGAGTGCTTACACCTTTTTTTGTAGGTTGGTTGCTGGCTTATTTACTTCATCCTATTGTAAGTTTTTTTCAATATACACTGAAGCTGAAAAGCAGGGTACTTTCAATTGTTGTGACACTTTTACTCAGTGCTGGCATTATCACCGGCAGTGTTTTTCTGTTAATTCCGCCTATAGCAGCTGAGATTAAAAACCTGTCGGTATTGCTTCAAAACTTCACCCTCAATTTTACCTTCGACAGCATCCTCCCTATCTCATGGCAAAACTTACTGGTAAATTACATTAGTGAAATCGACGTTGTTGAATTACTTAAAAATCCCGATGCCATTGATATTGTAAAAAAAGTAATACCTCAGGTGTGGGATATTCTTGGAAATTCGATGACCTTTATTATCAGCACAGTAGCCCTGATTATTGTGGTATTATACCTGATTTTCATCCTGAAGGATTATGAGAATATTAACAATGGCTGGCCGGCGATTATACCTCCTAAATACCGTGGAATAGTAAAAGAAATTGCAGGTGATATTGAACTTAACATGAATCGATATTTCAGAGGACAGGCTTTAATCGCATTGATTGTAGGAATTTTATTTTCAATCGGTTTTGTGATTATCGACCTTCCAATGGCTATTCTGTTTGGTATCTTTGTGGGGATACTTAATTTGGTGCCTTATCTGCAAACTGTTGCTATAGTTCCGGGATTCTTTTTGATTCTTTTAAAAGCAGCTGAACCGGGTGGATCTTTGGGCAGCGCTGTATTGGGTGTGCTGATTGTTTTTGCACTAGTACAGGGCTTTCAGGATATGTTTCTGGTGCCCAAAATAATGGGAAAAGTGACAGGCATGCGACCTGCAGTTATTCTGCTATCGTTATCAATCTGGGGTTCGTTGATGGGAATAATAGGGATGATTATCGCACTTCCTATGACTACCCTGATGTTTTCGTATTACAACCGCTGGGTAATTCGCGATAGTTATTTAGCAACTACTCCGGCAGAAAATACCACAACCAATCCGGAACTGAACTCTGAAATCGTTGACAACACCTTGCAACACTAACACTATCAATCAACTATGTCATCCAAAAAAATACTTTTTGTGTGCCTGGGCAACATTTGCCGTTCGCCCATGGCCGAGGGAATATTCCGTAAATTAGTAGCCGACAAAGGGCTTGAAACCAGCTTCGTAATTGATTCGGCAGGCACCTCAGCCTACCATTCCGGAGAGCTACCTGATGCACGAATGAGACAGCACGCTTCCCGCAGAGGTTATCACCTCAACTCTCGTTCGCGACGCATACAACAAGAAGACCTGGAAATTTTTGATCTGATTATCGGTATGGACAACCACAATGTGGAGCGTCTGTTTGGGATGGCGAAAACTTCAGAACAGCAGTCCAGAATCAAACGAATGACTGATTTTTGTCGTATCCACAGGGCAACAGAAATCCCCGATCCGTATTACGGCGGGGATTCCGGTTTTGAGCATGTTATCGATCTGCTCGAAGATGCCTGTGAAGGACTTCTGGAAGAACTTACTTAGCCACCTTTTCGAGCCACTTAACCATTCCGAGCATTACTAGCATCGATACCAGACACACGGCAACAAATACTGTCCATGTTATCGAGATTGAAATGTTCTCGTACATCATTGCTCCCAGGAACAGAGAGAAGTTACCTACGGCTGTTGCAGTAAGCCAGCCGCCCTGCATGAGTCCCTGCATATGAGGAGGAGCAACCTTCGACACAAACGAGAGTCCCAGCGGTGATATAAATAATTCAGCTACCGTGAGGATGAAATAGGTAAAGAAAAGCAACCAGGGTGTTACGCGCAATGAATCGGTTAAACCACCCTGAGCAGTTACATCGCTTAGCACCGGCAAGCCAATGGATCCAATTGCCATCAACACAAATGCAGAAGCAGCTATACCCATACCGATTGCAATTTTCCGGGGCGTGGAGGGCTCTTTACCTCGTTTGGCCAAACGACCAAAGATCCAGATTACAATAGGTGTAAGGAAAACTACCAAAAACGGATTAATGGACTGGAAGATTTCAGCGGAGGGGAACCATCCACCCAGCAAGGTGTAATCTTTTGCAAAATACGTAAGTGTAAGACCATTTTGGTGGAACGAAAACCAGAAGAAGATCACGATTCCAAAAACAGCCAGGAGAGCATAAATACGTTGACGGATTTCGTGTGCATTCGCCCGTATTTCTTCAGCTGAGATATTGGGTTTAACGGTTTCTTTTTTACTGGGAGTTGGAAGGTGACGTTTGGTTGCGATAAATATTACTAATGAGATAAGCATTGCACCTACGGCAGTTAAAAAGGCATAGTGGAAACCGGTATTAAAAGCATCGAGGTAATTCACCGCGAAGGTTGAAAAATCAACCGGAGTAACGCCGGCTGAAACCTTTGTAGCTAATTCAGTAAAACGACCACTGATTACTTCTTCACTCATTTTACCATCCAGGTACTGGTGACAAAGTCCCGGCAGGTCGGCATCGTAGGCAAAACCCTGCATTTTCACGAAGGTATTGCGCACCCAGGTAGCCAGGAATGGGGCAAACATAGCACCGATATTAATAAACATATAAAAAATCTGGAACCCGGAGTCGCGTTTAGCTCGGTACTCATCGTTGTCGTACATTTGTCCGACCAATGCCTGCAGATTTCCTTTAAACAATCCATTACCAAAAGCAATTACCAACAATGCTGCCAATGCAATGTACTGTGTAGTAATGAGCGCCGGCATCGAAAGTAACACATAGCCTACCGACATAATAATTAGTCCGGTAATAATGGTGCCTTTGTAGTTGCGCAGGCGGTCGGCGATGATACCTCCCACCAATGCCAGGATATAGATTGCACCATAAAAAATGGAATACAATGAACCGGCTTCTGTTCCTGAAATATTAAATTTCGACATCAGGAATAAAGTCAGGATAGCCATCATGGTGTAAAACCCGAAGCGTTCGCCCATATTGGCAAGAGCAGCGGGTATAAGGCCCTTGGGATGATTTTTTAACATACTAGTTTTGTTTTGACGATTTTGATTGATTTTACAAATTCAGTCGGCAAACATACATAAATATTTACAATTTATAAGCTGTAAATATTTAAAAATACTTTACGGGAAAAACTTATTTCTGATTCACTTTTGCGAAACAAGTGCGGCAAATGGGCTCGTATTCCTGTGTTTCGCCCAGCAGAACACGTTTATCGCTTGCCACCAGCCGATGCGACACATAGGCCAGCGATCCGCACCGAACGCAGATAGCATGCACTTTATACACATCCTCGGCGATAGCACACAGTGCCGGCATCGGACCAAAAGGAATACCTTTATAGTCCATATCAAGTCCGGCTACAATCACCCGGATGCCCTGATCGGCCAGACGGTTGCACACTTCCACCAGCCCTTCATCGAAAAACTGAGCTTCATCAATACCAATCACATCCACATCGTTCGACATCAGCAGAATGCTGCCTGACGATTCAACAGGGGTGGAGCGAATGGAATTTCGATCGTGCGAAACCACTTCATCGTCGGAGTATCGCGTATCAATCTTGGGTTTAAAAATTTCGACCGACTGTTTTGCAAACTGGGCCCTCTTCAGGCGGCGAATCAATTCCTCCGTCTTGCCCGAAAACATCGAACCACAAATCACCTCAATACTTCCCCTCTTGTGGGTCGATAAACCATTCTGCTCTGAATAAATCATGATACTACCTGAAATTTAGCTATTTTTTATATTTTAATTCGATTCGAAATCACTAACTTTACACCGTTTAAGGCGGAGAAACTTCTCCCTGCAAAAATAGAAAAAATTAGGATTGAAAAAAGTAATTTCAAAAAAAGATATGAACAGAGAACTGATTGTAAGTCTACTGAAAAAGAATATTGACGACTTGATCCTTTTAACTGAGGGATTCGAGCAAATGACCAGCTATCCCGATGCGTTAATTCAATTGGCTCAGTTAAAGACCAATGACATCAAGCAATACCTCTACGAACTGGGTGATTTGAAGCATTCTTTGGCGTTTGATGAGACTGTTACAAATCCGGTGAATGCACCGGAGATTAGTTTCAATGAGGATGAATCGGCTGAAGAGCTATCAGTTGTATCTGTTGTCGATGAAGAAAAGGCGGTTGAGGAAACGATTCCGGAACCAGAAGCTGCACATGAACCGGAATCGGAAGTTGAAGAAGTTCCTGAGCTTGTCGCAGAGGTACCACAACCGGAAGTGGCGCCGGAACCTGTCAGCAAAGTTTCAGAGCCTGCCACTGAAGCACCTGAACATAGTACAACTCCCGAACCTGTAGTTATTGCAGAGCCTGCTACTGAAGTGCCCGAAATTCGCAAATCAACGCTGGGTGAAACCATCAATAACGGCATCACCCGAAACGATATGCATTCTACGCGCGAGTCGGATCGTTTGAACAACGCGATGGCCAACAAAAAAATCGACGACATTCGTCAGTCCATCAGCATTGGCGACCGATTCCGTTTTCAGCGGGAGCTCTTCCGTAACAATGGCGAAGAAATGAATAAAATGCTCAGCTACATCAATCTGCTGGCCAGTTTCAACGAGATTGAGGCATTTCTGCAAAAAAAATACGGATGGGAAACCGATAATGAAGTTGCAAAGGATTTTTATGCCATCGTGCGTCGAAAATTTATTTAACATGAAGCTATACGTCGTTCCCACTCCCGTTGGTAACCTGGAAGACATGACCTTCCGGGCCATACGGATACTGAAGGAAGCTGATCTGATTCTGGCTGAGGATACCCGCACCAGTGGTTTTTTGCTCAAGCATTTCGAAATTGCAACTCCCATGATGTCGCATCACAAGTTCAACGAGCACAAAACCGTGGATGGAATTGTTCAGCGTATTCGTTCGGGACAAACCATAGCGTTGATTTCTGATGCTGGTACACCTGCCATTTCCGATCCGGGATTTTTGGTGGTGAGGGCCTGCGTGGAAAACGACATCGATGTGGAATGCCTTCCCGGGGCTACCGCCTTTGTGCCTGCTTTGGTAAGTTCAGGACTGCCCAACGACCGTTTCTGCTTCGAGGGATTTCTTCCTCAAAAGAAAGGTCGGCAAACACGACTTAAATTTCTGGCAGAAGAAAAACGAACGATGGTGTTTTACGAATCGCCCTTCCGGTTGGTGAAAACCCTGACCCAACTGGCTGAAGTAGTTGGAAAGGATCGAAAAGCCGCTGTAGTTCGTGAAATTTCGAAACTTTTCGAAGAAACAAAACGGGGAAGTCTGGAAGAATTAAGTAGTTGGTACACCCAACATCCACCCAAAGGTGAAATTGTGTTAATTGTTGCAGGATTAGAATAATAAGCGTAATTTTGCACTGAATTTTAAACCGTTAGTTAAAAAGGTTGTGTTAGTCGTATGAAGACAAAAATATTTCTTTCTGTAGCACTCATTGCGTTGTTGATGTCGGGATGTAACACCAAAACGCAGGATTACGAAGCCCTTCAGGCAGAGCGGGACTCGTTGGCCCTTGTGCAGGAACGTATGCAGGAAGAAATCGACAGTTATTTTGCCACGATGAATCAGATCGAACTGAACATCGAAAAAATTAAAAAAGCCGAGAAAGTAATTTCCATGCAACCTATCGGGGAAGATACCGATATGGATACCCGCAGCAAAATCACTGATGATTTGGCCTATATCAACGAAATGTTGCGTGCCAATAAAGAGGAGATTGAACGACTGAAAAAGCAGCTTCGGGGAAGCACCATCAAATCGACAGAATTGGAGCGCACCATTGCCCGACTTACGAAAGCGCTGGAGGAAGAAACACTTAGAGTGAAAGAACTGGAGGCTCAGCTGGAAGAAAAAGATGCGTTGATCTATCAGTTAAGCGACGAGATTGAGACAATAAGCTCCGACATGGAAGAGTTGAAGGAGGAAAACGAAAAGAAAACAACCAAAATACTCGAGCAGGATGAGACAATTCATACCGCCTGGTATGTGTTCGGCACACGTAATGAGCTTAAGGAACAAAAAATAATTACTTCCGATGGCTGGTTCCGTCCGGGACGTGTACTGGAAAGCGATTTCAATAAAAATTATTTTGTACGTATCGATGCCCGAAAGACTAAATCAATTCCACTCTATTCTTCTAAAGCAAAGATATTGAGTACCCACCCCCGCTCTTCTTACTCGCTCGAAAAGGAGAACAACAGCTTCACCTTATTAATTACCGATTCTGAAGAATTCTGGAGCGTTAGCAAATACCTGGTGATAGAAGTTGATTGAGTATGGATCGGTATCGCTTTGTTTTTATTGATCTCGACGACACCATCTGGGATTTTCATACCAATGCCCGCATTTCGCTCGAACTGATGTTCAACGATCGCGGGCTTGCTCGATATTTCAGCGATTTCGACGAATTTTTTCGTATCTATGCCAAGCGGAATATCGAATTGTGGGAAGCCTATGGAAAAGGTGAAATTACCCAGGATTTTCTGAAAGCTGAGCGATTCCGCTATCCCCTGGCTAAAATGGGAGTCGATGATGCTGAGCTTGCAGAAGCTATTGGTCATCAGTATTTAGACATCCTTCCTACCCAAAAGGTTTTGATGCCCGGAGCGTTGGAAATACTGGATTTTCTGGTGAAAAAGTATCCGCTAACAATCATCTCCAATGGTTTTAAGGAAACCCAGCACCGAAAAATAGACAGTTCCGGAATCAGGCATTATTTCGCACATATCGTACTTTCGGAGGAAGCCGGGGCCCTGAAGCCTGACCCGAAAATTTTTGAATACGCCATGCAGCTCAACAAGGCCCGCCCAGAAGAATGCATCATGATAGGCGATTCGTATACTGCTGATATACAGGGCGCTATAAATGCCGGAATCGACCAGGTGTATTATCCGCTGGAAGGAAAAATAAAGCCGAATCAACCGGCGACCTTTACCATTAACCAACTGAGCGAGCTTCGAACATTCCTGTAAGACGGATGTGATCAGATTAACTCCTTTCAGCCACAACAGGCTTGTCGTTTTCCATCTGCGAACAGTTCTCAAATCCGGATGAAATCTGTTTCCAAACTTTACTGTCGATTACCATTTTCAGGTGCCTACTGACGCACTAAGTCGCGCAGAATCCTGCTGTTTTTACGAATATCAAAGGTGATATTATTTACCGAAATGGTGGCTCCGGAGATTCCATCCACCTGGATACCCGGCTCTAATGGTTGTCCGGGTTTATAACCCTGAAACTGTTTGAGCCAGGAAGGGGCGCTGATCATCTGACCATGGGTTGCCTTATATCTCATAACCTTTACTTTCTGAATGGTTAGTTGCGGGTCGTAGAAAATATAATAGTCGAAATATTCCGAATAAGAACTTTGTCCGGAACGGGCAGCAGCCGATCGTACTGTATTCACACGTCCTGTATAGAGAAAACCTTTCACCTGACCGGCTACCTGTATCTGAAAATAATTTCCACTTACCGATGATTGTGAAGGTGTTTTTACAGGTATTAACTCGTAGTTATCTACCTGCAGCCACTTTTCCACATCGCGAACCAGGTTTTTATCCAACGCTTCCGGCGATGCCAGAAGCATCACCGGAAGTATCATCACTATGCTAATTAATACACTTTTCATGCGGTAATAATTGATTTTTTAAAAGTTGCATGGAACTCGCATGCCACCTTTACCATAACTTTACAATCCGACTAATTTCAAAATCTCAAAACATCACTCCAACCCCTGCATTAAAGGTAGTTATCCATTTTGTTGCTGCTGCTGTTTTTGCAACATCAACATCGGCTTTCAACACAACTCCTTTGTTAATCCGGCAGGTTAATCCCGTGGTTATTACCTGTTCGTTATAGGCTTTATTGTGTGTAATTCCGGATACTTCAGCATGCATATCATACGCCATATACCGTACAAATGGAACTAAACCAACCGTATTCGAACGACCCTGCAATACATTGTATCCCACTTCAGCATAATAACCACTCATCGCACTTCCCAGATCGTTGTTCGTTCCGGCTTTTTTAGTAAAAACATTGTAAGCTTCGGTATTCGAAATTCCGGCATAATACAACTGTGCTCTGGCTTCCAGACCTTTACGTTGAAAACGCGCATCCAGTCCAAGCATTGAGATACCAACCACTGATGAATCGGCACGAGCCACAGCAGCAAGATTGGTTTTTGGCAACTTATCGTACAGTTTGCTTTGCGATGAACCTATATACGCCGAGAGTCCGAGATTCAGTCCGTTAATTCCGAAATATTCAACTCTACCGGCAAGATTAGGAGAGCTCATATACGATTTGGAGCCTTTTTGCCTGCCTTCGCGAATGCCTTTAGAACCACTCATTAAACCGGCATTTCCATCGTAACTTACAGGGCCATTTACCACCATCAACTGATACTTCAGGGTTAAAGGAAGAATAGTACCATTGATGCCGACACCCACTTCGCGCCAGGTGGAAGGGGCAATCTTATTATCAATCAATGGACGTTCCACGCCGTTGAAAGTCACCGGCTCATGATAAAGGTTAACTATACCCATTGGGATCAGCATTAAGCCTGCCTGAAAATTGACTGAGTTAGTTAACTGATGTTGTATATAAGCCTGTTCGACCCACAATTCCTTCGCATATTCGTATTCCACTTCCGATACAAATTGCGTTTTTTCAGAGAAGTTATATCCCAAAAACATGACGATACGGTGCACATCGAGCAAGCCGTTGTAGCGCACATCTTTGTCCAGTCGCTGGTTGTAGTGTACTTCGCCATACCCTCCTATTGTTAAATTTCCACCGGATGTAATCAATTTCTCAGCAGTATTTTGATAAACAGCTGATTCCTCGGCATTCAGCACTAAAAACCCTGAGACCAAAACTAAAGTGTAAAGAAGTTTTTTCATTCTGATTCAATTAAATTAAAAATTCTGATGCAAAAGTACGGCTCACACCTCTGAAGCACAATCACTATATGTAGTGATTTTTGCCAATTCATCTCATCAGCTGTGGGGATTTTTGGATAGAATCCATTTTATTGTACTTTTGTACCTCACATTTACAGTTTACAATGAACGTACTTCCCGCCTTTCACACCGATATATTTCACCGCACACTGTATGCTACCGATGCATCGGCGTATCGCGAAATTCCTGATGCAGTTACCTATCCTTCCTCTGTCGAAGAATTAAAAGCGCTGATTGAGTATGCACATACCCGGCAACTTCCGCTGATACCGCGAACAGCAGGAACTTCGCTTGCCGGACAAGTAGTAGGAAAAGGAATTATAGTTGATGTGTCGAAGCATTTCACCCGCATCCTGGAGCTGAATGTGGAAGAAAAATGGGTGAGAGTGCAACCAGGAGTTATTCTCGACGAGCTGAACAAGTATTTGTCACCACATGGTTTATTCTTTGGCCCTGAAACCTCGACCTCCAATCGCTGTATGATGGGCGGTATGGTGGGAAATAATTCCTGCGGGGCCCATTCTATACTGTATGGAAGTACCCGCGATCATCTGTTGGAAATAAAAGCTATTCTTAGTGATGGAAGTGAAGTGGTTTTCAGTGAACTGAATACTGAAGCTTTTCATCTAAAATGCGAAGGTAGTTCGCTCGAAAATCAGCTGTATCGACAGATACATACTATACTTTCGGATACCCATAATCAGAAAGCAATCCGCAGGGAATTTCCCGACCCTTTGCTGCATCGCCGCAATACAGGCTATGCCATCGATTTATTACTTGAAACCGATCCGTTTACAGGCAATGGCATTCCGTTCAATTTTTGTAAATTACTGGCCGGTTCTGAAGGAACGCTGGCCTTCACCACAGAAATTAAACTCAACCTGGTTCCGCTTCCACCACCTGTAAAAGGAGTGGTTGCTATTCATTTTGAGAAGCTCGAACAGGTTTTTGCCGCCAATCTGATTGCTCTTACTTATCAACCCGGTGCTGTTGAGTTGATGGACCACACCATCCTTGAACTGACCAAAGGCAATCTGGCCCAACAAAAAAACCGGGCTTTTATTCAGGGTGATCCCGCTGCACTCCTGATTGTGGAATTTGCCCGTGAAAGTCGTGACGAAATTGAAGAAATCGCTGCTAAACTGGAAAAAGCAATGCGGGCAGCAGGTTACGGTTATCACTTCCCGCTGATTTTTGGTGCCGAAATAAACAAGGTGTGGAACCTCCGCAAGTCGGGGTTGGGTGTACTTTCCAATATGGTGGGCGATGCCAAACCTGTGAGTTTAATTGAAGATACGGCGGTTCCGGTGACAAGCATGGAAGCGTACATGAACGATTTCCGGCAGCTGATTAAAAGCTATGGGCTTGATTGTGTGTATCATGCGCATATTGGCTCGGGTGAATTGCACCTGCGACCGGTGTTGAATTTAAAAGACAAAGAGCATGTTCAGTTGTTCAGTACCATCGGACGGGAAGTTGCCTTACTGGTAAAAAAGTACCGTGGTTCGCTCAGCGGTGAGCATGGCGATGGCCGGTTGCGGGGAGAATTTATCCCGCTGATGATAGGAGAACACAACTACCACTTACTTGAAGAAATTAAGAATTGCTGGGATCCACAGGGCATTTTTAATCCGGGAAAAATAACGGCCACTCCGCCCATGAACAGTTCGCTGCGGTACACACCGGGCGAACCGGTAAAAGAACTGAAAACCTATTTCGACTTTTCAGCCGATCAGGGTATTCTAAGAGCCACTGAAAAATGCAATGGTTCGGGCGATTGCCGCAAAACCGAAATTACCGGCGGACTTATGTGTCCCAGCTATATGTCTACGCGGGATGAAAAAGACACAACGCGGGCACGGGCAAATATTTTGCGTGAATACCTTACCCACTCCACTAAAAACAATCCTTTCGACCACGAAGAAATCCGGGAAGTGATGGAGCTTTGTCTTTCGTGCAAAGGATGCCGCGCCGAATGTCCGTCGAATGTAGATATGACCAGGCTGAAAGCAGAGTTTCAGCAACAGTATTACGATGCTAACGGCGTTCCGCTACGCACCTGGATGGTGGGATCGATTGGGAGAT